>NZ_JAWUEI010000014.1:0-121719 GCF_036663495.1 Enterobacter sp. 342
CCCCACCTACTAGCTAATCCCATCTGGGCACATCTGATGGCAAGAGGCCCGAAGGTCCCCCTCTTTGGTCTTGCGACGTTATGCGGTATTAGCTACCGTTTCCAGTAGTTATCCCCCTCCATCAGGCAGTTTCCCAGACATTACTCACCCGTCCGCCGCTCGTCACCCGAGAGCAAGCTCTCTGTGCTACCGCTCGACTTGCATGTGTTAGGCCTGCCGCCAGCGTTCAATCTGAGCCATGATCAAACTCTTCAATTTAAAAGTTTGATGCTCAATGAATTAAACTTCGTAATGAATTACGTGTTCACTCGTTGAGACTTGGTATTCATTTATCGTCCGGGGACGTTAAGAATCCATGTCACTTTGAGTGCCCACACAGATTGTCTGATAAATTGTTAAAGAGCAGTGCCGCTTCGTTTTCGCTGCGGCGCGGGGTGTGCATATTACGCTTTCCCGCTACAGAGTCAAGCGTTTATTTTGCTTTTCTCTGCTGACCCGGCGGCGTGTGTGCCGTTGTTCCGTGTCAGTGGAGGCGCATTATAGGGAGTTCTCAGACGTTGACAACCCCTCTTTAAAAAAAAACTCTCAACCGCCTCTTTTTTGCTCAAAACCGTGTTACAACGCCAGTTTTTCGAGCGTTTCAAAGCCGTAACGATGTAAAACGGGTAAAAGTTGTTCAGTTTCTTTTGTTATCGCCATACAAAAAGCGATATTTGCATCGGTAGATTTTGCATCTGGCGCTTCATGTTCCAGCAACCAGGCGGTACGACGCGCAATAGCCGCACCGGAATCCACCAGACGAGTCCCCTCTGGCAGAACAGCCAGAAGCTCTTCCTGTAAAAGAGGGAAATGGGTACATCCCAGAACAACGGTGTCTGGCGGCTCCGGCATCCGCAACCAGGGGCGCAAAATGCGGCGCAGCTCTTCCAGCGAAACAGCGTGTCCATGCAACTTCGCTTCAGCCATTTCCACAAGCTCCGCCGATCCGAGCATTGCAATCTGGCATTCATTAGCAAAGCGTTCGATCAGTTCACGCGTATAAGGACGCTTCACCGTGCCACGTGTTGCCAGCAAACCAACGATACCGTTCGCCGTCAGACGCGCGGCTGGCTTTATTGCAGGAACGACACCCACAACCGGGAACTGGAATTTTTCACGCAAGGCAGGAAGGGAAACCGTACTCGCCGTATTGCAGGCGATGACCGCCAGCGCAAGGGGGTAACGCTTTTGTACCGCGGTGACAATTTCAACCACACGCTCAACAATAAACTCTTCGCTTTTTTCCCCGTACGGAAAAGCGACGTTATCAAAAGCGTAGATGTAATGGAGATTCGGCAGGAGATGCCGAATCTCATCATAGACCGAAAGCCCACCAACGCCGGAATCAAACACCAGCACAGTGGGACGCGGATCAGAAGGTGTAGCTGCCAGACAAGGTGTATTCCCGTCCTGCAGTTTGGTAGCCATAAACTGTCTCGTAATCTTTATCGAACAGATTGGCTATTTTACCACGAACTGTGAGGTGAGAGGTGACAGGATATGAAACTGCGATATCCCACAGGCTCACACCGCCCATTTTCACTTCGCGAGAAGGGTAACCGCTGAAGTCATCGTCGTAGCGGGTGCCCAGATAACGATATGCAAGATCCCAGTCAATATCCCAGGTTTGCCAGTCGAGCTGATATTTCACCTGCTGTTTAGAGCGACGCTTGAGCACTTCATTGGTGTTTGCATTGCGCGGATCAACATAGTCATAAGAGACCTGATGGCTTACCGGACCGGTATCAAACTGAGCGGTGGCTTCAACCCCTTCGATACGCGCTTTGTCCACGTTGTAAGGACGGTTCATCTGATCGTAACCAATCAGATTATCGACATCGTTACGGTAAGCGCTAACACGCCAGCTCACCGGGCCGGTTAAGCCTTCAAATCCGCCTTCCCACTGCTTGCTCTCTTCAGGTTTAAGATCCGGGTTGCCGTACTTCGTACTGTGGATCTGGCTCATGGTTGGCGCTTTATAGGCCGTACCGTAGGAGGCAATGAAGCGATATCCTTCGATAAACTCCCAGGCCGCGCTGGTTTGCCAGGTGCTGTGGTTGCCGAAGTTCGAGTTGTCATCATTACGGGCGGCGGCTTCCAGCGTCACGCTATCAAACTGCTGCATACCGGAGAGGAAAACACCCGTATTGTGCTGCTCGTAGCCTTTCTTCAGAGATGCCGTCCCCGGCTGGGCTTTCTGTTTCTGCCAGTCCAGACCTGCTCCGATATTACCGTGACCGACGGCCACATTGTTCATCCACTGAGCGGTGTATTGCTTCACATCATCCATGCTGGAAGAGGCTGCATAGCGACCTTTGCTCGGATCATAGTTCAGGTCTTTGCTGCGACCATAGCCTGCCACCAGTTGAGATTGATAAATTCCCTGGCTAAAGCGCAGACCGGTATCCCAGTTCTGGCTATACAGTTGACGCGTGTCCGGGGTGCCGAGTATCGCCGTGTAATCATCATTGTAAGTATCGTAACCGTCATACGCCGTGCGGTTGTCATAACCAAAACCACGGAAGAAGCCGCTCACGCTATCGGTGATCTGCTGTTCCACAGAGCCGTATAACGACTTACTCATAAAGCCATCACGATCCGGCTGGCGCGGGACATCGTTCGCAGCAATATCAAAACCACGGGTATAGGTGTAGTTACCCGCCATGGTGATTTTGGTTTTATCAAGAACCTGCTGGAAAGAGCCATCATAGGTTTGGTAACCCTTAGACCCCACACCCGCAGATATTTCCGCGCCCGGTTTATCGCGCCCGGTAATGATGTTGATCACACCGCCAATCGCGTCGGAGCCATACAGGGCCGAACGTGGGCCACGAATGTATTCAATGCGCTGAATCAGGGAAGTCGGGATCTGGCTCAGGTCAGGAACGTTGCTGATCCCGGCGTTATTCAAAGGAATACCGTCAATCAGCACCAGCACATGGCGAGATTCAGTTCCGCGAATAAAAGTCGAAGAGTTCGTGCCCATTCCACCGCTTTGCGCGATATCCACGCCAGGCAGACGTGACATGATTTCCACCACACTCTTTGCCTGCCAGCGTTCAATATCTTCACGCGTCACAACAGATGTCGGAGCCAGAACGGTTTTTGCCGGTTGTTCAAAACGGTTTGCAGTCACCACCAACGAGTCTTCGCTATCCTGCGCCCAGCCCGAAAATGCCGTGACGGACAACGCCGTCAGCAGCGATACTTTTTTAATCATTGTTAAAGCATCCACAATATAAGAAGGATGCCGCAGGCCTCATCTATAGCACGCGATAATGAAACCAAATGCGACGTGATCCCGGCAGGTCTTCGGGCTAGGTGGCTTTATAAGGATGAAGACTTCCCATTTTCACAGTGTCTACAACTCTCATCCCGCCAGTCTTTACCGCTGCGCGTCAGCTCCAGATTTACACTGGATTCCCTTTTCACTCTCAGGAGACCGGAAACAGAATGCTACAATTAGACACGTATAGATGTCCAGATAGCTATTAGCCATTAAATCTGGACATCCCCTGAACAATGCCTACAATCCCCGCGTAATTCTTTATCACTCAGGACGCATCATGACCCCAGAACACCTCCCGACAGAACAGTACGACGCGCAGCTGGCAGAGAAAGTTGTCCGCCTGCAAAGTATGATGACGCCTTTCAACGCGCCCGTTCCCGAGGTGTTCCGCTCTCCTGTCAGCCACTACCGCATGCGCGCTGAATTCCGCATCTGGCACGACGGTGACGACCTGTACCACATCATTTTTGATCAGCAGACAAAATCCCGTATCCGCGTAGACAGTTTTCCGGCGGCAAGCGAGCTGATTAACCAGCTCATGACCCTCATTATGGACGGTGTGCGCACCAACCCTGTGCTGCGCAATAAGCTGTTCCAGATTGACTACCTGACTACCCAAAGTAACCAGGCGATTGTCTCTCTGCTTTATCACAAAGCGCTGAATGACGAGTGGCGTGAGCAGGCAGAAGCCCTGCGCGATGCACTGCGCGCGCAGAACATCAATGTTCATCTGATTGGCCGTGCCACCAAAACCAAAATCATGCTGGATCAGGATTACATCGACGAGCGTCTGCCGGTGGCAGGTAAAGAGATGGTGTATCGTCAGGTCGAGAACAGCTTCACCCAGCCGAACGCTGCGATGAACGTGCAGATGCTGGAATGGGCGCTGAAGGCGACGGAAGGGTCGACGGGCGATCTGCTTGAGCTGTACTGCGGTAACGGCAACTTCTCGCTGGCGCTGGCGCGAAATTTCGAACGCGTGCTGGCCACAGAAATCGCCAAACCATCGGTTGCGGCTGCACAGTACAACATCGCGGCCAATCATATCGACAACGTGCAGATCATTCGTATGGCCGCAGAAGAGTTTACGCAGGCGATGAACGGCGTACGTGAGTTCAATCGATTACAGGGTATCGACCTGAAGAGTTACCAGTGTGAGACGATTTTTGTCGATCCGCCGCGCAGTGGCCTGGACAGCGAAACCGAGAAGATGGTGCAGGCGTACTCGCGTATTTTGTACATCTCCTGTAATCCGGAGACGCTGTGCAAGAACCTCGAAACATTAGGCCAGACGCACAAGGTTGAACGTCTGGCGCTGTTCGATCAATTCCCGTATACGCACCATATGGAGTGCGGTGTACTGCTCACGGCAAAGTAATGTGGGCCTTGTAGGGCAGGTAAGCGAAGTGCCACCTGCCAAAAAAGCCGGATGGCGCTTCGCTTATCCGGCCTACAATGACAAAACCTATTACTCTGGTAACTGGCTCTTACGGCTACGCATGCGCGAGCCAATCCAGAACACCAGCGCCACAGACAGTACCGCAGGGAAGAAGTTAGAGCCGATATCCGGATACTCGGCACGCACTACCGTGCTATACAGCAACACACCCAGAATAAAGCAGGCGGCAGCCAACCCCGGTAACCCGACCGGCATAGTGCGGTTCAGGTAACGTTGATGCAGACAGTAAACCGTCAGCACCAGTGCAATTAGCGGGAAAATCGAAAAGGGCACGATTGAGCTAAAAATAGCGGCAAACGTACCATTAATGGATAAGCCAGCGATCAATGCCAGCAACAGCGTCCCTTTATCCTGACCTGACTGTTTCATTACTCACCTTCACTCTTCGGTTTGATGTGCCAGTTTCTCTTGTTCACGGCGATACCAGTAGTACGCACCTTTAGAAATCATGCGCAGCTGTAATACCAGTCGCTCTTCGAGCTGCTTGCGTTGTTCAATGCTTATATCCAGCGCTTCGGCACCCGCGCTGAACACAATCGTCACCATCGCCTCAGCCTGTGCTTCAGTAAACGCACGCGGCATATGGTTTTCGAGTTCAAGATAGTCGGCAAGTTCCGCGATGAAATGCTGAATTTCACGCGCGACGGCAGCACGAAACGCCGCAGAGGTTCCGGAACGCTCGCGCAGAAGCAGACGAAACGCGTTGGGGTTATTGCCGATAAATTCCATAAAGGTCGACACGGAGGTGCGGATCACGCTGCCACCTTTTGCGATACGCTGACGCGCCTGGCGCATGAGCTGGCGAAGCATTAGACCACTTTCGTCGACCATGGTCAGACCCAGTTCATCCACATCACGGAAGTGACGATAGAAGGACGTTGGCGCAATCCCGGCCTCGCGCGCAACTTCACGCAGGCTCAAACTGGCAAAACTACGCTCGGCACTCAGTTGACTGAATGCGGCTTCCACCAGCGAACGCCGGGTTTTCTCTTTTTGTTGTGCTCTTACGCCCATCACGATAGTTGAATCCTTCCAAAGGCCTAATGGCACTATACCAGAGAATAAAATTAATCTGTTTGCCTGGCTTTGTGAATGATTGTTTACGCGCGGTTTGTGCTCCACTGCCCGAAAAAAGCACAACGATAATTGGGTTACTCTGGCAATGATGTTATGATTCTGTTGCTTTTATGTATAAGAACAGGTAAGCCTTGCCATGCCACATTCCTACGATTACGACGCAATAGTTATTGGTTCCGGCCCCGGCGGCGAAGGTGCTGCTATGGGTCTGGTGAAACAGGGAGCCAGAGTAGCGGTCATTGAGCGCTACCATAATGTTGGCGGCGGTTGCACCCACTGGGGCACCATCCCTTCGAAAGCCCTTCGCCACGCCGTTAGCCGCATTATTGAATTTAACCAGAACCCTCTCTACAGCGACCACTCCCGACTTCTTCGTTCATCATTTGCCGACATCCTGAATCATGCGGATACCGTCATTAACCAGCAGACACGTATGCGTCAGGGGTTTTATGAGCGTAACCACTGTGAAATTTTGCAGGGCAACGCGCATTTTGTTGATGAGCACACCCTGGCACTCGAATGCCACGACGGTTCGGTTGAAACCATTACCGCTGAAAAATTCGTTATTGCTTGCGGCTCGCGCCCGTACCATCCGGCCGACGTCGACTTCTCGCACCCACGTATTTATGACAGCGACTCCATCCTCAGCCTGCACCACGAACCACGCCACGTGATTATCTACGGCGCAGGGGTGATTGGCTGTGAATATGCGTCGATCTTCCGGGGCATGGAGGTCAAAGTTGACCTGATCAACACCCGCGATCGCCTGCTGGCTTTCCTCGACCAGGAGATGTCAGATTCCCTCTCATATCACTTCTGGAACAGTGGTGTCGTCATTCGCCACAACGAAGAGTATGAGAAAATCGAAGGCTGCGATGACGGTGTGATCATGCACCTGAAATCTGGCAAGAAGCTCAAAGCCGACTGCCTGCTGTATGCCAACGGCCGTACCGGTAACACCGATTCACTGGCGCTGGAAAACATTGGTCTGGAAACCGACAGCCGTGGTCAGTTGAAGGTCAACAGTATGTACCAGACCGCCCTGCCGCACGTTTATGCAGTCGGTGATGTTATTGGCTATCCAAGTCTCGCGTCAGCAGCCTACGACCAGGGACGCATTGCGGCTCAGGCGCTGGTGAAAGGCGAAGCAACGGCGCATCTGATTGAAGATATTCCGACAGGGATTTACACCATCCCGGAAATTAGCTCAGTCGGGAAAACCGAACAGCAACTGACGGCCATGAAAGTGCCTTACGAGGTGGGTCGTGCGCAGTTTAAACATCTGGCGCGCGCGCAAATCGTGGGGATGAGTGTGGGAACGCTGAAGATTTTGTTCCATCGCGAGACGAAAGAGATCCTCGGTATTCACTGCTTTGGTGAACGCGCGGCGGAAATCATTCATATCGGCCAGGCGATAATGGAGCAAAAAGGGGGTGGTAACACCATCGAGTACTTCGTTAACACCACCTTTAACTACCCGACCATGGCAGAAGCCTATCGGGTAGCGGCACTAAACGGTCTGAACCGCCTGTTTTAACGCGCTGTCAAAGTGGCCATCCATTGAACTCCGGATGGCCTCTGCCAGCTGCTCATAGCGGCTGCGCAGCGGCGAACCAGGGCGATAAACCAGGCCAATCGTACGGCGTGGCTCTGGCTTAATGCACGGCAGGTACACCACGCCATCTCGCGTGCGTTCTCGCGGTACGGCCAGCGCAGGCAGCAGTGTAATACCACTTCCCGCAGCCACCATATTACGCAGCGTTTCCAGGCTGGTTGCGCGGAAATGGGTATCTTCATCAGCACCCGCTTCAAAGCAAAAACCCATCGCCTGATCGCGCAGACAGTGGCCATCTTCCAGCATCAGCAGTTTTTCGCCGGCCAGATCGGCCATCGGCACACGATCGCGGTTCGCCCACGGGTGATCTTGATAGATCGCCAGCATCATCGGCTCGTCAAACAGCGGCACCTCAATAAAGGCTTCACTCTCTTTCACCAGCGCCAGAATGGCGCAGTCGAGTTTGCCGCTATCTAACTGCGCCAGCAGTTGATGGGTCTGCGCTTCATGCAGGTACATTTCAAGTTTCGGGAACGTCTGGTGCAGCATCGGAATGATGTGCGGCAACAGGTACGGGCCAACGGTTGGGATCAGGCCAATATGCAGTGGGCCGGACATTGTTTCCCCCTGCTGGCTTGCCATTTCCTTGAGCACTTTGACCTCGCGCAGCACAGTGCGCGCCTGATCAACCAGCAGCAGACCGGCCTGGGTGAACAGTACCTTACGACTGGTGCGCTCCAGCAGCATCACCCCCAGCTCATCCTCCAGCTTGCGGATCTGACCGCTCAGCGTAGGCTGGCTGACGTGGCAGGAATCTGCCGCGCGGCGAAAATGACGGTGCTCGGCTAACGCTACCAGGTATTCAAGATCACGAATATTCATTATTCATCCTCCGTCGCCACGATAGTTCATGGCGATAGATAGCATAGCAACGAACGATTATCCCTATCAAGCATTCTGTTGAATAATACACCACATAGACGAGGCGGTACGTGTTTGACCCTTGACGTCCCCGCTCCGTCAGCGAGTTTCTCTCAAAACTCGAACAACTAAAGCCAACGTGAACTTTTGCGGACCCCGTGGTCCGCTTTTTTTTTGCGTAAAAAAGCCTGGCGTTAAGCCAGGCTCCGTTTTTCTCCCTCTCCCTGTGGGAGAGGGCCGTGGGTGAGGGCACCCGCCCGCACAGTTTAAACTAACCGGTTTTTCGCATCCGCAATCGCCTGCGCGACCTGCTTAGGTGACACGCCGCCTTTCGCCGCACGCTTATCCAGGCAAGACTGCAACGCCAGAATCGGATAAACATCATCCCCGATAACCGCGCTGAACTTCTGCAGCTCGGCAAGCGCCAGGTCTTCCAGCGGTTTACCCTGGCGAATCGCTTCCACTACCGCTTCGCCAACAATATGGTGCGCTTCACGGAACGGTACGCCTTTCGCGACGAGGTAATCCGCCAGCTCAGTGGAGTTTGCATACCCCTGCTGCGCCGCTTCCTGGCAACGCGGGCGTTTCACCTGAATACCATCCAGCACCAGTGCGCCCATGTGCAGGCAGTCCAGCCAGGTGTCGAGCGCGTCGAACAGCCCTTCTTTGTCTTCCTGCATATCTTTGTTATACGCCAGCGGCAGCCCTTTCAGGGTCATCATCATGCCAGTCAGTGCGCCCTGAACACGGCCACACTTACCGCGGATAAGCTCCAGCGCATCCGGGTTTTTCTTCTGCGGCATCAGGGAAGAACCTGAAGTCACACGGTCAGACAACTCGACAAACCCGGCCTCACCGGAGTTGAAGAAGATCAGGTCTTCTGCGAAACGCGACAGGTGGACCATGCCGATTGAAGCATTTGAGAGCAGTTCCAGCACATGGTCACGGTCAGACACGCTGTCCAGGCTGTTACGGGTGGCAGAGGCAAAGCCCAGCCAGCCTGCCAGCTGTTCACGGTCAATTTCGTAAGCCGTACCGGCCAGCGCGCCGCTGCCCAGCGGGCTGACGTCCAGACGTTTCAGGGTATCCTGAAGACGGCTTTCATCACGCGCCAGCATCTCAACATAGGCCAGGCACCAGTGAGCAAACGTCACTGGCTGGGCACGTTGCAGGTGGGTGTAACCCGGCATGACCGCGTCCTGGTTGTTCTGCGCGGTTTCCACCAGCGCACTCTGTAACTGACGGTTTGCCGCCAGCAGTTCGCCAACGGTATCTTTACACCACAGCTTCAGATCAGTTGCGACCTGGTCGTTACGGCTACGGCCGGTATGCAGCTTCTTACCCAGTTGGCCAACTTTGTCGATGAGCTTCCCTTCCACCCAACTGTGAATATCTTCGGCGTCGCTCTGGAGGATTTGCTCCGGGTTCAGGCGCACTTCTTCCAGCAGATTATTCAGTGCCTCTTCCAGCTGCTGCTGTTCCTCTGCGGTCAGTACGCCAACTGTCACCAGCGCTTTGGACCAGGCCACAGAGCCGACAATATCCTGTTCGGCCAGGCGGTAGTCGAAGCGCAAAGAGTCGTTGAACTGTTTGAACCGCTGATCCGCTGCCTGTGTAAAACGCCCACCCCAAAGTGCCATAACATCGTTCCTTTATTCGTTAGTTCCGCCGGGTGGCGCTGCGCTTACCCGGCCTACGGTCATTCAATAAAAACTTACGCTAAAATACGCGTGCCAATCGGCGTGCCGTTAAACAGCGCCGGGAGTTGCTCCGCGTGACGCCAGGACGCGATATCTACCGGGCGACCGAGCGTGCGCGCGGCATCCAGTGCAGCGTTCACTTTGACGATCATGCCGTCGGTAATAATGCCCTGCGCAATCAGCTGCTCGGCTTTCGCCGCCGTCATTTCCGCAATGCGCTGACCTTTGCCGTCCAGAATACCGCTCACGTCGGAAAGCAGGATCAGGTCTGCGCCCAGCGTTGCCGCCAGTGCCGTTGCCGCCTGGTCCGCATTCACGTTCATCAGCTCACCCTCTTCGGTGACACCGATAGAACTGACCACCGGCAGGAAACCACCATCCAGCAGTGTGTTAATCAGCTTGGGCGAACCTGGCTGTGCCAGTCCAACATGGCCGAGCTCTTCATCGAGCTGAGTCACTTTTACGCTATCGCCATCGCCCAGGTAGAGGCCTACGGAAGCAATATGGTGTTTCTTCGCCCATGCCAGTAGCGTTTTGTTCGCCGTCCCCGCTAGCGCACCGGTGATGATGTCAATCTGATCGGCAGGCGTGACGCGCAGACCATTTTTCTTTTTCACCGGCAGATTGAGTCCTTTCATCAGCTCATCCACCACGCAACCGCCACCGTGAACAATCACCAGCGGACGTTGGTGAGATTCGCGATAGTTAACCAGCGCGGTAAAAAGACGCTCCAGCGCTTCTTCGCTGTCCAGCAGTACACCACCGAGTTTGATAATTAATGGGTTCATCATCACACCTTAAATAAGAGACTGCGTTTCAGGGAAGCCGAAACGAATATTTGCGCACTGCATGGCCTGAGCGGCAGCGCCTTTGAGTAAGTTATCTTCTGCGGCGACCACAATCAGGTGTTCGCCCTGCACAGCAAAGCCGATATCGCAGAACGGCAGACCGACCACGTTTTTCAGCGCCGGCACGCCTTTATCGTACAAACGCACCAGTGGTTTATCCGCGTATGCCTGAGTAAATACCTCGTTCACCTGTTCTTTGGTCACACCCGGTTTCAGGCGGCAGGTAATGGTTTCGAGGATCCCACGCGGGAAGCTGCCCAGGTGCGGGGTGAAAATCACCTCCGCGCCCAGATGGGTGGTAATTTCAGGGTGATGACGGTGGTTAAACACGCCATACGGCTGAAGGCTCACTTCGCAGAAACTGTTGGAGATAGCGGCCTTGCGCCCGGCACCGCTCACGCCACTGGTGGCGTTGATCACCGGCCACTGATTCAGATCCAGCAAACCTGCGTCGATCAATGGCTTAAGTGAAAGCTGCGCCGCCGTCGGGTAGCAACCCGGTACAGCAATCAGATCCGCTTCTTTCAGTTTGTCTGCGCTCCACTCCGCCAGGCCGTATACCGCTTTTTCAAGCAGATCCGGGTGCTGATGGGTGAAACCGTAATATTTTTCATAGAACGCGCCATCGTTAACACGAAACGCGCCAGAGAGGTCGAACACCACACAACCGGCCGCCAGAAATTGCGGTGCCAGGTCGTGGCTGACTTCGTGCGCAGTGGCCAAAAACACCACGTCGACACCGTCGGTGAACTCACTGATGTCAGACATTGGCTGCAACGGCAGATCAACAATGCCCTTAAGTTGCGGATGCAAATCAGAAATTAACTTTCCTGCATCATTGCTTTGCGCTGACACGGTCAAAGCGGTTATGGTCATATGTGGATGGCGATTCACGTAGCTTACAAGCTCTGCGCCCGCATAACCGCTAGCGCCTACAATCAGCGTATTCAACATCGGGTTCCTTTATGCTCAACGTTAATGTATTTTTATTCACATTTATTGCATGAATATTGATACTATCACGACCTAAGGTGTGTCAACAATGAAAATGAACTTACCGCCATTTATCGAGATCTACCGCGCCCTGATCGCCACACCGTCCATCAGTGCAACCGAAGAAGCATTGGATCAGAGCAATGAGTCTTTAATCAATCTGCTGGCGGGTTGGTTTAGCGATCTTGGGTTTAACGTTGAGGTTCAGCCTGTCCCCGGTACACGCCATAAATTTAACCTGCTCGCCAGCACCGGAACCGGCGCAGGCGGCTTGTTGCTGGCCGGACATACCGATACCGTGCCATTTGACGATGGCCGCTGGACCCGCGATCCCTTCACCCTGACCGAGCACGACAACAAACTTTACGGTCTGGGCACTGCCGATATGAAAGGCTTCTTTGCCTTTATCCTCGACGCGCTGCGTGACGTCGACGTGACAAAACTGAAGAAACCACTCTACATTCTGGCGACTGCCGATGAAGAAACCAGCATGGCAGGCGCACGCTACTTCTCAGAAAATACGGCGATTCGCCCGGATTGCGCCATTATCGGCGAACCAACATCTCTGCAACCGATTCGTGCGCACAAAGGCCATATCTCGACGGCGGTACGTGTGCTGGGCCAGTCCGGGCACTCCAGCGATCCGGCGCGCGGCGTGAACGCCATTGAGCTGATGCATGATGCCATCGGCCACATCATGCAGCTGCGTGATTCCCTGAAAGAGCGCTATCACCATGATTCGTTCACTGTTCCTTACCCGACGCTGAACCTCGGCAGCCTGCACGGCGGCGATGCCTCGAACCGTATCTGCGCCTGCTGCGAGCTGCATATGGATATCCGCCCGCTGCCAGGCATGACGCTGAGCGATCTGAACGGGTTGCTGACAGAAGCCCTGGCACCGGTGAGTGAACGCTGGCCTGGTCGCCTGACAGTTTCCGAGCTACATCCACCAATCCCAGGCTACGAGTGCCCGCCGGATCACCAGTTGGTCGAAGTGGTGGAAAAACTTCTCGGCGAGAAAACCGATGTGGTGAACTACTGCACCGAAGCACCGTTTATTCAAACGCTCTGCCCGACGCTGGTCCTTGGTCCTGGCTCCATCAACCAGGCCCACCAGCCGGATGAGTATCTGGAAACCCGCTTTATCAAACCAACCCGCGAATTGATTACCCAGGTTGTTCATCACTTCTGCTGGCATTAATGACGCTTCCCCTCTCATCTGAGAGGGGAAAATCTCGCGATCTCTGTCACATTCCCATAAGCATCACTTATCTGATGCGAAGCGAATTAAATTTCGTAAATTGCCCACATTTATTCGTTTGCTGAACCGTTTTCGCAGCAATTGACGACGGGGGTTTTACGTGGCTTTATAAAGGGAGATGACAAAATAATGTTCAGAAGATTTTCGACTGGGCATAAACAAAAATGATGGGGTGACTGGGTTTTTATGAACGAACAATATTCCGCGTTGCGTAGTAATGTCAGTATGCTCGGCAAAGTGCTTGGAGATACCATCAAAGATGCGTTGGGGGAGAACATCCTCGACCGCGTTGAAACCATCCGCAAGCTATCGAAATCTTCTCGTGCAGGTAATGAGGCCAATCGTCAGGAGCTGCTAACCACGTTGCAGAACCTCTCTAACGATGAGCTGTTACCCGTTGCACGCGCATTCAGCCAGTTCCTGAACCTGGCAAATACCGCTGAGCAATACCACAGCATTTCGCCAAATGGTGAAGCTGCCAGCAACCCGGAAGTCATTGCCCGTACGCTTCGTAAACTTAAAGATCAGCCAGGCCTCAACGAAGACACCATCAAAAAAGCGGTGGAGTCCCTTTCGCTGGAGCTGGTACTGACTGCTCACCCAACCGAAATCACCCGTCGTACCCTGATCCACAAAATGGTGGAAGTGAACAACTGCCTGAAGCAGTTGGATAACAAAGACATCGCTGACTACGAACGCAACCAGCTGATGCGCCGCCTGCGCCAGCTGATTGCCCAATCCTGGCACACCGATGAAATTCGTAAGCATCGCCCAAGCCCGGTTGACGAAGCCAAATGGGGCTTTGCGGTGGTAGAAAACAGCCTGTGGGAAGGGGTTCCGAACTACCTGCGCGAACTGAACGAACAGCTGGAAGAGAACCTGGGCTACCGCCTGCCGGTGGATTTTGTGCCAGTGCGCTTCACCTCCTGGATGGGCGGCGACCGCGATGGCAACCCGAACGTTACCGCAGAGATCACCCGTCATGTCCTGCTGCTGAGCCGCTGGAAGGCCACCGACCTGTTCCTGAAAGACATTCAGGTGCTGATTTCCGAACTGTCGATGGTTGAAGCAACACCGGAGCTGCGCGAGCTGGCTGGTGAAGAAGGTGCCAGCGAGCCGTATCGTTTCCTGATGAAAAAACTGCGCAGTCAGCTGATGGCTACTCAGGCCTGGCTGGAAGCACGTCTTAAAGGCCAGCGTCTGCCAAAACCAGAAGGTCTTCTGAGCCAGAACGAACAGCTCTGGGAACCTCTGTACGCCTGTTATAAATCTCTGCAGGCCTGTGGGATGGGCATCATCGCCAACGGTGAGTTGCTTGACACCCTGCGCCGCGTGAAGTGTTTTGGCGTGCCGCTGGTGCGTATCGATGTGCGTCAGGAGAGCACCCGTCATACTGAAGCCCTGGGTGAACTGACCCGCTATCTCGGCATCGGCGATTATGAAAGCTGGTCCGAAGCCGACAAGCAGGCCTTCCTGATCCGCGAACTGAACTCCAAACGTCCTCTGCTGCCTCGCAACTGGGAGCCAAGCAACGACACCCGCGAAGTACTCAACACCTGCAAAGCGATCGTTGATGCGCCGAAAGGATCGGTGGCGGCCTATGTGATCTCCATGGCGAAAACGCCATCCGACGTGCTGGCCGTTCATCTCCTGCTGAAAGAAGCGGGTATCGACTACGCCCTGCCGGTCGCGCCGCTGTTTGAAACCCTCGATGACCTGAACAATGCCAATGATGTCATGACCCAGTTGCTGAACATCGACTGGTATCGTGGCTTTATTCAGGGCAAACAGATGGTCATGATTGGCTATTCCGACTCCGCAAAAGATGCGGGTGTGATGGCGGCATCCTGGGCCCAGTACCAGGCGCAAGATGCTCTGATTAAAACCTGCGAGAAAGCCGGTATTGAACTGACCCTGTTCCACGGGCGTGGTGGTTCGATTGGCCGTGGCGGTGCACCGGCTCATGCCGCACTGCTGTCACAACCACCGGGAAGTCTGAAAGGCGGTCTGCGCGTAACCGAACAGGGCGAGATGATCCGCTTCAAGTACGGCCTGCCAGAAGTGACCGTCAGCAGTCTGTCGCTTTATACCAGCGCGATTCTGGAAGCGAACCTGCTGCCACCGCCGGAGCCAAAAGCGTCCTGGTGTCATATTATGGACGAGCTGTCAGATATCTCCTGCGATCTGTACCGTGGCTACGTGCGTGAAAACAAAGACTTCGTACCTTACTTCCGTTCAGCGACGCCTGAGCAGGAGCTGGGTAAACTGCCGCTGGGCTCACGTCCTGCTAAGCGTCGCCCAACCGGTGGCGTAGAATCTCTGCGTGCTATCCCGTGGATCTTCGCCTGGACGCAGAACCGTTTAATGCTGCCAGCCTGGCTGGGTGCCGGTGCCGCGCTGCAGAAAGTGGTAGAAGATGGCAAACAGAGCGAGCTGGAAGCTATGTGTCGCGACTGGCCATTCTTCTCAACCCGTCTGGGTATGCTGGAGATGGTCTTCTCGAAAGCTGACCTGTGGCTGGCGGAATACTACGATCAGCGTCTGGTGAAACCTGAGCTGTGGGCATTGGGTAAAGAGCTGCGCGAGCTGCTGGAAGGCGACATCAAAGTGGTGCTGGATATCGCCAACGACTCACACCTCATGGCAGACCTGCCGTGGATTGCCGAGTCTATTCAGCTGCGTAACATCTATACCGACCCGTTGAACGTCCTGCAGGCAGAATTGTTGCACCGCTCGCGTCTGGCGGAAGAAGAAGGTAAAGAGCCGGATCCACGCGTTGAACAGGCGCTGATGGTGACGATTGCAGGCGTTGCGGCAGGTATGCGTAACACCGGCTAATGCTTTATGCCCGGCAGCGCTGCGCTTGCCGGGCAATACCTCGGTATTCACATCATGCACCATGATATCCCCCACATCCTGACTGACCTGATAAACGGCACGTTGTCGCTACGTCAGGTGCATTTTGCAAATCCAGCCTCCTCTGCACCCGAACTTGCCTTTCAGGTCGATTTTCCTCGTCTGGAGATCGTCACTGAAGGAGCAATGGAAGATGTAATGGATATTGCTCTCTTTCCCGGTCAGAGTCGTCGTCAGTGGGCTGACACGATGATCAATCTGGAAGCCTGGAACATGGAGACTATTTCGCTATATACCGGTCGATTATTACAGAAAAGTCAGTACATTAAGTCGACCAAAACTAACTATGAAAATAGTTGGATACGGAGTGAAGGCTAAAGTTATTTTTGATCTGATGACAATCACTGATCGCCCTCAATCCTGGAAGCATACTGTTTATACCGCCAGGCTTTAAATGCGAGTTTGGCGGAAGTCAAATACCAGATAAAAGGTAATCCTACAATCAACGAAAAAGCCAGAGAGAGTGTGTTATTTTTTGTCGAAAAAACAGATGCTAAAATCAGGATTACGGAAGCAACAATAGTTATCCACTTAGCTACATTAAATCGTTTTGCTAAATCCTGAATTACTTCATCAAGAGTTCCCCCGAAATTCTCTACATTTCTTTTAATTCTCTGGAGTTCTGTATGACTGAAGCCGGACTCCAGCAGTGCTTTATCGCTAACTTTCATGGATTTTTATCCTTAAAATTCATCAGAACATCGCAGGTTAGTTCACCCGAAAACAGGTGATAAATCGCCACATACAAATCCAGTTTTGATATAGCGCTTCTTACAGGAATGGGAATAGTCGCAGCCCACATGGTGTTAAAAAAATCCCCGCCGAAGCGGGGATTTTTATTACTGCAGGTCGAAACGATCCAAATCCATCACTTTCGCCCATGCTGCAACGAAGTCACGGACAAACTTCTCGCTGGCATCGCTGCTCGCATAAACTTCTGCCAGCGCGCGCAGGACGGCATTAGAGCCGAAGACCAGGTCAGCGCGGGTCGCAGTATATTTCACTTCACCGCTGGTGCGGTCGCTACCGGCAAAGAGTTCGTTTGACTCATCGGTCGCTTTCCACTGGGTATTCATATCCAGCAGATTGACGAAGAAGTCATTACTCAGCACGCCCTCACGGTCAGTGAACACGCCATTCTTGCCGCCATCAAAGTTTGCCCCCAGTACGCGCAGGCCGCCGATCAACACCGTCAACTCAGGCGCGGTCAACGTCAGCTGCTGGGCCTTATCAATCAGCAGTGATTCCGTGGTCGAGGCATTAACCTGTGCACGGTAGTTGCGGAAGCCATCGGCAATAGGTTCGAGCAGGTTAAACATCTCGATATCCGTTTGATCCTGACGAGCATCCACACGGCCCGGCGTGAACGGTACGGTGACGTAAACGCCTGCCGCTTTCGCAGCCTGCTCAACACCCACTACACCCGCCAGCACAATGATATCTGCCAGGGAAGCTTTGTTGGTGGTGCGCTGAATAGCTTCCAGAGCAGGAAGTGCACGAACCGCTGCGGCGTTCACATCCCAGTCACGCTGAGGTGCCAGCGCCAGACGTGCGCCGTTCGCACCGCCACGCTTATCGCCGCCGCGGAAGGTTGAAGCAGACGCCCAGGCAACAGAAACCAGTTCGCTTACGGAGAGACCCGATGCCGCAATTTCCGCTTTCAGACTTTCAATATCTTCTTTCGAAGGGTTGAACACCGCCTGTGGCAGCGGATCCTGCCAAATCAGATCTTCTTTCGGCACTTCCGGACCAATGTACCGCGCTTTTGGCCCCATATCACGGTGGGTCAGTTTGAACCATGCACGTGCGAAGGCTTCGTTGAAGGCCTGCGGATCGTTCAGGAAACGACGGGAAATTTTCTCGAATTCCGGGTCAAAACGCAGCGTCAGGTCGGTGACCAGCATGGTTGGTTTGCGTTTTTTCGACGGGTCGAACGGATCAGGCATAATGTCCGGCGCATTTACGGCTTCAAACTGAATGGCACCCGCCGGGCTACGTGTCTGCACCCACTCATATTTGAACAGGTTCTCGAAGAAATAGTTGCTCCACTGGGTCGGGGTTTGTGACCAGATGACTTCCAAACCAGAGGTAATGGCATCTTCGCCAACGCCAGAGCCGTGCGTGCTATGCCAGCCAAGACCCTGCGCCTCAATCGGTGCGGCTTCCGGATCAGCACCTACATGGGTCGCTTCACCTGCGCCGTGGGTTTTACCGAGAGTATGCCCCCCCGCAATCAACGCGACGGTCTCCTCGTCATCCATACCCATGTTACCGAAAGTGGCGCGGATCGCCGCTGCCGCTGACAGCGGTTCGCCGCTGGCATTTGGCCCTTCCGGGTTAACGTAAATCAGGCCCATTTCGGTTGCGGCCAGTGGACGCTTCGCCAGCTCTTCCGGATCGCGGTGCTTCAGCCAGGTCGTTTCATCGCCCCAGTTAACGTCCATATCCGGTTCCCAGACGTCTTCACGCCCGGCACCAAAACCAAAGGTGCGGAAGCCCGAGTTTTCCAGCGCCACGTTACCTGCAAGGATAAACAGGTCAGCCCAGGAGATTTTTTGCCCGTATTTTTGCTTAATTGGCCACAGCAGGCGACGTGCTTTATCCAGGCTGACGTTATCAGGCCAGGAGTTCAGCGGCGCAAAGCGCTGTTGACCGCGTCCTGCGCCACCGCGCCCGTCAACGGAGCGATAGGTGCCTGCACCGTGCCAGGCCATACGAATAAACAGACCGGCATAGCTGCCCCAGTCGGCTGGCCACCACGGTTGAGAGTCGGTTAAAAGTGCTTTGAGGTCGCCTTTAAGCGCGGAATAATCAAGTTTGCTGAATTCTTTGCGGTAGTCGAAGTCTTCACCCAGAGGGTTCGAACGGTTGGAATGTTGGTTAAGAAGGTCGACACGGAGTTGTTTTGGCCACCAGTCACGGCTGCTGGTACCTGCCCCCGCGCTCTGATCGTGACCGCCCTGATGGAACGGGCATTTGCCGACTTTATTGGTATCGTCTGACGTGCTCATCGCTATGCTCCCTTTTACAGTGTTACCGTTACGATATACGCCCTTATTGATAAGGTACAGTTGGGATAACCCACAGATTCGATAGTTAATTCCGTTTAATTACACTTTGAAAATTTATGACTTTTGTACGTCTTTGGCAGAATTGCCGATATGACAGGAAAATAAAACCCTTATAAATCAAAAAACCCTCCGAAGAGGGCTTTTTTGTTACACGCCTGGTCTAACACCGAGCGTGTGGCATATGGCGTAACTCATCTCCGCACGGTTCAGCGTGTAGAAGTGGAAATCCTTCACCCCTTCACGACTTAAAATCTTCACCATGTCCATCGCGATATTTGCGCCCACCAGCTTGCGTGTTTCCGGGTCATCGTCCAGCCCTTCGTACATTTTAGACATCCAAAGCGGAATACGCACATTCGTCATGTCAGCAAATTTCTTCGCCTGTTTGAAGTTAGAGACCGGCAGAATACCCGGGATAATTTCAACGTCGATGCCCGCTGAAACACAACGGTCGCGGAAGCGCAGGTAACTTTCCACATCAAAGAAGAACTGGGTAATCGCGCGGTTTGCACCCGCCTCCACTTTACGCTTCAGGTTAAGCAGATCGGCCTGGGCGCTTTTCGCTTCCGGGTGAACTTCAGGATAAGCAGCAACGGAGATATCAAAATCGGCCACGTCTTTCAGCAGCACGACCAGGTCGGCAGCATACATTTCCGGCTTACCGCTACCCGGCGGCAGGTCACCGCGCAGGGCAACAATATGACGAATGCCGTTGTTCCAGTAATCCTGGGCGATAGCACGCAATTCTTCACGGGTTGCGTCGATGCAGGTGAGATGTGGGGCCGCTTCCAGACCGGTACGATCTTTAATGCCTTTAATGATGCTGTGCGTACGGTCACGCTCGCCGGAGTTTGCACCGTAGGTTACAGAGACAAACTTCGGTTTCAGGCTGCTGAGACGATCGATAGAGCTCCACAGGGTTTGCTCCATTTCACTGGTGCGCGGCGGGAAAAATTCAAAAGAGACGTTAATCTGGCCGTTTACTTCGGCCAGGCTCTGATTCAGGGCTTCCCGCTGGTTGGCGTGAAAAAAGCTCATACCGTACCTCTATCTTTCGCGTGTCGTTGTTTGTTGTGTTGTGAACTTCTATACGTTTAGACGTCCAGATGTAAAAATGACGGAAAAGCGGAGGGACGTCAACAGAAATAATCAACAATAAAGGTGAGGTTTGCTCAGGGAATATGAGGAAAATTCATGATGAGGGTAATTCCCTCTCCCGGTGAGAGAGGGAACTTTAGGTATTACAGCAGCTTAGCCAGACGGTTGATGTCGGACTGAATTGCGCCAGCGGTCACATCGCGCCCCGCACCCGGTCCACGGATCACCAGTGGGTTATCACGATACCAGCGGCTTTCTATTGCGAAGACGTTATCGCACGGCAGCAGTGCTGCCAGCGGATGTTCAGGACGCACCGCCTCAACGCCCACACGCGCTTTACCGTTGGCCTCAAAACGCGCCACATAGCGTAGTACCAGTCCCATCTCGTTCGCCGCTTCCAGACGCTGTACCATCTGTTCGTTAAGCTCTTCACCATTTTCAAAGAAATGATCTACAGAACCTTCTTCACAGCCAGCAGGCACCAGTGATTCGACGCGTACCGAATCCGGTTCGATGTCGTAACCGGCTTCACGCGCCAGGATCACCAGCTTACGCATTACGTCTTTACCGGAGAGGTCAACACGCGGATCGGGCTCGGTTAAACCCTGTTGCCATGCCTGATCTACCAGGTCGGTGAACGGTACGGTGCCGTCAAACTGCAGGAACAGCCAGGAGAGCGTGCCGGAGAAGATACCGCTCAGCGCCAGAATGCTATCGCCGCTTTCAATCAGGTCACGCACGGTGTGGTTAACCGGCAGGCCCGCGCCCACGGTGGCGTTATAGAGCCAGTGACGCCCTGTTTTTTCAAACGCGTCGTGGATCTGACGGTATTTATCGGTGCTGCTTGCCCCCGCCAGCTTATTGGCGCTAATGACGTGGAACCCATGGCTGGCGAAATCAAGATACTGATCGGCAAGCTGTTCGCTGGCAGTGACGTCCAGCACCACCAGATCATCATACGGGTGCGCACGCATCCACAGGAACAGCGACTCTTCATCCTGCTCGACAGCTTCATCATTAAAGAAAGCAAGCGCACGGCTGGCGTCCAGCCCTTCGTAATTCAACAGGCTGCGACGGCTGTCCACCACGCCTGCGAGAATAAATTCAAACCCGGTACGTGCAGAGAGAGTCACTTGCTCGCGGGCGAACAGCTCCAGCCAGCGGGAACCGATGTTGCCTTTACCGAACAGCACCAGGCCGATGCGTTTTTCCGCGCGGAACAGAGAGGTATGCAGACCCTGAATGAGGCTCTCGGTAGGCCCTTTACGCAGCACGGCGACCAGGCTGATGCCCTCTTCGGACTGCCAGGTAAACTCAACCGGCTGGCCTTTCAGCTGCTGCCAGAAACGGTGGCAGTGCAGAGGGTTACGGGTGACACCCGCCCCAACCATCGCCACCAGCGCCAGCCCCTGACGCAGACGAAGTTCGCCCGGCAAGCCCGCTTCATCCAGAATTTTCAGCGCGCTGTCCGCCACTTCAGCGGTGTAACAGAACTGCAGCAGCTGGCGGTCGTTGTGCACGCCAACAGCCAGCGGACGCACCTGAGCACGCTTTAACACCAGGTCGATGTCTTTATGTGCCAGTTTGAAATCCTGTCCTGCTGGAACCTGGAACTCAATCAGGCAGATGTCGTCATGGCTGGTAACGATACGAGCACCGGTACCGGACGCCAGCACGCGCTCAATACGAGTAGAACCTTGATCCGGGGTGTAACTGCAGCGCAGTTGCAGGTCAATATCGCTGCCGGAAACTGGCTGCAGCGTGCGCGCGTGCAGTACCGGCGCCGCCAGACGTGCCAGTTCGCTGGCTTCGTCGAGACGCAGCAGCGGCAGTAAACAGGCATCTTTCACTTTGCGCGGGTCGGCACTGTAAACACCGGCCACGTCACTCCAGATGGTGACACGGGACACGCCCGCCAGAGCCCCAATTTGCGTTGCAGAGTAGTCGGAGCCGTTACGCCCCAACAGTACAGTTTCGCCCGCGTTGCTGCGGCTGATAAAGCCGGTGACGACAATACGTTTGCCCGGATGCTGCACCAGCAGCTGTTGCAGTAACGGGTAAGACAATCCTTCGTCGACCTGGGGCTGTGCAGCACGTTCAGCGCGCAGGAAGTCACGTGCGTCGAGCCAGGCGGCTTCAACGCCGAGATGTTGCAAAACAGCAGCCATCAGGCGAGCAGACCACACTTCCCCGTGACCGACCACTTCGGCATACACCGCATCGGTAATGCCGCTGTCCAGCAGGGCAGCCAGACGCTCAAGGTCATGGGTGAAGGCACTGATCAGCCCGTCTGCTACGTCTGCAGGCAGCAAGCCGGCAATCAGCTCGCTCTGATAACGACGTAAGGACTGTTGCACCTGATGCGCAGAAAGGCGATCGGTCTGGCTCAATTTCAGCCAGCTAATCAACTGGTTGGTGGTGCTGCCCGCCGCAGAGACAACCATCATGTCCCCCGGCTGCGAATACTCTGTCATGATCCCTGCGACACGCAGATAACATTTCACATCAGCAAGACTACTACCACCAAACTTGTGCAGTTGACGACCCTTCGCCCCTGCCTGCGCTATCACACTCATGATTACCCCTTGGCTGCGACCCGGAAGCCATTTTCCAGATCGGCAATTAAATCTTCAGAATCTTCAATACCGGTTGAGATTCGCAGCAGCGTCTCAGAAATACCGGCGGCGGCACGTGCTTCGGGTGCCATACCTGCGTGCGTCATGGTTGCGGCGTGGGAAATCAGGCTTTCAACCCCACCCAGGGATTCCGCCAGCGTAAACAATGACAGCCCGCTCAGGAAGCGACGCAGCGTTTGCTCGTCACCGTCCAGTTCAAAACTTAACATCGCGCCAAATCCCTTCTGCTGGCGCGCGGCGATCTCGTGCCCCTGGTTTTCCGGCAGCGACGGGTGATAGAGCTTCTTCACCAGAGGCTGCGTTTTCAGGAAATCGACAATCGCCTGAGCATTACGCTGCGCCACTTCCATACGCGGCGACAGCGTACGAATGCCACGTAACAGCAAATAGCTGTCGAAGGCACCCGCGGTGACGCCAATATTATTGGCCCACCATGCCAGTTCCGTGACAACCTCGGGGTCTTTTGCAATCACCACGCCCGCTACCACGTCAGAATGGCCATTCAGATATTTAGTGCATGAATGCAATACCAGATCAGCACCCAATGCTAATGGGTTCTGAAGGGCCGGACTGAGGAACGTATTATCCACTACACTTATCGCTCCCGCATCCTTTGTGAGCTGACAAATTTTCGCAATGTCGACAACGCGCAACAATGGGTTGCTTGGACTTTCCACCAGTACCAGCTTCGGTTTCTCTGCCAGCGCCTGTTTCAGCGCCTGTTCGTCGTTTTGATCGACAAACAGCACGCGATAACAGCCGCGCTTCGCCAGACTATCAAACAGACGATAGCTGCCGCCGTAGCAGTCGTGCGGCGCAACCAGCAGGTCACCCGGTTTCAGGAACACCGTGGTCACCAGATGAATGGCGGACATACCGGTATTGGTTAATACTGCACCTGCGCCACCTTCCAGCTCTGCCAGCGCTCGCTGGGTCACGTCACGCGTAGGGTTACCACGACGCGAGTAGTCATGCGCGCGGGGTTCATTAAATCCGGTGAAATTATAGGTACTGGAAAGATGAATGGGCGGAACAACACAGCCGTACTGCTCGTCATCATTCAATCCGCTACGCACTGCGATGGTGGCCTGTTTACGCGTCATGGTGAAGGCTTCCTGGCTAATTAGGTGAAAAGTCAGGCACCAGAGTAAACATTGAAAGTATGGACGTCAATACATCTGGACATCTAAACTTCTTTGCGTATAGATTGAGCAATGCGCAAATAGCCGTTAAAATTATATGCTTTAGTGCACGCTGCAGCGGCAATATCCGTGCCACGGTATCGTCTCTACGGTAAACTAGGCAAGATTACGGTTCAAAACCCAGAGTTACAGGTTTTGCACCCTTAGATAAATGACTGAGAGGATTAAAGGTATCTCATGGCTGAATGGAGCGGCGAATATATCAGCCCATACGCTGAGCACGGTAAGAAGAGTGAGCAAGTAAAGAAAATTACGGTTTCCATTCCTCTGAAGGTGTTGAAGATCCTCACCGATGAACGTACGCGTCGTCAGGTGAATAACCTGCGCCACGCAACCAACAGCGAACTGTTGTGCGAAGCGTTTCTGCATGCGTTTACCGGTCAACCGTTGCCGAACGATGACGATCTGCGCAAAGAGCGTAGCGACGAAATCCCGGAAGAGGCGAAGGTGATCATGCGTGAACTGGGTATTGACCCGGAGACGTGGGAATACTGAAAAGCGGATACAAAAAAGGCACCTTGCGGTGCCTTTTTTTCGGGAAACTTATTTAGCGCCCGGGATGCTGAAACGCTTGTTGAAGCGGTCAACACGGCCACCGGTTGCAACATCACGCTGCTTACCAGTGTAGAACGGGTGGCATTTGCCGCACACGTCCAGGTTCAGATCGTGACCCACGGTAGAGCGGATCTGGATAGAGTTACCGCAAGAGCAGTTTGCAGTAATCATTTCGTATTTCGGGTGAATATCTTTTTTCATGGGAGAACCTCAGTTAAGGCCGCGTCGCTCTTCCAGCCCTAACGCCAGACACCACGCGATGTTGATTGTAAGTTCTTTGGCGTAAAGTACACCAAAGGCGGCGAATCATACAGAATTTGACCAACGTATGCAAACTGATCCGCACGCCGCTTTTACTAATGTGTATACTAACGCGCCACTTTTCAAGTCAGGAAGATTCGATGCCCGTCGCTCACGTTGCCCTGCCCGTTCCGCTTCCCCGCACCTTTGACTATCTGCTGCCTGACAGCATGAGCGCCAAAGCGGGCTGTCGCGTGACCGTGCCCTTTGGCAAACAGCAGCGCGTGGGGATTGTGGTTTCGGTCAGCGATAAAAGCGAGTTACCGCTCAATGAACTGAAATCGGTTGTTGAGGTGCTGGACAGTGAGCCGGTTTACTCCACCAGCATCTGGCGCCTGCTGCTGTGGGCGGCGGATTACTACCACCACCCCATCGGCGACGTCCTGTTCCATGCCCTGCCGGTTATGCTACGTCAGGGTAAAAGCGCCAGCCATGCGCCAATGTGGTACTGGTTTGCCACCGAAGAAGGTCAAGCAGTCGACATCAACAGCCTCAAACGCTCGCAGAAACAGCAGCAGGCGCTGGCGGCGCTGCGCCAGGGGAAAATCTGGCGTCATCAGGTCGACGAACTTGAGGTCAGCGAAACGGCGCTACAGGCTCTGAGAAAGAAAGGGTTAAGTGAACTGGGCAGCGAAGCGCCTGCACTTTACGACTGGCGAACGAGTTTTTCCGTATCAGGCGACAGACTACGTCTGAATACCGAGCAGGCCACCGCCGTGGGCGCGATTCATAGCGCCTCCGATCATTTTTCTGCCTGGCTACTGGCGGGGGTCACCGGTTCCGGTAAGACCGAAGTCTACCTGAGCGTGCTGGAAAATGTGCTCGCCCAGGGTAAACAAGCGCTGGTGATGGTGCCGGAAATCGGCCTGACACCGCAGACCATCGCCCGCTTTCGCGAACGCTTTAACGCGCCTGTTGAGGTACTGCACTCTGGCCTGAACGACAGCGAGCGCCTCAGCGCCTGGCTGAAAGCGAAAAACGGTGAAGCAGCGATTGTGATCGGCACCCGTTCGTCGCTGTTTACACCGTTTAAAAATCTCGGCGTTATCGTGATCGATGAAGAGCACGACAGCTCCTATAAACAACAGGAAGGCTGGCGCTATCACGCCCGTGATCTGGCGGTTTATCGTGCTCACAGTGAGCAAATCCCTATTATTCTCGGCTCCGCCACACCGGCGCTCGAAACGCTCCACAACGTGCGCCAGCGTAAATACCATATGCTGCGCCTGACGCGTCGCGCGGGAAATGCGCGTCCGGCCATTCAGCACGTGCTGGATCTGAAAGGCCAGCAGGTGCAGGCGGGGTTAGCACCCGCACTTATCACCCGGATGCGCCAGCATTTGCAGGCCGGGAACCAGGTCATTCTGTTTCTCAACCGACGCGGATTTGCGCCAGCCCTGCTGTGCCACGACTGCGGCTGGATTGCCGAGTGCCCGCGCTGCGACCATTACTACACTTTCCATCAGGCCCAGCGTCATTTGCGCTGCCACCACTGCGACAGCCAGCGCCCTGTTCCACGACAGTGTCCTTCCTGTGGCTCAACGCATATCGTGCCGGTGGGTCTGGGAACGGAACAACTGGAACAGGCTCTTGCGCCCTTCTTCCCTGACGTCCCCCTGTCCCGCATCGACCGGGACACCACCAGCCGCAAAGGCGCGCTGGAACAGCAACTGGCGGAAGTGCATCGTGGCGGTGCCCGCATTTTGATTGGCACCCAGATGCTGGCGAAAGGGCATCATTTCCCTGATGTAACGCTGGTTGCCCTGCTGGATGTCGACGGCGCACTCTTCTCAGCAGACTTCCGTTCCGCGGAACGCTTTGCCCAGCTTTATACCCAGGTCGCCGGTCGTGCCGGACGCGCGGGCAAACAGGGTGAAGTGGTTCTGCAAACGCACCACCCTGAACACCCGTTACTCCAGACCCTGCTACACAAAGGCTACGATGCTTTTGCTGAACAGGCGCTGGCAGAACGCCAGACCCTGCAGCTGCCGCCGTGGACCAGTCACGTCATCATCCGCGCGGAAGATCACAACAATCAGCAGGCCCCTCTTTTCCTGCAGCAGCTGAGAAATCTCCTGCAGGCCAGTCCATTGGTGGATAACCAGCTGTGGATCCTGGGCCCGGTTCCGGCACTGGCTCCGAAACGCGGCGGACGTTTTCGCTGGCAAATTTTGCTTCAGCATCCCTCAAGAATTCGTCTTCAGCATATCGTCAGCGGCGCGCTGGTACTGATTAACACTCTTCCGGAAGCGCGAAAAGTGAAGTGGGTGCTGGACGTCGATCCCATCGAAGGCTGAAGACGGATCGAAAAATTTAACGTTCCTCACACTTTTTATGAAAATTCTGTAACCGATTCCATTAACTATCTGTAAAAATGGTGATGTCAGAAGTTCGGTGTTCAGGCGAGGAGAAGACGTTGAAGTCCAGCAAAGAGGTTGCACCGGCGACCATGAAAGACGTTGCCCAGAAAGCACAAGTCTCTACGGCAACGGTATCCCGCGCATTAATGAATCCGGATAAAGTCTCCCAGGCGACCCGCAACCGGGTTGAGCAGGCTGCGCTGGAAGTGGGCTATTTCCCACAGGCGATGGGGCGTAACGTCAAGCGCAATGAGTCGCGCACCATCCTGGTGATTGTGCCGGACATCTGCGATCCCTTTTTCAGCGAGATTATCCGCGGTATTGAAGTGACCGCGGCTGAACAGGGTTATCTGGTACTGATTGGCGACTGCGCGCACCAGAACCAGCAGGAAAAAACCTTTATCGACCTCATTATCACCAAGCAGATCGACGGTATGTTGCTGCTTGGCTCTCGCCTGCCGTTTGATGCCAGCATTGAAGAGCAGCGTAATTTACCGCCGATGGTGATGGCCAACGAGTTTGCGCCAGAGCTGGAGCTGCCGACGGTCCATATCGATAACCTCACCGCCGCATTCAACGCCGTCAACTATCTCCAGGAATTAGGGCATAAACGTATTGGCTGCATTGCCGGGCCGGAAGAGATGCCACTGTGCCACTACCGTCTGCAGGGTTACGTTCAGGCGCTGCGCCGTACCGGCGTCACTGTCGATCCGCACTATATTGCTCGTGGTGACTTCACCTTCGCTGCGGGTGGACAGGCGCTGGAAAAACTTCTGGACCTGCCTGAACCACCCACCGCCGTATTCTGTCACAGCGACGTAATGGCGTTGGGCGCATTGTCGTATGCCAAACGTCGTGGCCTGCGGATACCGAAAGATTTATCGATCATCGGATTCGATAATATTTCGCTTTCAGAATTTTGCGATCCGCCGCTCTCAACGGTCGCTCAGCCGCGCTATCAAATTGGCCGCGAAGCGATGCTTCTTCTGCTGGATCAGCTTCACGGTCAAACAGTTAGCAGCGGCTCACGGCTGCTGGACTGCGAACTGATTGTTCGCGGTTCTACCCAGGCATTGACTTAAAGTAAACGTCTTTAGGACACCCTTATCTGGTCAAAGCCCCGCCGCTTAAGTAACATGGCGGACTGACGAACGAATAAATACAGCGAAACGATAGTGGCACAACGAGATTATGTACGTCGCGGCCAGCCGGCACCTTCGCGACGCAAAAAGAGTAGCTCAAGGAAAAAGCAGAGTAACCTGCCTGCTGTCTCGCCAGCAATGGTCGCTATTGCTGCGGCTGTAGTCGTCGCCTTTATTGGTGGACTGTACTTTATTACGCACCATAAAAAAGAAGAGTCTGAGGCGCTTCAGGCCAGCAAAGTGGCCGGAAACGGTCTTCCTCCGAAGCCTGAAGAACGCTGGCGCTATATCAAAGAGCTGGAAAGCCGTCAGCCTGGCGTACGTGCGCCAACCGAGCCTTCCGCAGGTGGAGAAGTGCAGAATGCGAATCAGCTGACGGATGAACAGCGTCAGTTGTTGGCACAAATGCAGGCTGATATGCGCCAGCAACCCACGCAGTTGAATGAAGTTCCGTGGAATGAACAGACTCCGGCACAGCGTCAGCAAACGTTACAGCGACGTCAGGCGCAACAGCAAATTCAGCAGCAACAGCAACAGCAACAACAGTGGGCGCAAACCCAGCCGGTACAGCAGCCGAAAGCACAGCCGCGGGTAACGGAACAGCCTTACCAGCAGCAGACGCGAACGGTGCAGTCCCAGCCGGTTCAGCAACAGCCGAAGGCTCAGCCGCAGAAGCAAACGGCTCAGCCATATCAGGATCTCTTGCAGACGCCAGCGCATACCACCGCTCAGCAGCCGAAAACGCAGCAGGCCGCACCGATCACTAAAGAGACCGATGCACCGAAGCAGACGGCGGAGAAAAAAGATGAGCGCCGCTGGATGGTTCAGTGCGGTTCGTTTAAAGGTGCAGAGCAGGCGGAAACGGTGCGCGCACAGCTGGCCTTTGAAGGGTTTGATTCACGTATTACCACCAACAATGGCTGGAATCGCGTGGTGATTGGCCCGGTTAAAGGCAAAGAAAATGCTGATGGCACCATTTCACGTTTGAAAGTCGCCGGTCACACAAACTGTATTCGACTCGCATCCGGGGGTTGAAACCCCCAATTTCCCCCCCATCTATCATTCTATTCAGCCCTGAGCACAGGCTCAGGGCTTCTGTTTCCCGATTCTGTAACCAGGGGGTCTGCTCGTGACAACAATAGTAAGTGTACGCCGTAACGGCCATGTGGTAATCGCCGGTGATGGCCAGGCCACGCTGGGTAATACCGTCATGAAAGGCAACGTGAAGAAAGTACGTCGTCTCTATAACGACAAAGTGATCGCCGGTTTTGCTGGCGGCACCGCTGATGCCTTCACGCTGTTTGAACTGTTTGAACGCAAACTGGAAATGCACCAGGGTCATCTGGTGAAAGCCGCCGTTGAGCTGGCGAAAGACTGGCGTACCGACCGCATGCTGCGCAAGCTCGAAGCGCTGCTGGCCGTGGCCGACGAAACCGCGTCGCTGATTATCACCGGTAACGGCGACGTCATTCAGCCGGAAAACGACCTGATTGCCATCGGCTCTGGCGGCCCTTATGCCCAGGCTGCAGCCCGCGCGCTGTTGGAAAATACCGACATGAACGCGCGAGATATCGCGGTGAAGGCGTTGGATATTGCAGGTGATATCTGCATTTATACCAACCACAACCACACCATCGAAGAATTACCGTCTAAAGCGTAAGGATCTCCCATGTCTGAAATGACCCCACGCGAAATTGTTAGCGAACTGAACAAACACATCATCGGCCAGGATAACGCCAAGCGTTCCGTGGCGATCGCCCTGCGTAACCGCTGGCGCCGCATGCAGCTTGATGAAGAGCTGCGCCACGAAGTGACACCAAAAAACATTCTGATGATCGGCCCGACCGGTGTCGGTAAAACTGAAATCGCCCGTCGTCTGGCAAAACTGGCGAACGCGCCATTCATCAAAGTTGAAGCCACCAAGTTCACCGAAGTGGGTTATGTCGGTAAAGAAGTGGATTCTATCATTCGCGATCTGACCGACTCAGCTATCAAGATGGTGCGCGTTCAGGCGATTGAGAAAAACCGTTACCGCGCAGAAGAGATGGCCGAAGAGCGCATTCTCGACGTGTTGATCCCACCGGCAAAAAACAACTGGGGCCAGGCTGAACAACAGTCTGAACCTTCAGCCGCACGTCAGGCGTTCCGCAAAAAACTGCGTGAAGGCCAGCTGGATGATAAAGAGATTGAGATCGATCTCGCTGCCGCACCGATGGGCGTGGAAATCATGGCGCCTCCAGGTATGGAGGAGATGACCAGCCAGTTGCAGTCCATGTTCCAGAACCTGGGCGGCCAGAAGCAGAAAGCGCGTAAGCTGAAAATCAAGGACGCGATGAAGCTGCTTATCGAAGAAGAAGCGGCAAAACTGGTGAACCCGGAAGAGCTGAAACAGGATGCTATCGAAGCGGTTGAGCAGCACGGTATCGTGTTTATCGATGAAATCGATAAAATCTGTAAACGTGGCGGCAACAGCTCCGGCCCGGATGTGTCCCGTGAAGGCGTTCAGCGCGACCTGCTGCCGCTGGTTGAAGGCTGCACCGTTTCCACTAAGCACGGCATGGTAAAAACAGACCACATTCTGTTTATCGCATCCGGTGCATTCCAGGTTGCCAGCCCGTCTGACCTGATCCCGGAATTGCAGGGTCGTCTGCCAATCCGCGTTGAGCTGCAGGCGCTGACCACTGAAGATTTCGAACGTATCCTGACCGAGCCAAATGCCTCTGCTACCGTACAGTACAAAGCGCTGATGGCGACCGAAGGTGTGAACCTCGAGTTCACCCAAGACGGTATCAAACGTATCGCTCAGGCCGCATGGCAGGTGAACGAAACCACCGAGAACATCGGTGCGCGTCGTCTCCATACCGTGCTGGAACGCCTGGTGGAAGATATCTCTTATGATGCGAGCGACCTTAACGGTCAAACCATTACCATTGACGCAGAATATGTGAGTAAACATCTGGATGCGTTAGTGGCAGATGAAGATCTGAGCCGTTTTATCCTATAATCGCGGTTACTGGATTCTCATCACGTTTAATGGGGGCTAATGCCCCCATTTTTATTGGCTAAATAACTATGACTGAAATCAGCCGTACTCAGGCGTGGCTCGAAAGTCTGCGCCCTAAAACACTTCCTCTGGCCTTTGCTGCGATTGTCGTCGGTACGGCTCTTGCCTGGTGGCAAGGTTATTTTGACCCGCTGGTCGCCGCGCTGGCATTGATTACCGCCGGCCTACTGCAAATTCTCTCCAATCTCGCCAACGATTACGGTGACGCAGTAAAAGGCAGCGATAAACCTGACCGTATCGGGCCGCTGCGCGGGATGCAGAAAGGGGTGATTACTCAGGCGCAGATGAAACGCGCATTGATTATCACCGTGGTGCTGATTTGTTTATCGGGTCTGGCACTGGTGACGGTGGCGTCTAAAACCACCAGCGATTTTATTGGCTTCCTGGTGTTAGGTTTATTGGCCATTGTCGCGGCCATCACCTACACCGTCGGCACGCGTCCTTATGGTTATATTGGTCTGGGTGATATTTCCGTGCTGGTGTTCTTCGGCTGGTTGAGCGTGATGGGGAGCTGGTACTTACAGGCACATACCCTTATCCCTGCTCTGTTCCTGCCTGCAACCGCCTGCGGACTGCTGGCGACGGCAGTGCTCAACATCAACAACCTGCGCGATATCGACAGCGATCGTGAGAACGGGAAGAACACGCTGGCGGTACGTCTGGGTCCGGTTAACGCGCGCCGCTACCACGCCTGCCTGCTGATGGGTGCGCTGATCTGCCTTGCGCTGTTTAACCTGATCTCGCTGCACAGCGTATGGGGCTGGCTGTTTGTACTTGCCGCCCCCCTGCTGATTAAGCAGGCGCGATTTGTCATGCGCGAACTGAGCCCTGCAGCCATGCCACCGATGCTGGAACGCACGGTAAAAGGCGCGCTCCTGACTAACCTGTTGTTCGTCATCGGGATTGTCTTAAGCCAGACGCTTCGTTAGCTGACAAATATCAATTAACAATTGATGATTTTGCCAACAACGCATTTCGCACGATATACTGAACACATTCGCAGCAACTGAGCGTTAAACCTATGAAATACGATACCTCCGAGCTTTGTGACATCTACCAGGAAGATGTCAACGTCGTTGAACCGCTGTTCTCCAACTTTGGTGGGCGGTCGTCGTTTGGCGGACAAATCGTCACGGTGAAATGTTTCGAGGACAACGGGTTGCTGTACGATCTGCTCGAACAGAATGGCCGTGGTCGCGTTCTGTTAGTTGATGGCGGGGGTTCCGTGCGTCGCGCGCTTATTGATGCTGAGCTGGCTCGCCTTGCCGTGCAAAACGAGTGGGAAGGGATTGTGGTTTACGGTTCCGTGCGCCAGGTAGACGATCTTGAAGATCTGGATATTGGTATTCAGGCCATCGCCGCCATTCCGGTCGGTGCGGCGGGTGAAGGCATTGGTGAAAGCGACGTGCGCGTTAACTTCGGCGGCGTGACCTTCTTCTCCGGGGACCATCTCTACGCCGATAATACCGGCATTATCCTTTCCGAAGATCCGCTGGATATCGAGTAATAAAACCGTAAGCGTGGGCCATAAAAAAACCGCCAACAGAAATGTGGCGGTTTTTTTGTCCCTCGGGATTCGCGGTCCGTTGGGAAGTCTTACAGACTAACACCAAGGAACTTCATCATACTCTCGTCTAAACCTTGGGCAACCCCTCAGAACCTTTATAAAATCCTATTTGTCTATGAAAACCTTAACGCCACGGTTGATGCTCTTTATGATACAGCGTCCCTTTCCGCCATCTCGCACATGGGCATCGGTCCAGGGAAAGGTGTATTCACTACCGTAAAGCAGGCTGACACCAGGGCTTGTGTCCACCGACTTATCACCGGTGGTGAACGGTGGAGCGGTTAGCTGCAGGGACCGCATAATGAAACGCTATTTATGTATTGCGTTCATTGTCGCCAGCGTACTCGTAGTAAAGAGTGATGAACCGAATGTGTTGATTGCTCTTACTATGACAGCGCAGGACAAGTAGCGTTAAGGCCGCCTCTGGCGGCCTTTTTTATAACTGGCATAAAAAAAGCCGGGTGGCGGCTTCGCCTTACCCGGCCTGGTCAGTTCATCCCATTGGGAATCAAACTTCTTCCATACGTCCCAGCAGCGCCTGCAGGCGATCCTGCCAGCCGTTCTGCTGTTCGCGCAGCTGGTTGTTTTCGCGCTCCAGTTCTTCGCGGCCGTGCTGAGCGTTCTGAACTTCCTGCGCCAGGCTGTTGTTCTTCTCTTTCAGCTCTTCAATTTCCATCTGCAGCAGGGTGATGGTGTCAATCGCCTGCTGTACTTTCGATTCCAGTTTCTCAAACACTTCTAAAGACATGATGCTACCTCTCCTGAATTGCAAGGCGACGCTTTAACGTAAACGCGCACGACATATACCGTCGATTGTATGGAGCACGGCGCTCTGTGTCCAGCGACACACCGCGCAGATCGCGGTTTGCAACACTTTTAGGTCTGGTCCTGGTGCGTTCGCGTCATATCACCCTAAATTGTTAACTCATTCGTTAATGAAATGATTCAGCTCACATTCCGCCACTGATGCAAAAATGTGCTTTATGGCGCGAAAACGCTCATTTTATGACGAAGACCACACATTTTGATTTCGATATTTCTCGTTTTTGCTCGTTAACGATAAATTAACACTATGTCTACAGGGCATCGTGGCTGTCACGGGCGGCCATGCTAACAATAAACATCAATTTCTTCAGGATTCCGATTATGAGTCAGACATCAACCTTAAAAGGCCAGTGCATTGCCGAGTTCCTTGGTACCGGGTTGTTGATATTCTTCGGAGTGGGCTGTGTCGCTGCACTGAAAGTGGCGGGTGCCAGTTTTGGTCAGTGGGAAATCAGTATTATCTGGGGTCTGGGCGTGGCAATGGCCATCTACCTGACTGCAGGTGTTTCTGGTGCACATCTTAACCCGGCGGTGACTATCGCACTGTGGCTGTTCGCGTGCTTCGACGGACGCAAAGTTGTTCCTTTCATTCTTTCTCAGTTTGCCGGCGCGTTTTGCGCAGCGGCGTTAGTTTACGGGCTTTATTACAATCTTTTCATCGACTTCGAACAGACGCATCATATGGTGCGCGGCAGTGTCGAAAGTCTGGACCTGGCAGGTATCTTCTCAACCTATCCAAACCCGCATATCAATTTTGTGCAGGCGTTCGCAGTTGAAATGGTGATTACCGCTATCCTGATGGGCGTTATCCTGGCGCTGACTGACGACGGAAACGGCATTCCGCGCGGTCCGCTGGCCCCCCTGCTGATTGGCCTGCTGATTGCGGTAATTGGCGCATCAATGGGCCCACTGACTGGGTTTGCGATGAACCCGGCACGTGATATCGGACCAAAAGCCTTCGCCTTTATTGCGGGTTGGGGTGACGTGGCCTTCACTGGCGGCAAAGACATTCCTTACTTCCTGGTTCCGTTGTTTGCGCCGGTTGTCGGGGCTGCACTGGGTGCGTTTAGCTACCGCAAATTAATTGGTCGCCACTTACCGTGCGACACCTGTGTGGAAGAGGAGAAGGAAACGACTTCTGCCGCACAACATAAAGCTTCGCTGTAATCTGACTACGGGACACATACCATGACCGAAAAAAAATATATCGTTGCGCTCGACCAGGGCACTACCAGCTCCCGCGCTGTCGTAATGGATCATGACGCGAACATCGTCAGCGTGTCACAGCGCGAATTTGAGCAAATTTATCCTCGTCCAGGCTGGGTAGAACATGACCCGATGGAGATCTGGGCATCGCAAAGCTCCACGCTGGTCGAAGTGCTGGCGAAAGCCGATATCAGTTCCGACGAGATTGCCGCGATTGGTATTACCAACCAGCGTGAAACGACGATTGTCTGGGAACGTGAAACCGGTAAGCCTATTTACAACGCCATTGTCTGGCAGTGCCGCCGCACATCAGAAATCTGTGAACAGCTGAAGCGCGATGGCATGGAAGAGTATGTGCGCAGCGCCACCGGTCTGGTTGTTGACCCGTATTTCTCCGGTACCAAGGTGAAGTGGATCCTCGACCACGTGGAAGGTTCACGTGAGCGTGCAAAACGTGGTGAACTGCTGTTCGGTACGGTTGATACCTGGCTTATCTGGAAGATGACCCAGGGACGCGTCCACGTCACCGACTATACCAACGCCTCACGTACCATGCTGTTCAACATCAACACCCTGGAGTGGGATGACAAGATGCTGGACGCGCTGGATATCCCACGCGCGATGCTGCCTGAAGTACGCAAGTCTTCTGAGGTATACGGCCAGACCAACATCGGCGGTAAAGGCGGCACGCGTATTCCTATCGCCGGTATCGCGGGTGACCAGCAGGCGGCGCTGTTCGGCCAGTTGTGTGTCAAGGAAGGGATGGCGAAGAACACCTATGGCACTGGCTGCTTTATGCTGATGAACACCGGCGAGAAAGCGGTGAAATCAGAAAACGGCCTGCTGACCACCATTGCCTGCGGCCCACGTGGTGAAGTGAACTACGCGCTGGAAGGTGCAGTGTTCATGGCGGGTGCGTCTATTCAGTGGCTGCGTGATGAGATGAAACTGATCAGCGATGCGTTCGACTCCGAGTACTTCGCGACCAAAGTGAAAGACACCAACGGCGTGTACGTGGTGCCTGCATTCACCGGTCTGGGCGCACCGTACTGGGACCCGTATGCACGCGGCGCGATTTTCGGCCTGACGCGTGGTGTGAACTCAAACCACATTATCCGCGCCACGCTGGAATCCATCGCCTACCAGACGCGCGACGTGCTGGAAGCGATGCAGGCTGACTCCGGCATTCGTCTGCACGCTCTGCGCGTGGACGGTGGTGCGGTCGCGAACAACTTCCTGATGCAGTTCCAGTCGGACATTCTGGGTACTCGCGTTGAGCGTCCTGAAGTGCGTGAAGTCACAGCGCTGGGTGCCGCATACCTCGCCGGTCTGGCAGTAGGTTTCTGGCAGAACCTGGACGAGCTGCAGGAGAAAGCGGTGATCGAACGCGAATTCCGCCCAGGTATTGAAACCACCGAACGTAACTTCCGCTACAGCGGCTGGAAAAAAGCGGTGAAACGCGCCCTGGCATGGGAAGATCACGAAGAGTAACTCCCCTCACTCTAACCCTCTCCCCAAAGGGGAGAGGGAACTCGTCTCCCCACTCTGTGATAAACTTCGTGCAATTCCTTTTGATTGCACGAGTACCTCATGAAACGTGAACTTGCTATCGAGTTTTCCCGCGTCACCGAAGCGGCCGCCCTCGCAGGCTATAAATGGCTGGGTCGTGGCGACAAAAATACCGCAGACGGTGCGGCTGTCCATGCCATGCGCATCGTCCTTAATCAGGTCAACATCGACGGCACCATCGTGATCGGCGAAGGCGAGATCGACGAAGCGCCAATGCTCTATATTGGTGAGAAAGTCGGCACCGGAAAAGGCGATGCGGTGGATATCGCCGTCGATCCGATCGAAGGCACACGCATGACGGCGATGGGTCAGGCCAACGCCCTGGCGGTGCTGGCAGTGGGCGACAAAGGCTGCTTCCTCAACGCGCCAGATATGTACATGGAAAAGCTGATTGTCGGCCCTGGCGCGAAAAGCGCTATCGACCTCAGCCTGCCGCTGGAAGAGAACCTGCACAATATCGCCAAAGCATTGGGTAAACCGCTCAGCGAGCTGACCGTCACCATTCTGGCGAAACCGCGCCACGATGCCACGATTGTGCAGATGCAAAAACTCGGCGTGCGCGTGTTTGCCATTCCGGATGGCGACGTTGCCGCCTCGATTCTGACCTGCATGCCGGATAGCGAAGTCGATGTGCTTTATGGCATCGGTGGCGCACCGGAAGGAGTCGTGTCCGCAGCAGTGATCCGCGCCCTGGACGGCGACATGCAGGCACGCCTGCTGCCACGTCATGATGTCAAAGGCGATAGCGAAGAGAACCGTCGGATTGGCGAAGAGGAGCTGGCACGCTGCGAAGCAATGGGCATCGAAGCCCATAAAGTTCTCACTCTGGACGAAATGGCCCGCAGCGATAATGTTATCTTCTCGGCAACCGGCATCACGAAAGGTGATCTGCTGGACGGCATTACCCGCAAGGGCAACATGGCAACCACTGAAACGCTGCTGATCCGCGGTAAATCACGCACCATTCGTCGCATTCAGTCTATCCACTATCTCGACCGTAAAGACCCGGACGTACAGACGCACATTCTGTAAAACCGTTTGATCGATAGAGCTTTCCGGCCCAAATGGGCTGGAAATCTTCACGACAAGACAGGAAGATAGAACAGAGAAACAGCACAGGAGAAGATCATGGCGGACTGGGTAACAGGTAAAGTCACAAAGATACAGTTCTGGACCGATACGCTATTTAGTCTCACCCTGCATGCTCCCGTTCACCCGTTTACGGCCGGGCAATTTGCGAAGCTGGGGCTGGATGTCGACGGTGAACGCGTACAGCGCGCCTACTCTTACGTTAACGCGCCAGATAACCCGGATCTCGAGTTCTATCTGGTTACCGTTCCGGACGGCAAACTCAGCCCGCGCCTCGCCGCTCTAAAGCCCGGTGATGATGTGCAAATTGTGAGTGACGCTGCCGGCTTCTTCGTGCTCGACGAAATTCCTGACTGTGACACGCTATGGATGCTGGCAACCGGCACGGCCATCGGCCCTTATCTCTCCATTTTGCAATATGGCAAAGACCTTGAACGCTTTAAAAACATCGTGTTGGTTCATGCCGCGCGCTACGCTGCAGACTTAAGCTATTTGCCGCAAATGCGCGAGCTGGAACAGAAGTATGGCGGTAAGCTCAAAATTCAAACGGTGGTCAGTCGTGAAATGGCACAAGGTGCGCTGACGGGTCGTGTGCCGGCATTAATTGAGAGTGGAGTCCTGGAAAAAGCAGTGGGTTTGCCGATGACGGCGGAAACCAGCCACGTCATGCTGTGTGGAAACCCGCAGATGGTTCGTGACACGCAACAACTTCTGAAAGATACCCGGCAGATGACGAAACATCTTCGCCGCCGACCGGGCCATATGACCGCTGAACACTACTGGTGATCAGCGGAATTTCACCTCAAGGGTGTCTTTACCGTATTTGTTTTCGCTCTGGGTGCCAATAAACGCACCCAGATCGACAATCATCATCACGAAGATGACTGACGGCAGTAACCTGCCGACGACCCAGGGAAGAATGGACGGAAGCATCGCCCAGTTCCCTGCCACCAGCATCCACGCCAGAATAATCAGAAATGCCCACGCACCGGAACGCCCGCGATCGTGCAGACGTTTTACAACCACGGCCGCTGTTGGCCATAGCAGACAGACCAGCGCAAATGCCGCCGTTTGCGTACTCAGCCATGCATTGTAAGCAACAAAAAACAGAACCAGCATGGCGACGACCCATGTCACCATCCAGATCCAGAAATCACGGCGTCCAATACGCCCTTTGAATGAAAACAACCACTGCTGTATGGTCATGTAAGGTTCCTTATTATCGTATAGCGCGCATTTTACCCTGGAGTTGTGACCTTTTGACAAGCCGACCAGATATCGTTTTAATCATGAGCACTTACGGCCAGGGGCAATGTTGATGAAAAGTTCGGCACGTTCTCTTTTCCTGTGTTTAGCGCTGCTCAGCGCGGGCTTTCCCCTGCACGCTGCCGAAACCACCGCCCCGACAACGGCACCATATCTTCTGGCCGGTGCACCGTCTTTTGATCAGTCCATCAGCCAGTTTCGTGAAACCTTCAACCAGACCAACCCAACGCTGCCGCTGGATGAATTTCGTGCCATTGATAGCTCTCGCGATACACCGACACTGACCCGTGCGGCAAGCAAGATTAACGAAAACTTGTATGCTTCAACGGCGCTGGAACGCGGCACGCTAAAAATCAAAAGCATGCAAATCACCTGGCTGCCGATTCAGGGGCCAGAGCAGAAAGCCGCGAAGGCGAAGGCGCTTGAGTATATGAGTGCGGTGTTGCAGGCCTTTACACCGGCACTGACGAAAAAGCAAAGCCAGCAAAAGCTACAAAAACTCCTCACCGCCGGTAAAAACAAGCGTTACTACGCCGATACCGAAGGTGCGATTCGCTATGTTGTCGCAGACAACGGCGAAAAAGGACTGACCTTCGCAGTTGAACCGATTAAGCTGGCACTATCTGACACTCTCGGCGGGGCGAATTAATGACAAAAAGCAAAGCCTTTCGAGGGAAAATCTCTATACTGATTCACAGACCATGCTGCCCGACAGGGTGGCCATATTCCTTAATTCGCTTATTTAGCGTGGAGAATTGAAATGCGACATCCTTTAGTGATGGGTAACTGGAAACTGAACGGCAGCCGCCACATGGTAAACGAACTGGTTGCGAACCTGCGTAAAGAGCTGGCTGGCGTGACGGGCTGTGCGGTTGCTATCGCTCCGCCGGATATGTACCTGGATCTGGCTAAACATGCCGCTGACGGCAGCCACATCATTCTGGGTGCACAGAACGTTGACGTTAACCTGTCTGGCGCGTTCACCGGTGAAACCTCCGCTGAAATGCTGAAAGATATCGGCGCGAAATACATCATCATCGGCCACTCTGAGCGTCGTACCTATCACAAAGAATCCGACGAGTTCATCGCGAAGAAATTCGCTGTGCTGAAAGAGCAGGGTCTGATCCCTGTTCTGTGCATCGGTGAAACCGAAGCTGAAAACGAAGCTGGCAAAACGGAAGAAGTGTGTGCTCGCCAGATCGACGCAGTTCTGAAAACTCAGGGTGCGGCAGCATTCGAAGGCGCGGTCATTGCTTACGAGCCAGTCTGGGCGATCGGTACCGGCAAATCAGCAACCCCTGCGCAGGCTCAGGCAGTTCACAAGTTCATCCGTGATCACATTGCTAAAGCTGATGCGAAAGTGGCTGAGCAAGTGATTATCCAGTACGGCGGTTCCGTAAACGCCTCCAACGCTGCTGAGCTGTTCACCCAGCCAGACATCGATGGCGCACTGGTTGGCGGTGCATCCCTGAAAGCTGACGCTTTCGCGGTGATCGTTAAAGCAGCAGAAGCGGCTAAACAGGCATAATGCTGTTGTGGCGGGTGGCGCTTGCGCTTACCCGCCCTACTCCGCTACAAACGACCCAATACGCTAAACCACAAGTAATCCAGCGGCAAGAGCACCAGATAGGTCGCTATCGCCAGCGCCAGACAGAGTACCATCCCCGCCTTTGCAGGCACCTTCCCGAGCCCCATTGCGACCACAATTGGCGACGCCTGATACGGCAGCAGCGGTGTGGAATACCCCAATACCTGGATCATGATCACCGACAGCAGCGGGAAACCCGTCGCGTCGGAAAAACTCTGTGCCAGCGTGGTATACAGCGCAGGAACACCGTTGGCAGTCATAATGAAGTTGAGCGCCGTGGTGATCCCCGTCAGTGCCAGGAAACTGGTGAAGGGGTTATCAGCGTCCAGCGGCATTATCCGCAGCAAAGCTTCACCCACGGCTGCGCCAATCCCGGTCTGCGTCACCACAATCGCCAGACCCAGAATACCCGCGACATAAATACAGGTACGCATATTCACCCCCGTAGAAAACTCTTCTCCGGTGATAAAACCAATGCGCGGTAGCATGACGATGACCGAGGCCGCCAGCCCCGTCCACGCGGGTCCCACACCATGCCAGCTCTCTGTCACCCACATTCCCAGCACCACCGCCAGCAGCCAGGCGAGACGCTTTTCATCCCGCCCCATCGGTTCAGACGGTGCCTGATCCTTCGGTGGTTTTGGATTACCGGGAAAGAGCCAGCAGATCAGGCCAATCAGAATCAGACCTTTGAGAATGCCCAGTACGGGGGTGTGCAGCAGCAGATACGGGACGTAACTCAGGTGGATGCCGTACGAACCTTCCGCCGCACCGCTCATCACCAGGTTAGGGACGTTTGCAGGCAAAATAGTTGCCGAGAGCTGGAAAGTACCGAACCCCACAGCCAGCGCCAGGCCAAACCACGCCCGCGAACCGTCTGCGATACTCGCCCTTTTCGCCATCGCAGCAACGATAGGCATCAGAAGCGCAATACGCCCCATATTCGACGGCATCACAAACGCCAGCGCATAGCTCAGCAGTACCACACTCGCCACCATCAACACCCAGGAATCGGTGAGCTTTGCCGAGAGCGCCCGCGCGGCCCTGTCCGCCAGACCGGTTTTTCGGATCGCCACGCCGAGCACAAAACCGCTAAACACCAGCCAGAACGCCGACGAGGCAAAACCGCCGAAGATCACCTCCGGCGGGGCGATTCTGGCGGTCATTGCCGCCGTGAAGAACAACAGTGCGGTGATAAATTCCGGTAATAGCGACGTCGCCCACAGCACGATGGTAACGCCAACAATCAGTGAGGGCAGCAGTAGAGGATGAGCTAACCAGAGCGACATACCTGTCTCCTGTAGATTTTTTCAGCAAGTCTACGGTGACAGGCAGCCGGAGTAAACGCGATTTATGGTGGGGTCACTTCAGGATAGCGCATTGATGATCCTGCAATTCCTCAGCCGACGCGCGATTAAGGGTCAGAAGGTTACGTTCCGTTGCCAGTAAAACAAAAGAGCCATCTGACTGCTGAGCCATCGCCAGTGCAAAGCGTCCCATATGGTCGCGTGCTTCCGGCAGCTCTTCAGCCAACATCATAAACGGACTGCGCTGCACCAGCTCATTCTCCGTTACCCGACGGGCAAGATACTCATGCCCTTCCAGCCCACCCGGCAGAGGCAGCCACTGGGTGCTAATTTCTCCCTGAGCCGCGTTCAGCTTCTCACGCACGTCCGGGCGCAGGCAGGAGATATGAATATGAAAATGGTTCTGCGTACGGCCTGTCGGGGAGTTAATCGTCAGTGAAATGGCGCTGTCAGGCACCTCGGTTCCCCGTTTCAGGGTCATAAAACTGCGTGACTGCCACGCCAGCCAGAAAAAGTTCGGCGTGTGAGGCTCGGTCAAAAGCGGACTTTCTGTGCCGTTGATACGGTAGGTTGGCATCAGCAGATACTGCAGCGGTCCATTGCGGTCTTTAAACACCACATAACCTGCATCTGTTTTCACCTGCGCACACGGCGCCGGGTTACGGTTCTGGATCTGATTCGGCACACACTGGTCGAGAACGATATGTCGCAGCGCATCCGGATTACCCGCTTTCATCCAGTACCAGCCGCCGGCGGCAAGGGCGATGACAATCAGGATCAATAAGATAATTTTTTTCACAGCGCGTTCCCCGTATCCATTTGAAGTGAAAGAGTAACGCAAAATGATGACCAAACAAAAAACCCGGTGGATTTCTCACACCGGGTCACCGTGTCGTTCTTTGCGAAATACTTAGCGTTTGCTGATCTGGTCGAAGGTACCGCCGTTAGAGAAGTGATCTTTCTGGGCTTTGGTCCAGCCACCAAACTCGTCATCAATGGTGAAGAGCTTCAGTTTCGGGAATACATTCTCGTATTTCTTCGCAACCGCCGGGTCACGAGGGCGATAGAAGTTTTTCGCCGCAATTTCCTGGCCTTCTGGCGAGTAGAGATACTTCAGGTAGGCTTCCGCCACTGCTTTGGTCTCTTTCTTCTCTACCACTTTGTCGACCACAGAAACGGTTGGTTCCGCGAGGATAGATTCGCTTGGGGTCACAATCTCGAATTTGTCTTTACCCAGTTCGTTGGTGGCCAGCAGGGCTTCGTTTTCCCATGCGATCAGCACATCACCAATACCACGCTCGACGAAAGTGTTGGTTGCGCCACGCGCGCCGGAGTCCAGCACCTCAACGTTTTTATACAGCGCTTTCACGAATTCCTGAGCTTTGGCCTGGTCACCGTTGTTGTGGTGCAGCGCGTAACCCCACGCCCCCAGGTAGTTCCAGCGAGCGCCGCCAGAGCTTTTTGGGTTAGGCGTGATGACTGACACACCGGGTTTAATCAGATCATTCCAGTCATGGATTTGTTTTGGGTTGCCTTTACGCACCAGGAAAACAATGGTCGAGGTGTAAGGCGCGGAGTTATCCGGCAGGCGTTTGATCCAGTTTTTATCTATACGACCACGTTCGGCGATGGCGTCGACATCGTAGGCCAGTGCCAGAGTGACCACATCGGCTTCAATACCGTTGATCACAGATGTCGCCTGCTTGCCGGAACCACCGTGAGACTGACGAACCACAACGGTGTCACCGGTTTGCTGCTTCCAGTGTGCAGCAAACGCTTTGTTGTACTGCTCGTAAAGTTCACGCGTCGGATCGTATGACACGTTCAGTAACTGGATGTCCTTAGCCAGAACGCTGGTCGATGCCAGCAATAATGTTAAACCCACGCCCCATTTATTCATCGCCCAGCTCTCGTGTGTAGTGTTTTGATGAATGCAGCGTGCCAGAAAGAGATGCGATGATTAAAGAATAAAAAAAGATTGGCTATAACGTAGAGGAATAAAAGCCCTCTCCGCAACGGAGAGGGCTTGAGGGATCAGTACAGTTTTTTCGCGCAGTCCAGCCAGTCACCTTTGAATGGACGTTTCATGTTTTCAATGGCGTCAATGATGTCATGGTGCACCAGCTGCTCGTTCTGAATACCGACGCAGCGGCCGCCGTGACCCTGCAGCAGCAGTTCAATAGCGTATGCCCCCATACGGGACGCCAGAATACGGTCGTATGGTCCAGGGGAACCGCCACGCTGGATGTGTCCCAGTACGGTTGCACGGGTTTCACGTTTGGTTTCGGTTTCGATGTACTTCGCCAGTTCGTCAACATCACAGATGTGCTCGGTGATGGCAACAATCGCGTGTTTTTTACCTTTCGCGATGCCTGCTTTGATTTCAGCCACCAGATCTTCACGGCTGAATTCCACTTCCGGCACAACCACAAACTCACAACCACCCGCAATCGCGGCAGCCAGGGTCAGGTCACCACAGTAACGACCCATCACTTCAACGATGGAGATACGCTGGTGAGAAGAAGAGGTGTCACGCAGACGGTCAATCGCTTCCACAACGGTACCCAGCGCGGTGAAATAACCGATGGTGTAGTCAGTGCCTTTGATGTCGTTGTCGATAGTGCCTGGCAGACCGATGCACGGGAAGCCCATTTCAGTCAGACGTTTTGCACCCATATAAGAGCCGTCACCACCGATAACCACCAGGGCATCCAGGCCACGTTTTTTCATGTTCTCGATAGCCACTTCACGGACGTGTTCATCACGGAATTCCGGGAAGCGTGCAGACCCAAGGAAGGTACCGCCACGGTTGATCATGTCAGACACGCTGTAACGGTCGAGCTGAACCATACGGTCTTCGTACAGACCCAGGTAACCATCATAGATACCAAAAACTTCCAGACCTTCCGTCAGCGCTGCACGGACAACCCCACGAATTGCCGCGTTCATGCCCGGCGCATCACCGCCGCTTGTCAACACACCGATTTTCTTAATCATGACTACCTCTGAACTTAGGAATGCAAAATTGAAATCTGTTGCCGGAAGAAACTTATCGACCAACGAATACTGCAAATAGTATATCAATCACTTCCAGCTGAATTGATTCAGGTCAGACCAAATGGCGGTAATTTATACACAAAATGCTGGCCTGGCTCACTTTTTTACAACGAATTACGAAAGCCCAACATGTCCAGGTACAACCGAGCAGGGATCCTGGTGAATAATGACGTCTGAACCAGGAAAACGCTGCAAAATCGCCTGCTCGACCTGCTCAGCAATAACGTGAGCCTGAACCAGTGGCAGGTTGTCTTCCATTTCAATGTGAATCTGAATAAAGCGGGTCGGCCCTGACTGCCGCGTTCGAAGATCGTGCGCACCACTGACACCAGGCCAGGAGGTCACAATAGTAAAAATTTCATTACGTTCTGAGTCAGGGAGGGCGCGATCAAGCAGTGATTGCACCGCTTCATACCCCATCCGTAAGGCACTATATAAAATATAGATACCAATCCCTAACGCGAACAACGCATCGGCCCGATGCCAGCCATACCAGGCCAGGCCGAGTGCAATAAGAATAGCCCCATTCATCATAACATCAGATTGATAATGAAGCATATCCGCCCGTACCGCCTGACTTTGCGTTTTGCGTACGACCCAGCGCTGGAACGTTACCAGAACAAGTGTGCTTATAAGTGCAACGATCGTCACAATCACGCCCACACCGGGATCGTTCATCGGTGACGGTGAGACAAGATGCTGAATGCCGGTTAAAAACAGGAACAGTGCAGACCCGGAAATGAACATACTTTGCGCCAGCGCGGCCAGCGACTCCGCTTTGCCGTGCCCAAATGTGTGCTCTTCATCCGCCGGTTGCAGTGAGTAACGCACCACCAGCAGGTTGGTCAATGAGGCTGCAATATCCATCAAAGAGTCTACCAGCGCCGCCAGAATACTGACCGAACCGGTATACCACCAGGCAAAGATTTTGATCAGTAGCAGGCTAGAGGCCATGACGGTTGCCGCAATGGCGGCCCGGCTTACCAGCCTTCCATAGGATTGATTCATAAACACTCCTGTCATGTCATGCCGCTAGTATAACGGAAGCGTGAGGAGTCAAAGGATGAATAAACGGTTAACAAATTAGAATGAAGGCAAAAAAAAACCCCCACATCATGTGGGGGAAGACAGGGATGGTGAAGAAATCCGTCCAGTAACACAATGGAATAAAAGGATTTATTCTAATCTTCGTCTACATTTTGACTACACTTCGACAAAAAAAAGCCCCGTGCATTACGGGGCTGCACACCGCATTACTTCCATCCACACGCTTTTTGAAGCGGCTTCAATGCCTCTGACAGACCAGCAACATCAAATGTCGCACTCACGGGACTTTCATTGTAAGGCGTGATCTGAGTAAACATTGAGTTAGCCTGGCTAAGCGCCTTGACGAACTCGATGACATTGCCACGATAAAATACCGATTTGGTATCGCTAGATATGTCCCATGTTTTCGTTTTTGCCTTCTGTTTATCCAGGCGAGACAACATCTGTGTTTCGTTCAACCCAAGATAGGTATCCCAATTGAGGAAAAGTTCTGTTTTTTTCTCGCGGCAAGTGATGTAAAGACTTGGTGTGATCGATTCACCAAACTGCGACCGGAAAGAATCATTAGCAGAAAGGCTAACATAAACATTCTCTGAATCATCCACGGGTGAAGTTTTCGTGGATACCTGCCATTTTCCAACTCCTACAACTGGCTTAGCCTCTTCGGCTACTTTCGGAGGAAGAACCTTATCGTAACAAGCTAAACGCGCATCACTTTTTGCCTCGGATTGGCATTTCATTAATGCGTCATTGTTAATATCGGCTTTAACTGGTTCTACCGCATACGCTGTTGATACAGCAGAAGAGCAAAGCGCCATAGCAATGATTATCTTTTTCATACCATTACCTTTCATGATTTCGGGCGAGTAAAGAAAACAAACATTCCGATAATGATATCGCCAATAACCCAGATGGTTCCCAGCATCATCATCCCCAGCCCCGTACCAATTGCGGCTCCGGCCCGTTCTGCGTCTGAGGCTGCGTTATTGATAACGTCACTACTGCCGCCAGCCCCGGCAAAAATGCAATAGATCATAAAGATGTTAAACAGGATAAATATCCACTTAACGATCTTGCCAAAAAATGAGCGCTTCGGCTTTCTGACCTGATGGCCGCAAGACGGGCATTTAAACGCTGAATCACTAATTTCTTTACTGCATTCCGGGCAGTTTACTAATGCCATTTTCCTAGACTCCATAGACATGGTTACATAACCGCCATAAAGCCTATCAGTTGATTTTGTTTGAATAAATAAAAATTAACCCGCCATATAGGCGGGTTATTTTAGAGTGCCAGCGATAACTGATCTTCGCCGTGGTGACTTCTTGGAAAAGCTTCTTGTGGCACCATCGCGCCGGGCGCTGGCTGGGTCTGGTTTAGTGAACCGTCTATTTCCGTCATGCTGGTGAAACAGTACCCGCACAACATATTTTGACACTGGTGATAGCTGCGCCGCACAAGCAAACTCAGCTCAACGCTGGTTCTGGTTTTTGCTATTGCACGGCAGCGAGGACAGCGCATTGCCATACGCGGGCCTCCTTTCAGGACTGGTTAATATCAACGCAAGTATAACGCTTAAGACGTTGAATCGTCACTCTCCGCTGTCCAGTCGTCGATTTTTACTTCCAGCTCCAGCGACGTGGTAAACCCTCCCCCGCCAATATCGTGAACGCACCGCGTTATCGTCCAGTTCCCACTGTCGATCGTGGACTTAAAGCCGTAGACGCTGGCGGGCTGTTCCGGGTACAAATCTGCGCGGCCACGCGCCAGGGTGATACTGAATGTCGCCGCTCCACGCTGCAACTCCCGCCACTTAGCCGCAGCGGCACGCTTCGCCGCCTTTTCCGTCTTGAAGGTTTTACGGATAACAAAAACGTTACCTTCGGCCCCGGCCAGATAATCACCCTCTTTTTTGCTGGATGCAGGCTCTTTCTTTTTGGCCTGGCTGGTTCGTCGCCTGCGGGTGGTTTTCTTCACGGTAGTGGATGGTTTTTTGCCAAAGTTGAGATCAAGCCAGTATGCAGTTACGCCTGTGTACGCGTCGCGGTCAGCTACGTTAAACCGATGTTTATCACCGCTTGACCGGACGATCTCGATTACCGGCAGCGGCTTGCCACTCTGCGTCACTCCCTTGCCCGGCGTGATAAACAGAAGCATACCGTTTTTAATGGTCGCCACCGCGCCCAGCATTTCGGCCATGCGCGTTAAGAAGCTGATATCTGATTCACTCGTCTGATCGGCGTGGTCTATCTCAATCTTCGCCAGTTCTTCGCTGACGCCCGCACGCAGATCGTAGCGGCTGGCAATGCTGGCGACCACATCCCCCACGGTAATATCGTGCCAGCTATATTCCCTCTTCACGTTGAAGGTATCGCGGAAATCTGCGCTTCTGGCACTGATCGTTAGCTGGTCAGGCGGGCCTGAGTGACCTATCTCATCAACCGTATACACGCCCTTAAAAACCAATGGATCATTATCCCAGCCCAGCGCCACCGATATCTTTGCGCCGCGTGGTGGTAATGCTACCTGCCCGTCTGCATCATCCAGAGTCAGATCCAGCGTGTCCGCTTCAAAGCCCCGGTTATCTGTCAGGGAAAGGGAGATCAGCCGGTTATCCAGCGCCGTAAGCTGATTACCTTCAATTTCAATATTGAACGCCGGGCGCGGCGAATATCGGTTTTCTGTCGTGTCCATATCAACCCCTTCATCATGATGGGGTACATCGTCGCCACGCGCGCGCGCATGAACAACGCCCCGTCATTGTTGCAGGTTGCTGACAACCCTTATTCATCGCATCGGCCTGCCATTGCCGCAATGATATTCGCAGTCATTAAACTGGCGAGGCAAATACATGGCCACTAACTACCATCACGGTGTAACCGTCACGGAAACCACCGACCTTAGCACGATGATCACCGACATTGATTCGGCGGTGATCGGCGTTGTCTGCACCGCTGATGATGCGGACGAAACAGCGTTCCCGCTGGATACCCCTGTACTGATCACCCGCGTGGCTAACATGCTGGGCAAGGCAGGTAAAACCGGCACCCTGTTTACCACCCTGAAAGCGATTTCAGACCAGACCAGCCCGCAAACCATTGTGATCCGCGTTGCTGATGCTGCAAATATCGAACCACCTGAAGGCGGCACAGCACAGACACAGGATCAACTGGTTATTGGCGGCACCGATGCAAACGGACGCTTTACCGGCATGTACGCGCTGCTGTCTGCCGAAATGCGCGTAGGCGTGCGCCCGCGTGTGCTGGCCGTTCCCGGTCTTGATACGGAAGCGGTGGCCGCACAACTCGGCGTCATTGCCGAAAAGCTGCGCGCGTTTGCTTACGTGGCAGCGAACGGCTGCAACACCATCGCTGAGGTGAAGGAATACCGCGAACAGTTCTCCCAGCGTGAAATGATGGTTATCTGGCCTAATTTCATATGCTACGACACCAACGCCGGGGCGAATGCCACCGTTCCCGTGGGTGCCCATGCGGTTGGGATGCGCGCCAAAATCGACGCAACTCAGGGCTGGCATAAAACCATTTCCAACGTGCCCGTTAATAACGTGCTGGGGATGGATCGGGATATCTATTTCACGTTGCAGGGCACCGATACCGACGCCGACGAACTGAACGCAGCAGGCGTTACCACGCTGATCAAGCAGGACGGCTACCGCATCTGGGGATCGCGTACCTGCGACGCCGAAACGTATATCTTCGAAAGCTATACCCGAACCGCGCAGATCGTTGCGGATACCGTCGCCGAAGCCCATTTCGCCTATGTTGATAAACCGCTTACCCCGTCGCTGGTAAAGGACATTGTGGACGGCATCAATAAGAAGCTGACCTCATATGTGACGGCTGGCAAGCTCCTGGGCGCCCGCTGCTGGTATGACCCGGAACCGAATACCTCGGAAACCCTGCGCAATGGTCAACTGACCATTAAGTACAACTACACCCCTGTTCCACCGCTGGAAAATCTCAGCCTGGTACAGGAGTTCACCGACGAATATTTCGCTACGTTTTCCAGCGCAGTGAATAACTAACCGGGGGCGCTTATGGCACTGCCTAAGAAACTCAAATATTTCAATATGTTCTTTGACGGGGATAACTACTTCGGCATGGTGCCGGAAATCACCCCCGCCAAACTCACCAAAAAAACCGAAGACTACCAGGCGGGTGGTATGCCGGGTTCGGTTGCGGTGGATCTTGGCTTCGACGCTGGCGCCCTAGATATGGATATCACGCTTGGCGGTCTGGATGCCGGATTGCTGAAAAAATGGGGCGTCACCACTGCGGACGGGATGCAAACACGTTTTGCTGGCTCTTATCAGGACGATGCGACCGGCGACGCTGTACCGTGCGAAATCCAGACGCGTGGCCGCTTCACTGAACTGGATCCCGGTTCGGCAAAAGTCGGGGATGACACTTCGCATAAGTACACCCTGAAAAACACCTATTACAAGCTGACCATCAACGGCGAAGAGATTATCGAAGTTGATGTGCTCAACATGATCTACAAAGTTGCCGGTGTGGATGTGCTGGAAAAACACCGCGCTAACATCGGCCTATAAGGAAACCTGGCACCATGAGCAAGACCAAAGAAAACACCGTTATTCTTACCGCCCCTATTACGCGCGGTAAGACCAAGATCACCGAAGTGGCGATCACTTCCGTGCTTAAACAGGCTGGATCACTGCGCGGCTTAAAAGCCTATGACGTTCTGACGTCCAACTATGACGCACTGGTTATTCTGCTGCCTCGCGTTACCGCTCCGGCATTAACCGCCGATGAGATTGCCCGAATGGATACCTGGGATTTTTGCCAGTTAGCCAACGCGGTGGTTGATTTTTTGCAACCCTCTTCGGAACTGACCGCGACGGATACGGGCAACGAATCATCCGATGCCCCTGCGAACGCATAGAAGACCTGATGGCAGATATCGCCGTCATATTCCACTGGCGGCCGGTAGAGATGGACGCCATGACGGTACAGGAAATACTGTTATGGCGTGATCAGGCGGCTGCGCGCAGTGGTGGAGATCACTAAATGGCAGACCGCAATTTAAATATCAGGGTGGCATTCAGCGCCCTGAATAATATGTCCCGCCCTGTCAACGCGGCGCGCCAGAGTGCCGCCGCGTTGGCGTCTCAAATCAACCAGACCAAAACCAGCATTAAAGGGCTTGAGCGTCAGGCAACCAGCTTTGACCGCCTCACCGCAGCCAATAAAAAAACCACCGAACAACTGGCCCAGGCGAAAGAACAGGCCCGGCAAATGGCGGCGGCTTATGGCCCGTTACGCCAGCGCAGCGCCGAACAGGTTGCCGCCCTCAATCAGCAACGTGCAGCCATTCGCCAGTTAACCCAGCAGCAGAAAGGCGAGCAGACGCAGCTTAACCAGTTGCGCGCCAGCTTCTACAGCGAAGGCATTGCGATCAGCAGCGCCAGCCGGGCGACGGAACAGATCAACCAGCGCACCGCGCAATACAACCGCCAGCTTGCCGAACAGCAGCGACGGCTTGACGCTGTTAACCAGGCGCAGGCCCGTTACAGCCGCGCCAAAGAAACCGGCGAAAAGATGATGAGCGGGGGGATGAAAACCGCCGCAGTAGGGGCGGCAACCCTGGCACCTGTCGCCGCTGCGGTGAAATCCTACAGCAGCCTTGAAGACGCCATGAAAGGCGTAGCCAAACAGGTAAACGGCTTGCGTGACGACAGCGGCAACCGCACCCCGCAGTATGAAGAAATGCAGCGGGCGATCATGGATGCCAGCGAAAAGCTACCAATGGCTAACGGCGCTGTTGACTATGCCGCCCTGGTCGAAGGTGGCGCGCGCATGGGCGTGGCAAACAGCGATGATCCGTGGGAAAAACAAAAAGCCGATCTGCTGGCTTTCGCCAGCATGGCGGCAAAAGCTTCGGTAGCCTTTGAACTGCCCGCCGATCAGCTTTCTGAAAGCCTCGGTAAGATTGCCGGGCTGTATAAGATACCCACCCAGAATATTGAACAGTTAGGCGACGCAATAAACTATCTGGACGATAACGCGAAGTCGAAAGGCTCCGATATTATCGACGTGCTCCAGCGCGTTGGCGGGCTTGCCAGCCAACTGGATTACAAGCAAGCCGCCGCGCTGGGTTCCACCTTTCTGACTCTTGGATCACCTGCCGAAGTTGCCGCCAGCGCAACAAATGCAATGGTGCGCGAACTGTCGATCGCCACAGTACAAAGCGATAAATTTTTGGGTGCGCTGGATGAAATCGGCGTCAATGCTGAAAAAGTCCAGAAAAGCATGTCAGTGGACGCGATGGGCACGATCATTTCAGTGCTGGAAGCGTCCAAAAAACTTGCACCAGATAAGCAGGTAGCCAACCTTACCCAGATTTTCGGTAAAGAGTTCGGGGATGATGCACAGAAACTTGCGAACAACCTGCCCGAACTACGCCGCCAGATAGAACTGACGCAGGGAGCAGCCGCTAAAGGTTCCATGAATCGGGAATCTGATATCAATAAAGCTTCCCTTTCTGCTCAGTGGCAACTGACCAAAACCGGCGCGGTTAACGCATTCAGTTCAGCAGGGGAAACGCTCCGCGAGCCGCTGATGGATATCATGCTTACTGTCAGTAAGGTGGTTGGCAGCGTCCGCCGTTGGGTTGAGGCAAACCCGGCACTGGTTGGTTCAATCATGAAAGTCACCGCAGCCATAGGCGCGTTGCTGGTTGTCGTGGGTGGTCTGATGCTGTCCATCGGCGCAGTGCTGGGCCCGATGGCACTTGTTCGCCTCAGCTTCACCACGCTGGCCGGGGAAGGAGGAATAGCGCGGCTGACTGGCGGAGTAATGCGCCTGGGTGGTGCGTTCCAGTGGCTTGCTGGCTCGCCTATGCAGGCATTATTAAGCGCCGGTCGCATGGTATTCGGCCCGCTTATTACTCTACTGGCTGGTATTTCTGCGCCCGTCTGGGGGCTGATTGCGCTCTTTGCTGCGGCAGCAGTGGCCGTCATTAAATTCTGGCAACCCATACAGGCGTTTTTCAGCGGCTTCTTTACCGGCCTGATGGCTGGCCTTCAACCAATCACGCAGGCATTTAACGCCGTATTTGCACCACTGGCCCCGATTTTTGACAGTATCGGCAACGCGATCAGTGGGGTCTGGGAATGGTTTACCAAACTGCTGGAACCGATCCAGTTTTCCAGTGAAGCGCTGGCATCCTGCACCAGTGCCGGGGAAACGTTCGGCAAGGTTGTAGGGGCCGCAATTAGCGCGCTGACGCTACCTATTCAAGCCGTCGCTAACGGGATTGGATGGATACTTGAGAAACTCGGCGCCATCCCCGACGCAACAAAAGCAGCGCAGCAAGCTGCGGAAAGTATGCACAAAGACCCTGTTGTCTGGGAGTGGGATCCGCAGCAAAAGAAAATGGTTAAAAAGGGTTGGAACTGGTCGCCGAAAGACGATCAGCAGAAGAAAACCAACCAGAAGCAACAGCAGGCCATTGACCAGCAGAAAAAGCAGGAAAGCTTAATTAACTCGCTCAAGGGCCCGGCCAACATCGTGCCGAAGATGAGCAGCAGCCTGGACAAGATCGCCACCAATACCACGGAGAAGAAAGACGGCCCCGGCGAGATTGTCTTCAAGAATAAGCAGCCCTATATCCCGATCCGTGGCGGATATTCGGAACCGCTTAAGCAGACGCAGCGCCAGCTACCATCCCTTACCGATTGGGTGACGCAGCAGGCCGGATCGCTGATCGCTTCCGTTACGCCGTGGCAGGTTGAGAAGCCCGCCGCACGAGTGCCCGTTTCGGCGTCGCCGTCTGCGGCTTCCGTCGCTGCGCTAATGCCTGCGCAGGGTGGCGATGTATATAACCTTAACTTCGACTTTAGCGGCCAGAAACTGGATGAAGAAACCATTATCAGGCGCGTGCGCGAAGAACTTGCGTTAGCGAAGCAGCAAGCCGACCGGCGCAAGCGTTCCCAACTGACCGATCACGTCTAAGGGCAATATCATGATGATGATTCTGGGGATGTTCCCCTTTTCACTGCAAACCACGCCTTACCAGAGTGCGAATAAAACCAACTCCTGGCGGCACGTCAAAAACGATCGCGTGGGGAAATCCCCGCGCTATCAGTTCATCGGCGCAGATGAAGAACCTTTCGTACTCAGCGGCACGCTGTACCCCGAAATAAGCGGCGGTGATGTGTCGATTGTCATGCTGGAAACTATGGCTTTTTCCGGGCGCCCGTGGCCCCTGATAGAAGGCACGGGCAGGATCTACGGCATGTATGTAATTGAGCAGATCACGCAAAACCGGACGGAGTTTTTTAAGGACGGGAAGGCAAAGAAAATTGATTTTACGCTCAACCTGAAACGCGTAAGCGAGGACATACGGGAAAAGCTGGCCGAAACGACCACCGACGATCTCTTCTCTCTTGTGAAAACCAACCTTTCGATATAAGAAAAGCGGGCCTTTGCCCGCTTCGTCTTCCGGAACACACCGCCATAACTGACCGTGCTACAGCACCGTTAAAAATGACTGTACTCGATACGCACGGCCAGCACGGTTAGAACCGGCCATGCGTGCCGGAACATGAACTTATTCCGGCTTATCCGGCCAGGTGATATCCGGCGCTTTAGATGTATCAATAGCCTCCAACTCATCCAGATAATCTAGCCAAATATTGTATTGGATCAGTTCATCATCAGTAAGACGCCCTAATGATGCTTTGCCTGGCCACTGCTTACTATTGATATATGCATTAGCCTGCTCAATTAAAGACTGCTTTTTTTCGTCGGCGTTCTCGACCTCTTCTTCATGTGTTAAAGGCGGGGCATCAATCCAGGCTGGCATCCCAGCATCCGTCCCCAACACTTTACCTTCAGGCCACGCAACATTAGTAAACTCCTGATAAACAGAGTCGGATACTATCAAGGCGTCTTCTGGGATAACTAAGCTTGTTCCTTCAATATAGAAACCCAGAGCAGAACCAGAGAAATATTTATTCATACTAATAACCTATAGTTAGCCATCGGATACCTTGAGTTGATCCCGATCCAGCGTTTGAATTCGTAATTGCAATCGTAGATTTATCGACTGGCGAGCAGCCGCATCCATACTCTTGGGTAAGTGAAATTGCACTCCCCTTAACAGCTATCGCAAAGAGACATGCATTATCGTACGTTACTGGAAGTGTTAAATTCGTTGTCTCTTGCCTGGCAGCATTAACTATTCCCCATTGGATTAAAACCGAGCTGGGATTACCGTCTATCAAAACGGAAATGGTTAATCGCCCTGTCGATGATGTAACGGCTGATGAAGCGGCTAATTTTGCCGATGAACCCAATCCTAGATTAACAAAGACATCGCCGATTAATCCCGCATCGGCCATTTCCTTAAGAGCATTAGCAATCAGCGGATATTGATTATGCGGGTTATCTTTACCGAGGTGATCACTCATCAAACCATCCGCATAGGATTTCGCGACAATAATTTGAGAATCGACGTAAGCGCGGGTAGCCAGCACCACAGACGGGTCAATTTTGAGCGTCACCGCTGCAGTGCTGCTGACGATCAGGATCATGCGGACAATCTGAACGCGCCCACTACCTTCCTGCAACTGCGGCTTATAGGTTTCTGCGCAGTTGGCTACGGCAATCATATCGCCGTCTTTATCGAATAAGCCGATTTCACGGATCCACCACCCGCCCACGTCTTCGGGGATCACCTGTTCGGCAATAATCTGGTTGGCGTTGTTCGGATCAATGCTCAGGGTATTGAGTGGCGCGCGGCGCAACTCATGAACCAGCGCTGTTTGTGCCGGGTTCGGCGTCGGCAATGCGCCGTTTCCATCGCCTACAGCCATCTGGGTGATCTCAACCTGCGCACCCAATGCCGTGGCATTTGCCAGTTTCGCCGCGCCCACATTGGTTAGCACGGCATAATATTTAGTCGCCACTTGCGATCTCCACGGTGTCAATTAAATGGATTGCCGCCCCGGTGTAATCATCACCGCCCACGGCTATGGTTTCAGGGAAATACGGATACACGGTCAACGTATCGCCGGAATAACTGCCCACGCCGATATACAGATCGCCGGTTGTTTGCAGGTGAAGAGACATTCCCAGCATATGACGGCTGCACGGCTTCACATCGGCGATCAGGCGTTCAAGCTCCTGATAGGTTTCTTCACTAATGCCCTGGTCCTCCACCCCAATATCCAGCGTGAAGGTGCCCGGTGCGGTGTCGATGTTCCACCACTCGTTTACCCGGATGAAGAAGCCGAACGGCTCCACAACCCGGCGCATGGCGCCCGTTGTACCCTTGTACTTATGCAGGTAGAACGCATCGGCCACCGCCTTTCGTTTTGTGCTTATCGGCCAGGCCTCATCCCAGCGATCAACGGAGAAGGCCCACGCCAGATAGGGCAACAGATCAGCCCGACACGTCCACGGGTTCCACAACTGGCGCAGCGGCACAGGCACTTCACCCAACGACGCGCAGACGCGCGCGGCGACTCTCTCCATTCGGCTGGCGCTGGGTGGTAACAGGTCATTACTCATCGTAACCACCCACCGTTATGGTGTATTCGGTGCAGTGCGATGCCTGGTAGTCACTCAGCACGATATCCGCAACAGGCTGCGCCAGTTCAACGCGCTGGACACCTTCGACGTGCAGGGCGGCGTAGATAGCTGAAAGACGGATATCGCGCCCTAAGCGATTCTGCGCGGCAATATACGCCTGTAATTGTTGCTCCGATGCCTGCCGGACGGGTTCAGCTTCCGGCCCCGGATAGATGTAAAGCGTTGCATCGATCTGATACGTCACGATCTCCGCAGACTGCACCGTTACCCTGTCGGCCACCGGGCGCACCTCTTCATCGTTCAGGGCAGCAGCGACCACGGAAAGCAGATCATCGCTGGCCGTTCCGTCACCCTCACGCGATAGCACCGAAATGGTGACGCAGGCAGGCGTAGGGCTGACCGCCGAAATATCAGCTACGCGCCCGTCTGCTGAACGCCCCCAAAATTCATACGCCGCCGTTGGCCCGGCCACGCTCAGACCTTCAAAAGCCTGCTGGGTACGCGTGCGTAAATCCGGGTCTGACTCCATCACGGCTTCAATTGGCGGGGTAACGCTGTCGTCTTCTTCCTGAATGGTCAGACGTTCAACGTTGAAATTGACCGCCAGATTATCCAAATCGCTATCCGTGGAATAAGCCAGCATCACCGCGCGGGCCGCTTCATTCACCCGCTGGCGCAACAGCAATTCGCGATAGCAATTCTCTTCCAGCAGCATGGTGATCGGCTCCGATTCAAGCTCAAGCGTGCGGGCGATCTCTTCCTGTTCATCTTCCGGGTACATCGCAATAAATGCGGCCTTGCGCTGCGCGAAAAGCGTTTCGAAGTCCAGCGGTTCAACCACCACGGGCGGCGGTAGCTGCGATAAATCGATCGTGCCGCTCATGCCTGGCCCCTCAATGTGATATCGGCGTTAAATGGCGTCTGATTGTCGGTGCGATTGGCCTGGATAGTGGCAACCAGCCGACCGGCGCCCGGCGCGCTCAGGGTGATACTGGTCAGAGAGATCCGCGGTTCCCATAAATACAGGGCACTGTAGATGGCAGACATAACGCGCAGCTTCGTTATGGCGTTATCGACCGGCTGATCTATCAGGTTGAAAAGCTGCGAACCATAAGCACGGCGCATCACACGCGAACCGATCGGCGTTAACAGAATGTCGCCGATAGACTGCGCTATATGTTCGTTGTCGGTGATGGCATGGCCTGAACCGGCATTCATGCCGCTGTAACGGACTGTACTCATACCGGGCCACCTGTATTACTGCCACCGGACTGAACGCCGCTATGTTTGTGCGAATGGACAACGACACCATTAGACGAAAGCGATCCGCCTGAATGGGTAATATCGCCCTTCATTTCCCCACCGTTTTGCACTTCCAGCGTGGCGGTGATCAGCTTGTTGGTGCAGACCACTTCCGGCGTGTCCAGGGTAACGCGCGTATCTGCCTTGACCGTTACCACCGGCACGGTGGCGGTAATGGATTCTGACGCGGTGACGCTTGCCGTTTTCACCCCGCTGACAACCAGCGCGCTGGCCTCCGGGTCATATGAGATACGGGCGCCATCCGGGTGCAGGATCACGCAGGTGGTAGCGCCAGCATCTGGCGGCGGTGCGTCTTCGCTGTAAAGGCTTCCTGCAATGAATGCCGTCTCCATCTCACCACAGGGGCACAAAATATAAACCTGTTCGCCCACTGTCGGCGCCCACCACGTCACGGCTTCACCGGCGCGTGGTACTGCCCAGCGGATCCAGTCGGTTTTGTTCTCGCCGGTTTCGACGCGTGCAAGATACTTTTCCGTATCCACTTCCAGCACGGTGCCAATGCGGGCGAGATTGCAGATAAGGCGATAGAGTTCGTTTAAATTCATAGTGCTGACTGTTTCCCGTGGTGCCGGTTACGCTGTCCGGCGTCGCTTCCACCCGGTAGCAGGCTTTACGACCGTTTCGGCTTTTGGGTTATGCAGTCAGTATCAGGAGTCGCGCGCGCGCAAACAACGCGGCGCCATTGTGGCGGGTTGGTGACAATCAAATCTCTTGCATGAAGGTAACAACTGTATCGGCCAGCCAGTCTAAATCCCCCTCGGTCATGCCCAGGAGTTCACGCACCGGGTAGCGCGCACGGGCACCCGGCACCACGTTATCAACTTCACCGTACTGGTGAACGCTGGCAATTTCGGCGGTATGCCCCTGAAAGCCAACCACGGCCATGCCGCCCGTACCGTAAGCCTTAAGAAAGCGTGCGGTGCGCAGCTTGCGGAACATCGGATCTTTTCTGGTACGGTTCTGCTTTGACTGGTTGAGATTAATTTCAATATAGCGCTGGATATCGCGCTTATAGAACGTGCGCAGGGCACCGCGATCCACGTCATAGCCGGTGATTGCGCGGTGCTCACCCCTGCCCGTGGTTCGCCAGTTGCGTAACTCCCTGGTCTCATCATTCCATATGAACTTTATACCGCCCTGGGTGCGCAGGATTTTGCGGCGGCGGGCCTGATAGCTTTCGCCGCTGGGGTTCTTCTGGCTGGCGATACGCTTTTGCTGGCGCTTACGCAGCCCGATCGCAACGTCGCGCGTCAGCTTGCGACGGTGCCCAGGCGAAAGCTGCGCGGCAACGCTGGCTAACCAGTCGTCTAACTGCTGGAAGAGGGGATCGGTTTGTTGTCCTGCCATGTTTCGCCGCTGACCTCATCAACAAATACCAGTGACCACGCGCCAATTTCTGGCCCCGGCGCAGGGTCAGCACGGTGACGGGTGACGATCTCGCCATCTTCACGGGTGACGATCACCGCTTCATCAGCCTGAATCTGGATCAGCACGTCCATCGTGCTGTTACTCAGAATATCGGCTTCAAATGTTATGCCGTTCTGCTGCCTGTCCGGGTTAAACAACAGATCAGGCTGATATAAGCGCGCCCATGCCAGCACCGGCACGCTGATAGTATCCAGAGATTCAGGGTAATCCATCACCAGCACTTCCAGCGTATAGCGATACTCAAACGCAGCAGCACGCTGGCCGGTGCTGACCATACGACCTTTACGCAGGTAAACCGCCAGATTATCGGGATTCTCGCGCAGCCATGGCACATGCTGGCTTATCATCTGGCGCAGCAAATCGGGTTTAAGCATTACTTATCCCTCCCGGACTTAACCGCATCATACGCAGCCTCACAGGCTAACCCTCTGGCTCTTGCTTCATCAGCATCTTTTGCCAGTTGCCCCGCTCGATCGTCAGCGCGGCGGAACAGGTCGGCGAGCAGTACGGCGCCGCTGGTTTCTGCCTCGCTTCTGCCGGGAGTTCCGGCACCGCAGGCGCGTTCACGGTCTGCCAGTTGCCTGGCGAGTTTGTCGGCCCTGTCGTGCAGCCCACGAGAAGCAGCATGGGCACGATCGGCATCAGCCTGCACGCCAGCAAGCTGCTGGCTGGCTTGTTTTCTGATCGCATCAATTTCACCTTGTCGGCGTTGTTATTCTGCCCTGGCCTCAGCCTGCCTTTGTGCCAGCGCGGTGGCGTCGCGTGCATCACGTTGCGCCCACTCTTCACGCCAGTGCTGATCGGCATCACCGTAACCGGCGCTGTAACGCCAGTGGCTAAAACCCCATACAGCAGCAGCGGCCAGCACAAGACAAACGATCACTTTCCAGCGTGACAACCCCATCTCTAAACCTCTCGCCAGCTCGCACCGTCAATACCGGACGTGCTGGAGCACTGTCAAAAATGACCGCGCTCGATACGCACGGCCAGCACAGTTAAAATGACCTGCACGGCACATCAGGCAGGGTAATCGGCATAAGGTAACTGGAAGTGTGGCCCGTCTTTGAGCGTCTTCCAGTCTCCGCCCCACTCCACCGGAATGCCCAGATTTTTACCCGCCTGCTTAAACGCCTGGGAAATCTGCTGGTAATACTGCCAGTCCCATGAACCGGCAGGCGTTGGATAAGCGAAAACATCAACGGCGTGACCGGAAAGATGCCTGCTGTTCATGGTCTGGCTTTTACCTTCCGCAACCAGTTGCTTTTGACGTTCGACAGTACGCAAACCTTCCGTAATACCGAAATCAACCGGCGAAAGCTCAAGCGCCAGCCTGACTACCTTCACCAGATCGGGATGCACACCACGCAGGTTATTTTCACTTCGCTGACTGAATTTAAAGTTATTTGCCATTACGGGCACCTCGTTTGCTTATGCTCATTACGTCCGATCTGTTAACAATCTTCATTACGTTGCCTTTGGCCGATAAAACAGCCACACAGAGCGCCATATTGATCGCCGTCTCCGCAAAGTTTGCGGTTGAATACCTTCCGGTAACGATCAGGATGGTGACTGAACCGCACGCAACAATGAGCACCCAAGCAAACAAAGCAGCCATTCGCTTATGCTTTGCCCCATTGCGCTGATAAGTACCCAAAGTTACCGCGATTACTGCGCATGTAATTGCATTCACGATAAGTAGAAGTTCATTTAGCGTTACCATCGCCACCCCCCGAAAATAAACGTCCTGGGTTTATTTTTCTGAGCATGAGAAGTACATAAACCCCCAGCGCGGCGGCGACGGTTGCCCCAATAGATTTACCCACCGTAATGCCGTCAGGGAGGTACTTACCGATCGCCAACGTGATAAATCCGGTTGTCATATCTGCCGCGAGTACGCCAATCAAAAAAGAAGCAATGAAATACCCAATTTGAGCGAACCGGCTTAACTCAGCAGCGGAAAGCACATACACCACAGCCCCGGCAAAAGCGCCGACAAAAACGCCCGCGTCAGTGCCTGATAACATGCTGGCAAATGTGACGCCTGTAATTGTCACCGTTGCAGCGGCAGCGCCGGAAATTGGCTCACCGACCATACTTACACCCCGCTTAATCCTCTGAATTATTCACTTTTAATCAATCCCATAGCTGCACGGTTTCCCGCTGGGCTGGCGGCTGGATCTCTGGCAGGTAAACAATCTGCCCGGCCTGCAACTCAGTGGCGGCGGAAATGCCCTTATTGGCATCGATCACCGCCTCGGTAACGCCTGCTGTTCTGCCGTAATAGCGCCAGCAAAGCAGGTCGATCGTGTCGTTTTGCTGCGCCTGAACGTTCATTACACCAACTCCGCCAGGCCCCGGCTTTCGTCCTGGATATCACGGATTGACCAGCGCACATCCCGCCACAGCGTATCGATCTGCGTGCTCAATGCCGCCGCGTGGTCTTCGCCTTTACTGGTGGTGTCAATATCGCGGTAGCCTTCAATCAACAGCGCCTTAGTGAGTGAATACACGGCGTTTTTATAGCGCCATACCTTCACGGAAGTGCCATTCACCGGACTGGCCGGAATTTCTGCCAATGACTCATAGCCCGCATCAATCTGCACCTGGCGCCACAGGAAAAGCTGATCATTAACATGGGCCACCGCTTCCACCGTTCGCGACATCAGGCGATCGGTTGTCACCTGCCCATCAAGACGCATCGCGCGGCGTAGTTCAGCCAGCGAAATGACCGGCCAGAATGGCAGGCTTTCAACTTTCGCGCCGCCATCATCAGGCACAGCATCGGATGGTGGCCGTACTGGCTCAGTGGCTACCAGACTCATGATCTCTACTCCGTATAAGTCAGGCGGTGGACGGCAGGACGAAGACGCGGCGTTGCCTGTTTTCGCCTGCCGTGCCGCCTGGGTGCGCGGGGGCACGTTCGGTTATGACGCCGCCTTCTGGCGGGCTGTCGTGGTTCTTTTCTTCGCTGCCGGCTTGCTTTTAGCGGCGGGCTTTTTGGTTTCCCGCTTCGCTTTTGGCTGGGCTGGCGGCATTGCCGTCTTGGTTTCGGTGCTGTTTGCTTCTGGCTTGCCGTCTGCGCCGTCACCGTCAGCAGGTTGCCCAGACTTATTAAGCGCTCGTTGCAGAAGCTCAATATCACGGGTTACGCCTGCTTTTTTCGGGTTCAACACTGCCGCCTGGCGCAGGTATTCAACCGCAGCGGTAAGCGATTCAACGTTGTCAGTCAGGCGCAGCGTATACCCCAGCGCCTTAAGCAGCTTTGAGCGCACCTCATCCGGCATATCTTCGTTCAGGGTTAAGCCCCTTAATGCTTCCAGCAGGTCAGCGGCGACCGGCGCAACAGCCGGGTTAGCTTTGAATGCAGCCAGGACGGGATCGCAAATTTCTTCCACCAGTACGGTGGCGGTGGTGCGGCGATACTGATCCGGCATCGGCAACTTATGGCGCAATACGTACTGACCAATGCGCAGGGCTTCGGCGATGTTTCCGCAGTCACAACACCAGATCATGACGGTGGTTAACACGTCGTCAGACTGGCCGGAATCTGCCGTAAGTACGCCTTCGATCCACGGCTGATAATCCGGCAGCAGTTCGCGTTTTAAATCCGCTTTAGCCTTCTGGGACTGGACACGACTCAAACGGGCTTTATCCAGTCGCAGGCGGTGAAGCATGGTTTCGTATGCCGTCATTTCAAGCTGCGACGGCTCACGGCTGGCGTGGCGGCGTTCAGCCATCACGCGATTAAAATGTTGTTGAGCAGGTGTCAACATGATGCCCCCAAAGCGGCCAGCAGTTAGCTGGCCTGCGCTGATTTATGGTGCCGGTGCTGGTTCGGCGGCGGTAATGCCTTCGATCAGACAGCCGAAGCCGTAATCTTCAACAACATAGGCATCATTTGACGAACTGTAGGTAGAGACGCGGTTATATTCCGGCTCTTCCACGATACGGCGACGGTGCGCACCTTCCTGCCAGTAAATCGACAGGTTTTCCCACGAAGTGATAAACATGCTGCCATCAGGGAAGAAAGGCGCGATGAACGAAGGCAGGTTGCCGATCGTCTTACGCGATGCGATCAACTGACCGGCCAGCGCTTCGGAGTTCGGGTTATTGGTGCTGACGGCGTTGATGATCGGGAACGAACGGCTAACCGTCAGGTTACGACCAGTGATCACCACCAGATTGGGCGAATCTTTGTACCATTCGTCCATCAGTGAGTTAACCGCGTCATAAACCAGCGAGTCGTAGTTACCGTAATCACCTTTAGCGATCACCTGGTTGGAATCGTCGCGGCTGGTCACGGTGATATCTTTCATGACTCGTTGCGGCGCGTTCGCGCGGTATTGTTGCAGCCAGCCGATACCACAATCCTGCAAAAGCGGGTTAGCGTTGCGGTCGGACTTATCCGCATAGCTGGTTCCGTTAAAGCCGATCATGATGCGGTCAAGCGCGATACGCTGAATGATCTGATTGCTCAGACGCTGCTGGAAATCCGGGAATTTAGCCCACGCATCAAGCTGCGCATAAGAGGCGAAAGTATCCGCGTTCACCTTATTACAGGTGTACTTGTTCGAATCCAGCGCCGTGACGGAAACAGGCTGACGGCGATCGGTGGTGGAATTGTTGGTGCTGGAAATCGGGCCGCTCACACCCAGACCGATTTTTTCGCCGGTCTGATCGTTAACGCCGTAGATGTTAATCAGCTTCAACATTTCGGAAGACTGCTGCACCTTGTCTTCAAGCGTCTGCTCAACGCTTGGATCAATGCTGAACGACTTTGTTACGTGGGACTTATTGATGTGATTCAGTTCAGCTTGTCGCTCAAGATACGCATCAAACAATTCACGGGTAGAATTACGCATAGTTATATTTCCTGTACTGTTCCTTCGTTACTGGCGGCGATCAGCAGTCAGCAAGCTGGGCGTTAGATTTTTCAGTTGCGCCGGTCGCTTCCGGGCGGCGGAATTTGCTGGCGTCCTGGGTAGAAAGCTGCGCTTTCATCTCGTCGAACTCAGAGCGCAACTTCTCCACCGCTTCGGCGGTCTGCTTGTTCTTAAGCTGCCCTGCGCTCAGTTTTTCCATCTTGTCCAGCAATTCACCCTGGCTTTCCGCTACCAGTTCAACCGCCTGGCGGATATCGCCATTTTCACGATCGAAGTGCTGGCGGGTTCCGGTCAGCATTTCCTTGATACGGGAAAAGAAATTCTTCCCGGTGTCGGACGCTGGCGGCTCTTCCTGTGCAAATTCAAGAGACGATTCCAGGGTTTCAGTGAAGAAGCATTCAGGTGCGTAGTGACGTGCAGCCAGTGGGTTGGCGCTGGCGTTCTGGGTGCAAAACTTCATCATTTCGGTGCCCAGGCTCGCCGGGTTATCGGTACAGGCCAGCCCCATAAGGTAGGCTTTGCCAGTGTCGGCAAAGGACGGATGCACCTCAATGCTATGGTAGATTTTCTGGCGTTTCTTCTTCAGTTCGACCAGTTCATCCGTGGCGTCCACCTTCACCAGTAGCGCCAGCTTGCCCTTTAACTGGCCTTCGGCGATTTCTTCATATTTCGTTTCAGCAACGTCGCCGTAAGCACGAAAATCACTGTTTGGAGACCAGCCTAAAATGTGTTCCAGATTGACGCGGGCGCCATAGACCTGGGGATCGTACTGCTCGGCCATTTCGATAATGTGCTGACGTTCCAGCACGCGGCCATCACAGGTTGCGCCTTCGACTGCGACGCGGAAAAAATTTGTCATTGGCATGGTGACAAAGCTCCGGGTTGGTAAGCGATTGATATTAACCAGTGCCCCAATCATTCCCTTTGCAGCCGGAAGGCGCAAAGCCTTCACTTTGTCGGACTCAGGCGACAACCAGCGGCGATATTGTTGCGCGCGCGAGCGCGATAGCCTGTTGCCATGAATACAGCCGAAGACCTCAGCACAAAAGCCAAAAGCCTCTACTGGCAGGCGTTTAGCATCACTCAGATTTCTAAGGAAATCGGGGTGAGCATTAACACGATCTACAGTTGGCGCCGCCGCTATGAATGGGATAAAGCCACCCCCATGCAGCGGGTGCAGGATCGCACGCACGTTCGTTACCTGCGCCTGGTGGAAAAGGACGACAAAACCCCGAAGGACTTCAAAGAAATTGACCTGCTGGCGCGCCAACTTGACCGCTTTGAGCGGCATGAGCGACGCGACCAGGAGAAAGAGAAGAAGTCGAAGACCCCGAAAAACCATTTCACCGAAGAACAGATAACCCAGCTTCGCGCCCTGGTCTTTGATTCGCTCTACGAGCATCAAAAACGCTGGTTCAAACAGTGGAACCGACGCAACCGCTTTATCCTCAAATCGCGCCAGATTGGTGCCACCTGGTACTTTGCCCGCGAAGCGCTGTTGCGTGCGCTGGAAACCGGAAATAACCAGATATTCCTGTCAGCCAGCCGCGCCCAGGCATTCCAGTTCAAGCGGTTCATTCAGAAGCTGGCACAGGAAATCGGTGTAGAACTCAAAGGTGGCGACGCCATCGTATTGAGCAACGGCGCAACGCTGTACTTTCTCGGCACCTCTGCCGCGACAGCACAGAGCTACACCGGCGATCTGTACATGGATGAAGCCTTCTGGATCAGCAACTTCATCAACCTGCGTAAAGTCGCAGCAGGCATGGCGACCCACAAAGGGCTACGCCGCACCTACTTTTCGACGCCTTCCAGTGAAGAACATGAAGCCTATCCCTTCTGGACTGGCGATCAGTTCAATAAGCACCGTTCACGGGCCGATCGGGTGGATATCGACACCAGTTATAAGACGCTCAAAAACGGCAAGCTGGGCGGGGATAACATCTGGCGCCAGATAGTCACGCTGGAAGACGCCGTGAAGCTCGGCTTCGATCTGGTTGATACCGATGAAATCCGTAACGAGAACTCCCCCGATGAATACGCCAACCTCTACGGCTGCATGTTCGTTAAAGCCGGGGAACGCGCATTCGACTACAACGCAATTCTGGGCTGCGGCGTTGATGGCTACATGCCGGACGCGTGGCCGGACTGGAACCCGTTTGCACCCCGTCCGCTAGGTAATCGCCCTGTCTGGGTTAGCTATGACCCCAACGGCAGCAGCGGCAAAGGCGACAGCGCCGGGCTGGTTGTGCTGGCCCCGCCAGCCGTGCCGGGTGGTAAGTTCCGCGCGGTAGAGCGCCACCAGTTACGCGGCATGGAGTACGAAGAGCAGGCCAAATTTATTAAAGAGATCACCACCCGCTACAACGTGCAGCACATTGCTATCGACGGCACGGGGATCGGCGATGCGGTTTATCAACTGGTGATCAAGTTCTTCCCGCAGGCGGTTAAATACAACTATTCACCGGTTCTTAAGCGGTCGATGGTGCTCAAAATGTTGATGGTCATTCGTGCCGGGCGCTTTGAGTTCGACGCCGGAATGATGGATCTCGCGCAGTCGTTTATGACCGTGCGTAAAATCACCGCAGGCGGCGTTATTACCTACCAGTCCGATCGGGCCCGTGGCAGCAATCACGGCGATCTGGCATGGGCAACTATGCAGGGCATTTACAACGAACCGATCGGCGCGGAAGTGACCGGCGATAACGGCAGTTTTGTGGAGGAGTTTTAATTGAGCGGCAAAAAAAAATTCAGGGCGCCAACTGCTGCGCCAGCCAGCACGGCCAGCAACGCAGCCACCCCGCTGGAAAGCGTGGAATCTTTCAGCTTTGGCGACCCGATCGCAGTCAACGATCGCGCGTCTCTTATGGAGTGCCTCGAATGCCATAACAATGGCCGCTGGTATGAACCACCGATCAGCCCCTACGGGCTGGCGCGCATGTTCGACGTTGCCGCCTATCACCAGTCACCGCTGATATTTAAACGCAATGTTATCGCCAGTTGCTACATACCGCACCCGCTGTTGACCCGGCAGGAGTTCACCGCCTGGGTGCAGGATTATTTAATTTTCGGTAACTGTTACATGGAATGCCGCCGCAACCGACTCGGTCAGCCGATCGAGCTGCGGCACAGCCAGGCAAAATATACGCGGCGCGGCATAGACCCGGCGCAATTCTGGTTTGTTCCGCGCTACGTTGACGATCACGCGTTCGAACCAGGCAGCGTCTGCCAGATCAAGAACCCCAGCCCGCACCAGGAGATCTACGGCGCGCCGGAATATCTGGCCGCGCTACAAAGCGCCATGCTGAACGGTGAAGCAACGGTATTTCGCCGCAACTACTACATTAACGGCAGTCATGCGGGGGTGATCGTCTACCTCACTGACCCGGTAGCGAATAATAACGATGTGGAAAAGCTTAAGAAGTCGCTGAAAGATGCACGCGGCAACGGTGCTTTTAAAAACCTGTTTGTCTACGCGGCGGGCGGGAAAAAAGACGGCCTGCAAATTATGCCGTTCAGCCAGGTGGCGGCGAAGGATGAGTTTACCGGCATCAAAGACGCCACCCGCGACGACCTGTTAGCCGCGCACCGCGTGCCGCCCGTTCTGATGGGGGTAATGCCGAATAACTCCGGTGGCTTCGGCGACGTAGAGAAAGCGGCGAAGGTGTTTTCCATCAACGAACTGGCCCCGATACAAGAAAGCCTGAAAGAGTTAAACGACTGGCTGGGGATCGACGTGGTGCGCTTCAACCCTTACGCACTGTTGCAGGCAGCGATCTGACGCCAGCCCGGACATACCCGCCACCACCGTGGAACGGCCAGCACGGCCGCAACTGACCACACAGCACCTAAGCCCCTCAGCAGCCCGCTGGCAGGGGCTTTTCTTTTACCTCAAACCACCACGGCGAACCGAAAACGACGCAGCAGCGAGGCGCAGCGGCGCGAAAATCGGCGCAGATAATACCGACCCTATCCCACCCCTCAGCGCGCGCTCATTCCCCCGCCTCGCCCGCACGCAGAAACCTCGCTTTTTTGTGCAAATGTGCAAACCACCGGAAGGCCCGCCCCGTCTGGCCTTAGTTAAGAAAATGACTATCGAAAAAATTGTGCATTCTCATGCAAGTTTATGCGCCATTTTGCAGGTAAAAAAAATCCCGCCGAAGCGGGATTCATTGGTTATCGAATTATGCAGATTTCATTCGATAAGCAGATAAAGAAACAACATTTTCGGTAACGATTTCTGGGGCAAAATCTAACGAATTATCGTTCGCTAACTCCGCTAACATAGCTGGAGTAATACACAAACGCTTGGCTAATGACTCAACATCAACTGACAGATCCGTTAAGAGAAACTTCATTGCCTTATGAAATAGCTCTGGCTTTTCATTAGGAATCAAATAATCTTCTTTTTCATCAATGGCTTCCCCCTTGCGCTTTAAACCGAAGAATGCCGTTTTATATTGGGCATCGGTTAAAAGAGAAAGCTGATGTGCTCTATAAATTGTTGCTGCCTTACTAACTTTCCACGTCAGTTTAAACTGACTTAGCCCCTGCCAGTCGATACGACCGCCAATTGGGCGAGGAAAATATTTTGCCATCGCCGATCGGGGTAGAAGCAAAGCTGATGCAAAACGGTTAGCTTGAGATTCAGTTACCCGATCCCCCGTTGAAATACCTTCGTGCAAAATCAAATGTGCAACTTCGTGAGCAATATCAAAACGCTGACGGCAAGGCGATTTTTTAGCCGTATTTCTTACAATGAATGGCCGACTTAAAGGAACAGAAAGCGCATCCACATCATCAGAGACAGAATCGAAAGAAGTAACAAATGCTCCCAGCTTTTCAGCAAGACGAGTCATGTTGTCGATCGGCCCAAAACCTAATCCCCAATCAGCCCGGCATTTCTCAGCGGCTCTTTCTATGTCCTCTTGAGTATTTACTCTCAGTTCAGGAAATCTTACTGGCGGTAAATTCAAGTACTCATCAAAAACTTCAATGAGACGGCGATACAATTCAGCTTTAGCGAGCGTCGCCCACTTAGTAGCCATACGTGTTGAACTACGCTTGCGGAAGTGAACGATCTCTTCATTCACTGGAGATTGCTCTTGTACTGCGAAAAATTCAGGCGTGACCAGCAATACGGCAGCTAATTTATTCGCAAGCTCAGGAGTAGGCACAGCCGAGCCGGATTCCAGCCGCTGAATGTACTGGCGGGTCTTATCGACCCGCTCAGCAACTTGCTCCAGTGATAACTCGTGATACAGACGAGCCAATCGCAAATTAGAACCGTTAAACACTTTTCACCTACTATTATCCGTTATCGCTTTTCTTTTCCTTTTCAGGAACAGAAGCGCTGATATCATCCAGCTCAATCTTAACAGGTGCTGGCGGGGTATCGTCTGTAGAATGCAGCACAGTTACCCGTTCTTCGCCATACGTCCATAAAGAGAGCATTTCTTCCAGCGCATTATAACCCGCAAAATGCACTCGCCCACCTTCACCTTCGAACTCTGGTTTCTCTACAACGAAGCGCCAAATAGTAGGGATTGTATCTTCTGATGCGAATAACTGATCAACACTATTCTTTCGGAAGAAGTTAGCCTTTTTCGGATTAGTCGGATCATCGCTAAAAGAACGGATTGGGATACCACCAATAGTGATTGTGTAATCGTTATTGGGATTAGAAAGCCCCAACCAGTCGTATTTTTTTGACATGCACAGTTTGACGATTCGATTCTTCTGGCGTCCAAAAGTGCATGTTGCGCGGGTATAATTATCATCAAGCGAAGAAGACAAAAGCTCATGTGTGTCTTCCTGCACTTTAAGGAGTGCCTCCGCAATGATAGATAAGCGTTCTTCGGTTAACTGCGGATGAAACGTCCAAGGTAATGGGTAATTTTGCATCGGGTCACTTTCCTTTCAGTGCAAAAATCAAACTTTGTCAACCGGGATAATGGTGCAGAATTTTGATTTTGTCAACTAACCCCTGTTAATTTTTACAGCCACTTTCCAACGATTGAGAAGCTCGTCAGATTTTTTCTTAACTGCCATTTTTTCAGATGCCAATTTATCTACCCCAGATGCTGCGCGGTTGCTGGAAACTAGCCGCCCATTTTGCACGGTCAAAACGAGATCGCCGCAAGCGATTGACGCTCCGGCCATTATTGATCTGACCATTCCGGTGCTGGCATCAATCCCACGCAGCGCCAGCAGTTCACTAATCTGCTGCTCTTTGATTGATAGCTTTGCTCCCTCTTCCCGTTCCGGTGGCCGCGTTTTCCGCTTAGCCCGTACATCGTCACTTAACCGCTGCGCCAGTTCCCGCTTTTCTTGCCGTGAAAGAGCATCAAAATTCACCGTCTCGCCCACTTCGTGATCGGCATGTTCAAGACCGTCTGCACCTGTCGCGGGATCCCGCGTACAGTTATTGACAGAACTCCGAGGGGCGGCGCTGCCGCCTGAAAAACCAACGTCAACGGCCACACCGTCAGCGCTCTGGCGCTTCGGCACAATTTTGTATTGAGTGGTGCGGGTGAAGATCAAAGAGTCATTGCCCGTAATCGGGCAGTAAATACCAGTGATTCGCTGGACGTTATCGCCGTAGGCGTTGCCGTTTTCAGTGGTTTCATAGTTCAGACGGATGCGCAGCTTATCGCGCTCAACCAACGGGCCACCCTGGGCTAATACGTAGTTATCCCATTCGCCACCGTTAGCGGCCTGCCGGGCGGTTTCCAGTTCAGGGTGCAACACCAGTTCGCGATCGCCCAGGCGGCGAAGTTCCCGATATACCGTGACCGGCGCACCGCCGATCTGCTGAAACTGGCGAATAGCCCAGCGCGATGCCCACGCGCTAACGCGGAGTGACATTTCTTTCAGGTCTTCCCCGGTTTCGTCGTCCTTCTCACCATCCAGCGCGAAGCCGTCGATATTCTTCGAAATGTATTTCGCTATGTAGCCGGTTGCGCTGCCGTGGGCATCGTCGATCGGCACAACCTGAAAGCGGTTTTCCTGCGCTCCCGGTTCGTTGCCGTCTTCTTTCAGGGCATATTTACGGAAGATTTCGCGCGCCTGCTCGACGCATTCCGGGCGCATAAAAAGAAGTAAATGCCAGTGGGGCGTTGCATCGTGGTGCGGTTCGACCACGCGGAAACCAAAGACGCGGATCCCTTTTCTCTTCCAAGCTGCGCGGGTTCTCGCCCAGACTTTGCAAAGATATTGCTGCGTCTCGCGCGGCGACGCGCCACAGTATTTATTATTGCGGCGCCCGTTATGCTGCATGGAGTGGTAACGGGAAGGTGCTGTCAGCGTGTAGAAATCACCGGCCAACCCTTCCAGCTTCGCCAGATCTTCAAAGCCGCGCATTCTCGTCATGAGTTCGCGGCGACGGTTGGCCGGATTGGCAACACTGCCGGCGACTTTATCGATCAGTGAAATGCGCTCGCCCGTGTCCTGGTCTTCCAGTTCCATAGCCTTGAGGTATTCACGGTTAGCCTTTTTCTGGGCCAGCCATTCCGTAAGGCACGGGGCGCTACTGTATGGGGAAGATTTTTTCTGGACGTATCCCGCTGCGATCATCAAATGCTCACGCCACCGGGCATGGATACGGCGCAGGCGGTTTAACCACCACTGCGGTGACTCAAGACGGAGAACCGCGCGTAACGCGTCCTCCGCTTCAAGTTCTTCATTGCAATATGCTGTCCAACCTGGGATCGGCGTTTTCAGATGCACCGCCAGCGACGCAATACGGCCATAGCCAGAAAGCGCCGCGAACTCAGGATCGCCGGTGCGCGCCAACTGGTGATCGGACTCGCGTATAAACTCGCTCGTAAAGATATCGGCAAGCGTATAAGCCAGTCTTTTTAACTCTTTTTTCCCTGCCCAAAGCATACGGAAAAGCTGATCGCGGATTGGTAGCAGAATGCCGGGCATCACAGTATCAGGCTGGTAAACACTGTTGACGCTATCAATACGCGTTAATACGTGGCGCTCAAAGGTATTAACCAGCCAGAGATCTGCCGCTTTACGGTCTTTCGCGTCCAGCGCATCCAGCTTCGCGGCAAAGTGACGGCGGATATACTGCGGAAGAGAAGCCAGACGGCGACGCAGCAGCTTACTGCGTTCCGGCTTTTCGTCTTCCGCTACCAGTTCACTGAACGCAATATGCTTACGCGTGCCGTCCGGCGTGAGATAGTCGAAACCATCCAGCCCCGGCGCTACATCAACGCCAATCGGCTGGTATGGTTTGTTCCCGCCATAAGCGTAAGGGATAGCATTGTCAGCGCTACCCGGATACGGTGGAGGTGGAGAGGGCGCGCGACGGCCACGGGTTACGGCGGTCATTACGCCCCCGCGAACCGATCGATCGTCTGGTGCTGGATCTTCAACCCCAGCTTTTGAGCTAACGCGTATTCTGCTCTTGCCCCGGCAGACTGCTGCCAGCCATCCAGCAAGAAGATCTCGTCAGCACAACGCAACATGGCGAAGCAAATATCCATGTATTCCGCCTGCTCTAATCCATCCGGCAAAATCGCCGGATTAAGGGCAACGTTTCCGCGTCGCACTACGTGCCCGGCTGCACGGTTAAATGCCTGCCGATTGAATCCAGGCAAACCGCTCATCGGGCCAGCGATATAGATTTTTGCCATTAAAAAGCCTCCAGATCGTCAAACGTGCCCGCCGCAACCATCGCGTTGTAAGTCGCATCACCCATCACGGCGCCACAATCAGGGCAACCCCCGCCGTAACGCCCGCAGCAGTCGCAGACAGGCAGCACGCCGATCACTTCTTTGGCCTTCTGTCGGTTGTCTTTGTCAGTGCTGACGGAACGTTGCACGCTGATTTCGTGCATCTTGAAGGGCTGATAAATCGCGCGGGTGGCTTCGGTGTCGCTGTTGGAAATGACGACCTTCACGCCATGCTTACGGTTAACTTCCAGCAGTGCCTGGACTAACTGGCGGTGGTTGTCTTCCGTGAATGGTTCGGTGTGGTATTGGGTAAAATCGGCTGTTTTGCTTTCAGGCAGGTAAGGCGGATCGCAGTAAACGAGAACATCGCCACCCGTGACGACCTGTAGAGAACGCTGGAACGGCGCGCAAAGAAATATTGCCTTTGTATCGTTGGCCTTTTCGGCAAACAGGCGGATTTCATTTTCTGGAAAGTAGACGCTCTTATACTTGCCAAACGGCACGTTAAAGCCGGTCTTCCGGCTGTATCGGCATAAGCCGTTATAACCGTGGCGATTCAGATACAGGAATTGAGCAGCGCGCATAATGCACGCCATTTCAGCGCCATAACGCAACCCACCGCTTTTTACCGTACCCACCTGCTTATTGAACGCGGCGCGGACTTCGTTGTATCCCTGCGGGCTGTTCTTACTGTTGAACAGTTCGCGGGCCGCATCGATCACTAAGTCCGGGTAACGGGTGACTTCCCGATACAGGTTAATAAGATCTGGGTTGATATCAGCCAGCACATAGCGGCGGTATTCAGTCGCCAGAAATACCGACGCGCCGCCTACGAACGGTTCGATCAGGCAGTCGGCTGTAGGAAGGTGTGGCAGCAGGTCAGGAAGGACACGGGTTTTACCCCCTGCCCATTTGATGAACGGGCGGATCATTTTACAGGACTCCGTAAGGGGAAGATGGAACAGCCGGATGCTGCAACGCCGTGGTAAGGCGCTGGCGCATGTCGTCGATAAAGCAGGAAACAGAGGGATCGTCAGAAGAAAGGGTTAACTCACCATCGCGGCGGGTTTTAATCGTCAGCCCTTCACGCTCAACAGCAGGTAAGAGAACGTGCAGGATGAAGTTATATTGATCGCGTTTAGTCATGATTCGAAGCCTCAGAAATTGCCGGGTTTCCCCGGCAATCTGTTACTGGTGATCCGCTGATTGGTTAGCTGACTTGAGGGCAGGCCAGACAAGGAGAAGAAGAGCGCCAACGAAGAAGGCGTCGCCAATCACCGAAAGCAGGTAGCTGGTGAAATCCACTGCTACGACCATGAAGGCCAACAGCAGGGCCAGCGCCGGACGTAGTGAATCCAGCACGCGCAGCATCAGAGATAATCCTCAACACGCAGCCCCAGACGGCGCCCGACCTCTTCCAGCACCTTCTGTTCTTCTGGTTCGATCTGGCCTTCCGCTTCGGCGATAGTCAGCATGTTGACGAAAACTTCTTCGGCTTCTTTCGGATCGTTTTTGATGTCGTCGATTTCGCGCAAAATGTTCATGCGGCCAACGCGGAAGCCAGCTTCAAGCTGTTCCGTATAGCGGTTGATGGTGGATGTAATTTCATTGCCGAAATGCGCAAGGCGCGGGTTAGAGCGGATAAGCTGATCCAGCTTGCTGGTTTCTTCTTTTTCGATCTCGCCATCGGCGGCAGATACCAAAAGACAACCGCCGACAATAGCTTCCATAAGATCGCGATTTTCCACTTTCTTAAGTTCAACTTTTGCCGCTGCTACTTTTTTTCCAAACAGTTTATTAAACATTCTATTTATCCTTTTTAGGATGAGTGAAAGCGCCATCACTTAATTAAGTGACGACAGTGAAGACTGTTTTTTAATTACTATTTAACTGACGTTGTTAGCCGATTAAATCTCTCAAAGAATTAACAAGGTTAAAAAGCAATCCTTTGTTTATCTTCTTCGTATAAACAAAGGGCTTACTCATTCCCTTAATAAATTGAACCTTGCTAGGCTCAGGTTTAAAGAATTGCCCGTCTGGTGTTTCCAGCCAGCCGCGTGAGTTTTTGAAGTGTGTAACCTGGCACCCGTGCTTAAGCAGGCTTGCCAGTGATGGGCCTTCATCGTGCATTACTGCCCCCTTGCTTATACATCTGATCAACCGTGCGCATGGCTTCCGCTAAAGCAAAGTCACGCCCGTAATAATCGCCATTGCTGGAAATACGATAAGAGTGCTTAAACGTAAATGGATTACGCGGGCACTTTTGAATCGTGAAGCCACGATATAAATATGAGTGACGACTTAACTGTATTAATTGCACAGCCACAAAAGCCCCCTCACATTCCCAATTTAAGCAATTCACCATCAACATGGCGCGCCACGTCTTTGGTTATTTTCTTAATCAGCTTTTTATCCCTGATCATAAACTCGCCGCTATTGGTGCGAATCATGAAGCCCGTTTGCATATCTTTTAAATGGGTGTCCAGAATATTGTTACATTCACGCACCCGGTTTTCGTGGTTGGCTGTTTTCTGGCTCATCGCGATAACCTCAAAGACCGATCCACAGCAACCAAGCGTCGCGCTGCTCTCTCGGACGGTTGTAGTAGGCGTCACGCATTGCGCGGTTGAACTCAGGAATATAGATCCAGTTCTCAGCACGGGCGCCCAGGCTTTCCGGGTTCTTCCATGGGATGATCGGCAACTTACCGTCTTCAATCATGCTCTTAACCGTGGCGGGCTTCTTACCGATTAACTCGGCGAATTTTGGGTATGGAACTGCGTCAACGGCGTGACGCACTTCAATGAACCCCTCTAAAACTTTCTCAGTCATGTGTCATAATCCCCATTGGCGCTAGGCGCTTATTTCGGCTTGTAACTGCTTATATTGGCGGTTGCCATTTCATCTTAATGGTATCAATTGAGACCCAACAAGGAGAAGGATATGGTATCAAATGAGACCCAGTCAAGCGGGATTGGGGAAAAAATTCGAGCTATAAGGGATGCAGAAGGGCTATCCAGAACTCAATTCTTTGAATTGACAGGTATTCCGGCAGGCACTCAAAAGCATTACGAGATGGGGAGAAGAGAAGGCGTTGGTAGTGAAATCTTGTTAAAGATCACACAACATCCCCGCTTTGCAAAATACACGCTCTGGCTCATGACAGATAAGACCGCCCCTCAAGCTGGTCAAATCGCACCGGCCCTCGCACACATTGGGCCAGAGTCAACTGGATCAGACCGCTCCGAGAAACAAACTGGTTAACCGTTTATAAACATTACATTTTCACTATCTGTTATCAGGATGGAGAAATAAACGCCAGAGGGCTTTCTTATGTCGATTAAGAAGCTCGAAGGTGGTCAATATGAAGTGGACGTATGGCCGCGCGGACGTAACGGAAAACGTATCCGCAGGCGATTTGAGAAGAAACAAGAGGCAGTTCTTTTTGAGCGTTATGTACTAGCCAACGCCGACAAAAAAGAATGGCTGGGCGCGAGCGTTGACCGCCGCACCTTAAGCGAGTTGTTAGATACCTGGTGGCTGCTGTATGGACAGACTCAGGAAAATGGCGAGATTGAAAAACGGCACCTGAATAAAACGATCAGGGCGTTGGGTGATCCAGCCGTTAACCGACTGAACAAGCGAATGATTGCACAGCACCGAAGCCAAAGGCTGGAAGACGGTATCAGTGCAGCAACGATCAATCGGGATATTTACCGTTTGTCCGGGATGTTCAGCACGTTGATAAAGCTGGAAGAGTTCAGGAAGGATAACCCCTGTAAGGGTCTGGAACCACTGAAAGAAGCGCCCCCAGCTATGACCTATCTCGCCAAATCAGAGATCAGCAAATTACTGGACACTCTGACCGGCGACGATCGACGCGTAGCACTGCTATGCCTCAGCACTGGCGCACGCTGGGGTGAAGGCAGCACGCTGCGCGGTGAGCAGGTTAATCACGGACGCGTGACGTTCCTTAAGACCAAAAATGGGAAAAAGCGCACGGTTCCCATATCGGAAGAACTGGAGAAAGAGATCAAGACCAGCGACACCGGGCCACTGTTCAAAGTTGACTATGAAAACTTCTGCGAACGGCTCAGACAGGTTAAGCCCGATTTACCACGCGGGCAGGCCACGCATGTGCTTCGGCATACATTTGCAAGCTGGTTCATGATGAACGGGGGGAACATTATTGCGTTACAGCAAATTCTGGGGCACGCCAGCATACAACAGACGATGGTTTATGCTCACCTTGCACCTGATTACCTGCAACACGCAGTAACGTTAAACCCTCTCGGCGGCGGGTTGGCGGTGTGACAATGTTGTCTACATCTTGTCTACACCCGTAACGCTATATCCTTCTTGTAACTGCTTATGGCTGTTGCAATAAAGGTTGATTTATAATGGATTTTTTCTAAGTACCTGATAAAAAAAACCCCCACATCATGTGGGGGAAGACAGGGATGGTGTCTATGGCAAGGAAAACAGGGTTTACTGGTTACTACGGGTACTGCTATTGCTACTGAAAAACGTCGTTTCCGAGTTTCGCTGCATCCGTGCAACCTCACGCAACTGGTCCATACGCTGCTGATGTTTGGTGTTCAAAACCGCTTGCTGCTCGGGCGTTAGCAGGTGGAACATTTGGTTGCGGACCTTCGCCATCTCTACCTGGCGGGCAACCTGTTCCTGTGCCATTTTCTCGGCCTGAGCGCGTACAGCGCTTTCGTCAAAATTTTCTGCGGTGACAAGGCGATGCATTGTCTCCATTTCGCTAACATTAACAGGGGGCTGGTCATGCCTTGCCCTCTGCATCAGATCTCGCATCTGTTGACGCTGATGTTCGGTTAAACTTATGCCGTCAAACATATGGCTTTGGCTACTGTGCTGCGTTGTGTCCTCTTGTGAGGAACCGTTATCGCTGATGATAGCTACAGCAGCCTGGCTAAACGCACTGAACGCCAGCGTTGAGGCCATGACGGCAGCGGTAACTTTGCGCATCACTTGCTCCCAAAATCTTTCGTGTCGCGATTCAACGAGAGACAGTCTACGATTCAGGCTGCAAACATGCGTCAGGGGGTGTAAAACAACGTAAAGTCATGGATTAGACAGCCTTGATGTCGTAATTTCTGCCTCGGAGGTATTTAAACAATGAATAAAATCCTGTTAGTTGATGATGACCGAGAGCTCACATCCCTTTTAAAGGAGTTGCTCGACATGGAAGGTTTCAACGTTCTGGTTGCCCATGATGGCGAGCAGGCGCTGAGTCTCCTTGACGACAGCATCGATTTACTTTTGCTCGACGTCATGATGCCGAAGAAAAACGGCATTGATACGCTGAAAGAGCTTCGCCAGACACACCAGACACCCGTCATTATGCTGACCGCGCGCGGCAGCGAACTTGACCGCGTTCTCGGCCTTGAGCTGGGTGCGGATGACTATTTACCGAAACCGTTCAACGACCGTGAACTGGTTGCCCGTATTCGCGCTATTCTGCGTCGTTCCCACTGGAGCGAGCAGCAGCAGAATACCGATAACAGTTCGCCGACTCTGGAAGTGGACTCCCTGAGCCTGAACCCAGGCCGCCAGGAAGCCAGCTTCGACGGCCAGGCGCTGGAATTGACTGGCACGGAGTTCACCCTGCTTTATCTGCTGGCGCAACATCTCGGCCAGGTGGTATCGCGTGAACATCTGAGCCAGGAAGTGCTGGGCAAGCGTCTCACGCCGTTTGACCGCGCCATCGACATGCACATCTCTAACCTGCGCCGTAAGCTGCCGGAGCGTAAAGACGGTCATCCATGGTTTAAAACCCTGCGTGGTCGCGGTTATCTGATGGTCTCCGCTTCATGATAGGAAGCTTAACCGCCCGCATCTTCGCCATCTTCTGGCTGACGCTGGCACTGGTTTTAATGCTCGTACTGATGTTGCCAAAACTCGACTCACGCCAGATGACGGAGCTTCTCGACAGCGAGCAACGTCAGGGCGTGATGATCGAGCAGCACGTCGAAGCCGAGCTGGCAAATGACCCGCCAAACGATTTGATGTGGTGGCGCAGGCTGTTTCGCGCTATCGACAAGTGGGCACCACCCGGGCAGCGCCTGCTGCTGGTCACCAGTGAAGGCCGTGTGATTGGTGCTGATCGCAATGAAATGCAGATTATCCGTAACTTTATCGGTCAGGCAGATAACGCCGATCACCCCCAGAAGAAGAAATATGGCCGCGTTGAGATGGTGGGGCCTTTCTCTGTCAGGGACGGGGAGGATAATTATCAGCTCTACTTGATCCGTCCGGCGAGTAATTCCCAGTCTGATTTTATCAACCTGCTATTTGACCGTCCTCTCCTGTTGCTGATTGTCACTATGCTGGTCAGCTCGCCGCTGCTGTTATGGCTGGCGTGGAGCCTGGCAAAACCAGCGCGTAAGTTGAAAAATGCCGCCGATGAAGTGGCGCAGGGCAATCTGAGACAGCATCCTGAGCTGGAATCCGGACCACAAGAGTTCCTTGCCGCAGGCGCCAGTTTCAACCAGATGGTGAGCGCGCTGGAGCGTATGATGACGGCGCAGCAACGGCTGCTTTCGGATATCTCGCACGAGCTGCGTACCCCGCTAACACGACTACAGCTTGGCACCGCCCTGCTCCGTCGTCGCAGTGGCGAGAGCAAAGAGCTGGAACGTATTGAAACGGAAGCGCATCGTCTGGACAGCATGATCAACGATCTGCTGGTGATGTCGCGCAATCAGCAGAAAAACGCGCTGGTCAGCGAGACGGTGAAAGCCAATCATCTGTGGCATGAAGTGTTAGACAACGCGGCCTTTGAAGCAGAACAGATGGGCAAATCGTTCACCGTCAACTTCCCGCCGGGGCCATGGCCGCTGTATGGTAACCCCAACACGCTGGAAAGCGCGCTGGAGAACATCGTACGTAACGCCCTGCGCTACTCGCATACGAAAATTGAGGTCGCCTTCTCGGTTGATAAAGACGGGATCACCGTCATCGTGGATGACGATGGCCCTGGTGTGAGTCCGGAAGACCGCGAGCAAATTTTCCGACCGTTCTACCGTACCGACGAGGCACGTGACCGCGAATCTGGCGGCACGGGGCTGGGTCTGGCGATTGTTGAAACCGCCATGCAGCAGCACCGCGGTTGGGTGAAAGCCGACGACAGCCCACTGGGCGGATTGCGGTTAACGCTGTGGCTGCCACTGTATAAACGTTCCTGACCCCACGTCCCCCGATGTTGCATCGGGGGACGCTGTTCATGATCTTATGCCGCCTCACTGACTGACATAACTTTCTGTTTTTTGATGCGTTTCACCAGTAATGTCGAGCAAACAAATCCTGAAAGACTGAAAGCAATCATCACGCTGAAGACATAGTTGTATCCGGTGATCCCTTTAAAGTTATCCAGAATCCAGCCGTAGAGTGTGTACGCAAACATCGCGGGCATATAGCCGATAATACAACCAAATGCCATTGCCGAACCGGCATACTGCCGTGGGGTTCCAATTTCATCCATCGGGGCAAAGAAGATGGCGCGCTGCGAGAAGATGATGGCACCAAACCCTAATGTTGCAACCATCCCGATGTAAACGTTCATCGACTGATGAGGGAGTTGCATAAACAACATCATCGCAACGGCAGAAATCAAGAACGTCCATTTCAGGTAGACCGTGGGAGACTTAGCCACTTTATCTGCCAGGAAACCACCCACCGGCCCACCCACCATTTTGAGGGCATACTGGTTAATGATCCCGTACGCCCCTACCAGCGCAACCGGGAGCATGTAGATGTCTTTCAGGAACGGGATGAAATAGGTCAAACCACAGTAAGCTGCATACACAAAGAAGATACCAAATGCCGCTAACCAGACATTCGGGCAGGTCAATACATGCTTAATCCCTTTCAGGGTTTCAATGTTTGCGCTGCTTCCATCCGCTTTTTTGACATGATCATCATCAACGATGAAGTAGGTGATAACGCCGGCCATCAGGGTGATAATCGTGTAGTAGAGCAAACCAGCCTGCATCCCCGCTTTCCCTTCACCAAAGTGAACAAAGACAAACAGCGCGCCAGAAGCCACAATAACGTCCACCACACCACGTCCTGCTTCCAGAAGCCCGAACAACCGCCCCTGTTCTTCTTTTGTTCCTAACAGGCGAACGGCTTTTAATAATACTGGCCAGTAAACGACATCAGCAAAGAAGGCCATCGCCGCAAAGCAAATGAGATAGCCAGTGAAAGACGGTAGCGTGGATAAATAGAGACCACACAGCCCGACACCAATTAACCCGAAGGGCAGAAGGATCTTCTTAGAATAGCGGTCGGCAATATAGAGAGAGAGGAAAAGCCCCGTGGTTTGTACAATCGTATATACCGTAAAACTGAGCCCTATTTGTGTGTTTGTCAGCCCCCAGTCACTTTGCATTGGGACATAAAAAACATCCTTCATGCTGGAAAGCTTAAATATCGTTCCACCACCTAATACCAAAAAGCACAGACGAGCCCATTTATTCATGAACATATTCGACACCCTCACTACAATTTTGAGAGAAAACCGTTCTGTAATATATAAGAATCCAGGCCATCCCTGAAAAAGGAAGCCATAAGACACTGTTAAATTAATTAAGCAGGTTGTTTTATATTTATAAATTTAGCGCACAAATTACGAATGAACTCAATTTGAGAAATAGCATACTCTTTTTCCTGTGCCAGACGAGCGTCAACCAGTTCATTATCAGGAAGCGGCGTAAAACTTGCGTCACGCCACGGTATCCACGGGTTATCTCCTTCATCATCAAAACGAAATGCTGGCGCGTAATAATCAACCTCTTCTTCAAGACCAAAAGAAGTGACCTGGGCCTGGTCGTCACCCAACAGTAAAAGTTCTCGCAACATCATCTCTACAGGGAGATCACCGAGCCCTGTACGGCAGGCTTCATGCGCCCATCCTTTACCCTCTTTTATCACTCTGGCATCCTTGATATGAACCTGAGTGATGTAAGGCGACATAGTCCGTAACGCAGCCATTGGCTCTTCGTTCGCATTAATCATATTGCCAAAGTCAAAGAGTATTGAGAGGTTCTTCATACCACTGTTTTTTACCAGCGTAACCAGCTCATGTCCTTTGAGATCTTCATGCTGTTCAATCGTAAACTGGATACCGCTATTATCAAACTGCGCCAGATAAGCGATATCCTGCGCGATTTTTTCCAGTACTGAATTTAAATACCCTTCATAACGTGGATAAAATCTGACAGAGGTAGCACCTGTGGCCTGCGCAATAGCAATAGCCTCATCCAGTGTCTTTTTATCTGATGCGCTGGTCTCAATATGAATATCCAGCCCGTATTGTTCGGCTTTCTTTTTAAAAGAGACCAACTGCTCTGGCCGCATATTTCTCAGTGAAAAGGATTCACCGTCTTCAACATGCACTTTCACACCCGATAAATGATTCTGATGTGCAATATCCAGTAAATCTTCAGGAAGAATTCTCTCGTAACGCATATTTAAATGAAAGGCATAGGCATGCAAATAAAGACGGATGTTTTTTGCACGCTCAGCGAGTTTTTCTCTGATAACGTTTTCCATAATTTTTCTCACTCATCACGAATAACCAGTTCGACGGATTCAAGTCTCCAGTACTCCAGATCCACCTGAACCACTTTTTTTTCAGAGGTGGCACGATGCTTCTCTACCAAAATACCGTACGTATTGGGTGCTACGCCCAACTCTTTGCAGGCAAGCTCAGGCATATTGACGGGTTTGAAAATCATCTCTTTGATGGTTAAGGCAAGCCCAAAATGTTCTTCCCAGACTTTAGAAAAAGCGTGATTTTCCAGCTTCGCCATAAAGCCCGGGGCGGTTTCGGCATCAATCCAGGACTCATGGTAAAAAACTTTATGATCATCCAGTCCGCACCAGCCGGTAATCAGGCAGGGAGCCCTGGAAGAAGAAAAAGCTTTCTCAATATGACGAGGTACAGTATCGACAACGTCTTTGGTCAAATAACCCCAGGAAGGTTTTCGTCCCTGTGCACGCGCCTCCGCATTAAAACTGGAGAGCGATTTTGGGTTGTAGATGAATCGACGGGGAGAGATGAACCACCCGCTGCGGTTCTTGCGGAAAATGCGCGCCGCGACCTCAAGCTCAATTAAAACCTGCCTTAAGGTCATGCGTTTCGCATCAAGCAATTCGCACAATTCGCGCTCGGAGGGAAGTCTGGAGCCCGGCGGAAAATCATTAGCCGCTAGCCAACTTTCGAAGCGGTCCCTCAGGAGATCAACATAGTTTTTTTCTTTCATGTCTCGCAATCTGGTTTAAACCAATTTGAAGACACAATATTTGAGCGGAGAAAATTCTCAAGTTTTTTCGGCAGGCTGACGTTATTTTTGTGGGCCAGGTATCAAGTTCATGATTAGCGAGGACAGCGCCATAAAGGCGGTGTCCTCTTGATTCAGGCGGGCACTCTCGTTTTTGCGGAAACCGCTATTTCCCCCACAATCGCCGCGAATTGTCCTCGATCTTCCCACTTATACGCCGCTTCTGCATCGTTCTTGTCCAGCTCGTTGATAACCCCGCCGCCGACAGAAGGCGATGATACTGGTCGTCATCAAACGGCATATGCCAGGCTATTGCGCAGGCGTCGTACACCGAGACATCACTCAGGCGTGATGCCAGTTCCAGCGGCGCGTCCGCAGAGACCTGCCCTGCCAGCACCACGCGATACAGCCAGCCGGTTTTGCCTGCCGTTTGCAGTTGGGCAGACATATCGCTGATGCCAAAATGGTAGTTAAGTTTGAAGCACGGTGAGCGCGGTTGCGTCACCTGAATCAGGGCATCGCCCCAGCGGTAGATATCACCGATAAAAACATTTCTCTCCGTCAGCCCTTCGGTGGAGAGGTTCTCGCCAAAGGCTGGTGCGACAAAGAGGTCTGCCTGCTCGGGGAATTCGGTTATCCAGTATTGATAGTGCTCGCGCGGATAGTGGCACAGCGCGCGCTCGGGCCCGCCATGGATTTTCTTCTCGGCCTGCTCGTCGCCCGCAAGCCCAAGCTCGGTTAACGTCAGCTCACCGTCGACCTGCACTTTGGCGATGGCGCTCGGGCGGCTACCGTCGTATTCCCTTACCTTGCCTGTAAATACATTCACCGGGTAATGCATTGCTGCTCCTTTCTGCAGAGACAAAAAAGCGAGCCATCAGACTCGCTTTTCCCTGGTATTTACGCAAGTTTTTTAGCGTTAGTACACTGTCAGATCCATCGTTAACCTGTATTCAAAGGCATAGCTGGTATGCCAGTCTTTACCCAGGAAGTGGACCAACCCGGTGTAATGTCCGGCAGGTAAATCCGGATTATCTGTGCGAGCATAAGTGAATTTAGCGCGCATACCGCTACCACCATTGCACCCAACAGCGGCATTCAATGGCCTCTGAGAGCAGTCAGACTGTCGGTATCCTTTCAGATTAACGGAATACTGCTTGCCGCTACCATCCGTCAGGATCACCGGCGTTGACACAGCCGCATACCCGCTCGGTGCCCACGCCAGGGATGTCGGGCCATTGGTCGGCGCAACGGTAACAAAGCCCAGAGAGGGATACCCACCAATCGAGGCCGATGAATAGCTTGAACTGTTGCTATTAATCACCCATGTATCTTCAATGATGTTGATAAATTTCACACTGCTGTCAGACAATGTTGAACTGTTAACCGAGGCGCTAACAGTAGCCATCCCCACCCCATGACCCGAGAGCTTAACGGTCGCGATACCAGAGGCATTAGTTTTGGTACTGGCAGCCGACAGATTGTTCATCGTGGTTTGCCAGCTTATTGACGCATCCGGAACAAGGTTCTGGTTAACGTCTTTTACCACAACGGTGTATTTAGCTGAATCCATGCCGTTGCTCAGGGCAACCGATTTATCTGCGCTCAGTGACACCAGCCCAGCGGTTTTAACATCACCAACGAAACTCACTTTACCCGCGGAAAGCGACAGCCCCCTCGTCGGCAGTGTCGCCGTCATCACAACATCACCCGCTTTTGTTGTTGTGCCACTTACCGTCGCAATACCGTTCGCATCCGTCACACTACTGTTGCCTGATAACGTCATGGCGGCAGAATCGCTGCGCCAGTTCACCGTTACCCCCGGCAGGACATTACCATTGGCATCTTTGACCGTTGTCGACCAGGTAACACGCTCAGTGTTGTCCGCTACCGCTTTCGATTTATCCGCTTTGATAGTGGATAACATCGCGGTCTCTGCGTTACCGATGTAGTTTACCGTCAGTGTCTCTTGCGTATGGTTAATCCCTGCACCAATCCTCGTCGGCAACGCTGTGCTGGCGGTGAATGTAATTTCGGCGATACCTTCGCTATTCGTCGTACTGCTATCTGCGGGCCGGAACTCACCACTTTCGTTATCCGTCCCCCAATGCACAACGGCATCGCTAACCGGATGATCATCGTCATCCACCACGGTAGCCTGGAGCGTAATGACATCTTTACCGGCAACAATATCCGCCGTCTTGCTGGCGACTATCTGAGACACGTGCTCTGTTGCGACATCAGCCACATAGCGTAACGTCGCTGAAGGTTTATTGACGCCATTGAACGTGGCAACCGCTCTGCAGGCAACGACATCCGCACTCGACAGCGTGACAACTGACTGGCCTGCGTCATCCGCTGTCTGCTCCGTTGCTGATAATTGATAATCACCCGCCGGCGTCACCTGCCAGCCCACATTTGCCTGGTGAACAGCATTGCCATACCGATCCTTAACCGTTGCGGTTAAGGCAATTTGATCCGTGCTGTTAGCCGCAGCGCTGGATTTATCCGCGACAACAGTAACCGGAATCGCGCTCTGGAGATCGGGCACAACGTGAAGCTGTAGGGCCTTCTCACTGTTATTACTGCTCTTTGCCGTAATCAGTGTCTCTTTCGCCAGTGTGCTGCTCCAGGTCACTGAAGATTTACCGTCGCTGTCTGTTGTACTGCTGCTTTCACTGAATACGCCATTCGGGTTATCGCCTGACCACAAAACTGTCGCCCCAGGTACCGGATGATTGCTGTTGTCCAGTACAGTTGCCGTTAAGGTCACGGTGTCATTGCCCGCAGCTATATCGCTGGTTTTATCCGCAACCAGAGTACGAATCGCGGCAGTTGTGGTATCAGCGGTAAACGACACGCTGTCAGAAGTTTCTTCATGCCCATTAACAGTCGCTTTCACACGATAATCCGCGACCAGGTCTGATTTCAGGGTAACCGACACATTTCCCCGGGCATCAGATTCACTCGTTGTCGAGGAAAGTACACCTGTCGCTGGCACCACAGACCAGACCGCCGTCTCACCGCTCACTGGATTACCGTTTGTATCCGTTACCACGCCAGTGAGCGTGATACTGTCCACGCCGTTCGCCAGTGCGGTCGTTTTGCTTACAGAAAGGTCTCCAATCTGTGCTGTCGTGCTATCGGCAGTGAATGTCACCACTGGCGCATTCCAGGCGGATCCTGTTCCAGCCTGCGCGGTTAGGCTGACATCTGCGGCTTTTAGCGTTGTTACACTGACTGATGCAGTGCCGTCTGCGCCTGTCCGGGACGTTGTTGAAGACGGTTTCGCGAAAGAAGGTGTGACGTTCCAGTTTACATCCATTCCCTGAAGCGGATTGCCATTCGCATCCGTCACGGTTGCGGTATACGTCACCTTGTCTTTACCATCGGCCACAGCGGTTGTTTTATCCGTGGTCACCTGCGAAACCTTGCCAGTAGCCGTATCAGCAACAAAAGCCAACTCAGGCGAATTCACCGCGGTTCCCGTCGCAGTATTCACCGAGACAACAACCGTTCCTTGCTGCGTGGCGGTGAGTGTCACTGACCCCATACCGGATTCATTTGTCGCATTCTGCGATGCGCTCAACGTGCCTTGCCCCTGAACAATGGACCACTGCAACGCTGATGCAGGAACCGGATGATCGTTAGCATCGACGACTTTAGCCGTTAGCGTAATACGGTCGTTGTTATTGGCTGTCGCCTGAGATTTATCGACATTCAGCGTATTCACCACTGCCGTTGTGCTATCCACGGTAAAGCTCAGTGCAGGAGAGGTTTGCGTTTGTCCGCCCATCGTCGCCATCACTTCAAGCGTTTCAATATCTGCTGAAGTAACCTCAATGGTCGCTATCCCGAGCGCGTTAGTTTCAGTGGATGTCCCGGAAAGGCGGGCGGTTGCGCTACCCGCAGACCAGTCGACTGTCGCACCCTTCACTGGGTTTTTGTTGGCATCTTCCACTTTGACTTGAAGGGAGATCGCATCCTGCCCGTTCGCCAGCGCGCTGGTTTTACTGGCTGTGAGGGCACCGAGGGTCGCGCTTTCGCTATCGGCAACAAAGGTGAGTTTGTCGGAGGTGACGGTCTCGCTATTACCGGCAGTGGCGGAAACCACTCCCTGCCCGGCTTTTGCCGAGGCGATGGTGATCGTCGCAACCCCTTGTTCATTGGTGTTGCTCTGTTTATCCGCGAGATGTACCGACGTATTTGCAGAGTTTATCGCCCATTGCACAGGCTGATTAACCAGCGGGTGCCGGTTGGCATCTGTCACCACCGCGTTAAGCGTGATCGTATCCTGATTATCCGCTTTGGCGACGGTCTTATCCGCTTCAAGATGCGTCACGACGGCGGAACCGGCATCCGCGGTAAATTGCAACGCAGGGCCTGTCATCGATTGGCCATTTTCCAGTTGCGTGTTGACCGTCAGGCGAACGACATCGTCACTGGTGACCGATACCGTTGCATTACCTTGTGCATCACTGCGGCTTTGCGCTGCGGAGAAAACGGCGTGCGAGTTATCCCCCAGCCATTTAACCTGCGCACCTTGTACCGGTTCATTCGCCGCATTCACCACATGCGCCGTCAGCGTAATCGCATCCTGACCGTTCGCCAGTGCCGAATTTTTTGACGCCTCAAGACGGTCAAAATGTTGAGAGTCGTCCATCGCATCAAGAGTGACCACAGTTTTATTCAGCTTCGTCGTATCGTACAACGGCTGGATTGTCACATCCCCCGGCACATTTCCGCTGGTGAACGTACTTACATACACCCCGGCGGACTGTTCCCTGAACGCTGTCATTTTCTCGCTAACCGGGTCTGCACTGAAGGTCTTTTTGCGTGCAGACGCACGGAGTAACTGGCTGCTCAGATGACGGGCAAGCCCCGTAATTTTCTGCCCGCCACCGGATGTGAGCGTCACTATGATTTGCGTGGTACTCACGCCATCGGCTGGCAAATGTGTACTTTCGGACGTGGTATCGGAAGTGACCTGAGTGACATCAAATCCATTCACCGCCACGGTCATATACGCGGTATCAGATTTATTCCCCCGATTGTCATAAGCCGTTGCTGAAACCACATACCTATTTTTCTCAGCGCTATTTTGCTCATAGTGCGGTAATACAACAAACCAGGCGCCATTTTTCTCACTAATTTTCCCGCCATTTTTAACCAGATTATCGTCTTGCCAGACAATATGATCGACAGGGTATTTCGTCTTAACGCTCACAGTAACAGGCACTGTTTTTGATTCAACGCCTTCAATACGCTCAGGAAGCGAGAGCGAAATAAGCTCCTGCTTACGGTATTCCAGCACAATATTATTATTACGATTAACCAGATCCATTCGACTGCCGAGTAATGTACGACGCTCTTTAACTTTTTCGGAGTCTAGCTGTGTTGCAATAGGTACACCCGGCATCCAGTTAACATTAAGTTCAACTTGTGTATCATTTTGATCACCCTTACCCATTTTTTGGTTAAGCCCAAATGAAATAAGGGGGAATGGGGTATAGTTAATTCCAGCAGTAACCGCATAAGGATTTTTTTGGCGGTCATCATCGTCATCACCAAACAATGCAACATCGTCGCCATAATATTGCTCCCAGACCAGTTTTGCACCAAGCTGAGGATGAACGGGTAAATACCCCTCTGTACGCACATCATAACCGTCTGCTACGCGCTCTTCGTAATCCTGATGCTCAGAGGAAGTTTTCCACCCGGAAAGGCGCTTATAACCGTTAGCACTGAGCTTTAAAAAATCCCAACCCAGTTCGCCGCCGACACCCATTCGCTGGTGCGTATTGCCGGATATTTGCTGGTCATAGAAGGCGTTAACCCCCCACATCCAGCTATCAGCAAAGTAACGATAACCAAGACCCACGTTGAGGAAGTTACGGTCATCTTCGCGTCGTCCACCCAGTTGCGTGAATAATAGATTACCGCCTTTATCATCATACAGCGGGAGCAGCAGATCCAGATTCGCACTCTCCAGCGAAAAGTTCTGATCAAGGCCAATATTCACACTGGCCGTGCCAAATTGTTGTAACCACTGTTGAATTTCATTTGTGGCTTTACCTGAACCGCTATTAATTAATGAGTTTATAATAGCGTCGCTTTTATTATCCTGACTTAATAATGCCCCGGCACCAGAGAGCACCCCGGCAATATTATTTTCACCACTCTTTGTATTGATTTCTACGTTCTGATTTGTTTCAGCATGTGCAGGAAACGAAAACAAGAAGGCATTACAAAACGTGAAGTGCAGATAAAAAAACACCTGCAAACATATTGTTAGCTTTTTATTAACATGCATGAGCATTGACCTGAAAAAGGTGAAAACTAAAGCGTTATCGACTGTCAGCCAGAATATTTTTCAGGTCGAATTATATTCATACAGATAAATCTCAGATGCTGATATTTTCTTAATTAGAATTTAAGTAAAAATAATCTGATGTGTTGCGAGGAAAAAAGTTTGAAAAAAGCCTGGTGAAATTAACCAGGCTTCATATAAGAATTAACGGGTAATGTCGCGATCAGGGATTATTTTTTAGCAGCAAAACGTGCGGCTGCTTCGTCCCAGTTAACAACGTCCCAGAACGCTTTGATGTAGTCCGGGCGACGGTTCTGGAATTTCAGGTAGTAAGCATGTTCCCATACATCCAGGCCCACGATTGGGAAACCGGAAGCACCAGAAATTGCCTCACCCATCAGCGGGGAATCCTGGTTGGCCGTTGAAACTACCGCCAGTTTGTCACCTTTCAGTACCAGCCACGCCCAGCCAGAACCGAAACGCGTTGCAGCCGCTTTTTCGAATTCCGCTTTGAAGTTGTCAACGGAACCGAAATCACGCTCGATCGCCGCTTTCAGGTCACCCTGCAGGGTAGTACCGGTTTTCAGGCCTTTCCAGAACAGGCTGTGGTTCGCATGACCACCTGCGTTGTTACGCAGAACGGTTTTCTTGTCCGCTGGCAGTTGATCCAGTTTGGTGATCAGCTCTTCAGCAGACAGGTTAGCGAACTCTGGCAGGCTTTCCAGCGCCGCATTCGCGTTGTTCACATAGGTCTGGTGGTGTTTAGTGTGATGGATTTCCATCGTCTGCTTGTCGAAATGCGGTTCCAGTGCGTCGTAGGCATACGGCAGGGATGGCAGTGTATAACTCATAATCCTCTCCATTAGTGTCGGGCGGCACAGCTGTTAATGCCGCGTAAGCAGTTGGTTCATTATAGTTAATTAAATGATATTGAAAATGATTATCAATGCCGTAATTTTTATAAGGTTATTTGATTTTGAGTAATGGAGAAATTGTTATTTTTATCATTGAGTTAACACGAAATTGCCCGGCAGTTTAATTCTGTTCCGCCACCAGCAGCGCATACGTGTCTGGCTCCAGGGCTTTAAAGATGTGCGGACGATCAGCGGGATAGCAGATGTAATCCCCCGCATTCAGCTCTTCCGCCGCGTCAATCAGGCCGACCAGTGCCCGCCCCTGTGTCACGATAATATGCTCTACCGAGCCAGGCGGATGCGGCTGCGAGAGTCGGTCTGCACCCGGTTGAGTCATCAGAAGGTAAACATCGCGGCGCGCACCCGGTGGACACGCCGCCAGTAAAATGGCTTCATAGTTAGCCTGCCCGGCGACCACTTTGGTCCCTTCACCGCGGCGAATCACCTGCGTGGTCGGTTGTTGTGGCTCGAGTAAACGGGCGAAAGGAATATCCAGCGCCACGCAAAGCGACCACAACGTCTCCAGACTCGGGTTGCCATTGCCAGACTCCAGCTGGGACAGGGTGGATTTAGCGATCCCGGCACGGCGGGCAATTTCCGCCAGTGAAAGTCCGGTTCGCTGGCGTTCTCGCACCAGACTTTTGGCGATTACGCTAATTGGCTGCGTCATATAACGGCCTCTTGTTCTATAAATCGAACGAATCGTTCGTCTTGAAAAGCTGTTCTGTTGCGTTCATTATAATGGATACACGTTCGATATGGCTAAAATTGTATGAAGCATCATCTCTCTTGCCTCAAAGGCGACACGATAAAAGCAATCATCCTGGTTTGTCTCGCCGTTGGTGTGGTCGGGATGTCATACGGCTCGCTGGCGATAGCCTACGGTTTTCCTGTCTGGGTACCGTTTGTGCTTTCCATTACCGTACTCGCGGGAGCGTCCGAATTTATGTTTATCGGCATTGTCGCGAGCGGAGGTAACCCTCTGGCGGCTGCGGCTGCCGGGTTGCTGGTGAACGCCCGCCATGTGCCGTTTGGCGTCACGGTACGTGAACTGGTCGGCAAACGTGGTTTGAGTTTTTTGGGCTGTCACATCATGAACGATGAAAGCGTGGTGTTCGGCCTGTCGCAAAAAACGCCCGAACAGCGTAAAGCCGCCTACTGGTTATGTGGTTTAGGTGTGGCGATTATCTGGCCACTGGGCGCGCTGCTGGGGGCCATGGTCGGTAAACTTCTGCCTGACCCAGAAACCATCGGGCTGGATGCGGTGTTCCCGGCCATTTTACTGGCGTTAGTGGTTCCTGCTTTTAAAAACCGTACCACGCTGATCCGTGCCTGCAGCGGCGCAGTGTTGTCGCTGGCCGCCGTGCCGTTTGCTCCGGTCGGTTTGCCGGTTCTGCTGTCTTTACTGGGCCTGGCGGCGAGGAAAAAATAATGGGAAACATGACATTCTTTATTCTGGGTATCGCCATCTTATCGGCAGGGACATATCTGATGCGTCTGGGTGGCGCAAAGCTCGGCAGCAGGCTGGCACTGTCGGAGCGTTCACAGTCGCTGCTTTCTGACGCGGCAACGGTTTTACTCTTTTCCGTGGCGCTGGCGACAACCTTTTATGAAGGGGAACATTTTGCAGGTATGGCGCGCGTTCTGGGCGTGTCGTTTGCCGTATTTCTGGCCTGGCGCAAAATGCCGTTAATTGTGGTGATCGTTGCGGCGGCAGTGGTAACGGCGCTGCTGCGCCTGGCGGGGATCCAATAAAAAAGCGCCCCGGGGGCGCTCTTTCGACGGTAAAGCGGAATTATTTGTTCAGTTCAGCCGTCATATGTACGCGATTACCAGAGAATGCCTGAGTAATTTTGTAAGATGACGCGCCAGCGTCCTGAGCCTGTGCAGCGATTTTTGCTTCTGCGCCGTCAATGGTAGAGGCAGTTGCGGTCACAGTCTGTGCTGCGAAAGAACCGAAAGAAGCAGCCAGAGCGATTACAGCGACAAAAGTTTTGATGCTTTTCATGATTTAAACCCTTTCGTTAAGTTGTTTAGGTAAGGCGTTGTGCCTTGATGAGATAAATACTAGACCTCATCACCAACAACTAAAAGCGGAAGGATTTGCTAATATCATTCAAAATTACTGATCAACAATTAAGCGCTGAGGATGAGTATAAATCGTCGCTTTTCCCGGCTTGCAGAACCCTACCAGTGTCAGGTTACAGCGCTCGGCCACTTCCACTGCCAGCGTGGTCGCCGCCGACACGGCAAACAGAATTTCGACTCCACACATCGCGGATTTCTGCACCATCTCGTAGCTGGCCCGACTGGACACCAGCGCAGCACCTTGCTGCCAGACGTCGTTTTCACGCGCACGTCGACCGAGCAGCTTATCCAGCGCCACATGGCGACCCACATCCTCATGCCCACCAGCAATGTCACCAGATGGCAGCACCCAGGCTGCAGCGTGTGTACAGCCGCTCAGTTGACCAATGGGCTGAACGTCGTTGAGATGTTCAAGCGCATGGTCGAGATACGCCAGATTAAAGGTCTGAGTAAACGGCAGAGGCGTAACAGGCTTACCGATATCGTTGAGTTGCTCAACGCCGCAGACACCGCAACCGGTGCGCCCGGCCAGCGCACGTCGACGCTCTTTCAGCCCCATAAAGCGGCGGCTCGAGAGTTCAATTTGCACTTCAAGGCCATTGCAGGCCTGAACCACGTCCATGCCGTAGATCTCCTGCGGGTGTTCAATAATGCCTTCCGAGAGAGAAAAACCAATGGCGAACAGCTCAAGATCTTTCGGCGAGGCCATCATCACCACATGCGAAATACCGTTGTAAACCAGAGCAACGGGAACTTCCTCGGCCAGAAAATCGGGCGTGGCGTGAGTGATGTGGGGCGGCCTGTGCACCGACAATTCCACAATGCCCGCAGGCAATGACGACGAGTGAGGAGCACGGTTTTGTTTAGACACAGCGGTATTCCTGAACAACCACGAAGGTGAGCCTGCTATTGCAACATAAACCGCAGGTCTTACGCATAGTATGGATCAACTTTTCAACAACCATTCTCCTACTCATTTCGGAGGGGTGCAACCCGACACCCGCTACACGGCTTTAACATGTCGAGCTTCCAGCGTGATCAGTATCACACTTTATAATCAGCAAGGTGATAATACGTTCACTTTGTTTTAACGCCATGAGAACAGGCATACCGACATTGTGGTATTCTTATGATATCCCTCGTGGAATTGAGGGATTAACGCAAATTTTTCTCCTTTGCGGTCATTCTTTAGCCGCGAAGTCAAAACACCATATATAAGCAATGTCGAAACAAGGAGTGACCCATGCAGGTCAGCAGAAGGCAGTTCTTTAAGATCTGCGCTGGCGGTATGGCAGGCACCACGGCAGCGGCACTGGGCTTTGCGCCTGGCGTAGCGCTGGCGGAAACGCGGCAGTACAAACTGCTGCGCACCCGTGAAACCCGTAATACCTGTACGTACTGCTCTGTCGGTTGCGGGCTGTTGATGTATAGCCTCGGCGACGGTGCTAAAAACGCCAAAGCGTCTATTTTCCATATCGAAGGCGACCCGGATCATCCGGTCAACCGCGGCGCGTTGTGCCCGAAAGGGGCCGGTCTGGTGGACTTTATCCACTCCGAAAGCCGCCTCAAATTCCCTGAATATCGCGCGCCTGGCTCCGACAAATGGCAGCAAATTAGCTGGGAAGAAGCGTTTGACCGCATCGCAAAACATATTAAAGAAGATCGCGATGCTAACTTTGTTGAGAAGAACGCCGACGGCGTCACGGTCAACCGCTGGCTCTCCACCGGGATGCTGTGTGCCTCTGCTTCCAGCAACGAAACCGGTTATTTAACCCAGAAATTTACGCGTGCACTCGGTATGCTCGCGGTCGACAACCAGGCGCGTGTCTGACACGGACCAACGGTAGCAAGTCTTGCTCCAACATTTGGTCGCGGTGCGATGACCAACCACTGGGTCGACATCAAGAACGCCAACCTCATTGTGGTGATGGGCGGTAACGCCGCTGAAGCGCACCCTGTCGGGTTCCGCTGGGCGATGGAAGCCAAAATCCACAACGGCGCAAAATTGATTGTTATCGATCCCCGCTTTACGCGTACTGCGTCAGTGGCGGATTTCTACACCCCTATTCGTTCAGGTACTGACATCACTTTCCTGTCAGGCGTATTGCTGTACCTGATGACCAACGAAAAATATAACCGCGAATACACCGAAGCCTATACCAACGCCAGCCTGATCGTGCGTGAGGATTACCACTTCGAAGATGGCCTGTTCAGCGGTTACGACGCCGAAAAACGCAAATACGACAAAACCAGCTGGAACTACGAGCTGGATGAGAAAGGCTTTGCGAAACGCGACACCACGCTGCAACATCCGCGATGCGTATGGAACCTGCTGAAAGAGCACGTTTCCCGTTATACGCCGGACGTTGTCGAAAACATCTGCGGTACGCCGAAAGCGGACTTCCTGAAAGTCTGCGAGTTGATCGCCGAAACCAGCGCGAAAGATAAAACTGCATCGTTCCTGTATGCACTCGGCTGGACGCAACACTCTATCGGTGCGCAGAACATCCGTACCATGGCGATGGTTCAGCTACTGCTCGGCAACATGGGGATGGCAGGCGGCGGCGTGAACGCCCTGCGTGGTCACTCCAACATTCAGGGTCTGACCGACCTGGGTCTTCTGTCTCAAAGCCTGCCAGGCTATATGAGCCTGCCAAGCGAGAAACAGCCTGACCTGCAAACCTACCTGACGGCCAGCACACCTAAACCGCTGCTTGAAGGCCAGGTGAACTACTGGGGCAACTATCCGAAGTTCTTCGTCTCAATGATGAAAGCCTTCTTCGGAGACAAAGCGACAGCGGAAAACAGCTGGGGCTTTGACTGGCTGCCGAAGTGGGACAAAGGTTACGACGTTCTGCAGTATTTCGAGATGATGCACCAGGGCAAAGTGAACGGCTATCTGTGCCAGGGCTTTAACCCGGTTGCCTCGTTCCCGAACAAGAACAAGGTTGTTGAGTCGCTGTCGAAACTGAAATTCCTGGTGACGATTGACCCGCTTAATACCGAAACCTCGACCTTCTGGCAGAACCATGGTGAATCGAACGATGTCGATCCATCGAAGATTCAGACCGAAGTGTTCCGTCTGCCATCGACCTGCTTCGCGGAAGAGAACGGTTCTATCGTTAACTCCGGACGCTGGCTGCAGTGGCACTGGAAAGGCGCGGACGCCCCGGGCATCGCCATGAACGACGGCGAGATCCTGGCAGGTATCTTCTTACGCCTGCGTAAGATGTATGCGGCTGAAGGCGGCGCGAACCCGGAACCCGTTCTGAACATGAGCTGGAACTACTCGACGCCGGAAAATCCAGCGCCGGAAGAAGTAGCAATGGAAAGCAACGGTAAAGCGCTGGCGGATGTTATCGACCCGGCCACCGGTACCGTGCTGGCGAAGAAAGGCGATCAGCTCAGCACCTTCGCGCACCTGCGTGATGACGGCACCACCTCAAGTGGTTGCTGGATCTTTGCCGGTAGCTGGACGCCGAAAGGCAACCAGATGGCCAACCGCGACAACGCCGACCCATCGGGCCTTGGCAATACGCTGGGTTGGGCATGGGCATGGCCGCTGAACCGTCGCATTCTCTATAACCGCGCCTCCGCTGACCCGCAGGGCAACCCGTGGGATCCGAAGCGTCAGCTTCTGAAGTGGGACGGTGCGAAATGGGGCGGTGTAGATATTCCGGACTACAGCACTGCTGCACCAGGCAGCGATGTCGGGCCGTTTATCATGCAGCCTGAAGGGATGGGACGTTTGTTTGCTATCGATAAGATGGCGGAAGGGCCGTTCCCGGAACACTACGAGCCGTTTGAGACGCCGCTGGGCACCAACCCGCTGCACCCGAACGTGGTCTCTAACCCGGCAGCCCGTATCTTCAAGGGCGATTTTGAAGCGCTGGGTAAAAAGGACAAGTTCCCGTACGTGGGCACCACTTACCGTCTGACTGAGCATTTCCACTACTGGACCAAGCACGCGCTGCTTAACGCCATCGCGCAACCGGAACAGTTTGTGGAGATTGGTGAAAAACTGGCGAACAAGCTCGGCATTGCTCATGGCGATACCGTGAAAGTCTCCTCTAACCGCGGTTATATCAAAGCCAAGGCGGTGGTGACCAAGCGTATTCGCACGCTCAACGTTCACGGTCAGCAGGTGGATACCATCGGTATTCCAATTCACTGGGGTTATGAGGGCGTGGCGAAGAAAGGGTTCATTGCGAACACTCTGACGCCATTCGTCGGCGATGCGAACACGCAGACGCCGGAGTTTAAGGCCTTCCTCGTGAACGTGGAAAAGGTGTAACGGAGACGACTTATGGCTTATCAATCTCAGGACATTATCCGTCGTTCCGCGACTAACGGTTTCACGCCCGCGCCTCAGGCGCGGGACCACCAGCAGGAAGTGGCGAAGCTTATCGACGTGACCACCTGTATCGGCTGTAAAGCCTGCCAGGTGGCCTGTTCAGAGTGGAACGACATCCGTGACGAAGTGGGTCACAACGTCGGGGTCTATGACAACCCGGCTGACCTGACCGCCAAGTCCTGGACGGTGATGCGCTTCTCCGAAGTGGAGCAGAACGACAAACTGGAATGGCTTATCCGCAAAGACGGCTGTATGCACTGTGCGGATCCGGGCTGCCTGAAGGCGTGCCCGTCAGAAGGGGCTATCATTCAGTATGCCAATGGTATCGTCGACTTCCAGTCTGAGCAGTGTATTGGCTGCGGCTACTGCATTGCCGGCTGTCCGTTCGACGTGCCGCGCCTGAACCCGGAAGACAACCGCGTCTACAAATGTACGCTGTGTGTTGACCGTGTAAACGTCGGCCAGGAACCGGCTTGCGTGAAGACCTGCCCGACTGGTGCTATCCACTTTGGTTCGAAAGAGGATATGAAAACGCTGGCGGCAGAGCGCGTAGGCGAGCTGAAAACCCGTGGTTACGACAACGCAGGATTGTACGATCCGGCCGGGGTTGGCGGTACGCACGTGATGTATGTGCTGCACCACGCCGACAAGCCGAATCTGTATCACGGCCTGCCGGAAAACCCGGAAATCAGCGCCACCGTGAAGTTCTGGAAAGGCATCTGGAAACCACTGGCAGCGGTTGGTTTTGCTGCTACCTTCGCAGCGAGCATTTTCCACTACGTTGGTGTCGGCCCGAACCGCGCGGAAGAGGAAGATGACAACCTGCATGAAGAGAAAGACGAGGTGCGCAAATGAGAAAACGTGACACCATCGTGCGCTATACCGCGCCGGAACGTATCAACCATTGGGTCACCGCCTTCTGCTTCATGCTGGCGGCAATAAGCGGGCTGGGGTTCTTTTTCCCGTCCTTCAACTGGCTGATGCAGATCATGGGGACACCACAACTGGCGCGTATACTGCACCCGTTTGTTGGCGTCATCATGTTCGCGTCGTTCATCATCATGTTCTTCCGCTACTGGCACCATAACCTAATCAATCGGGATGATATCTTTTGGGCGAAGAATATTCGTAAGATTGTCGTCAACGAGGAAGTGGGTGATACCGGGCGTTATAACTTCGGCCAGAAATGCGTATTCTGGGCGGCGATTATCTTCCTGGTCCTGTTGCTGGTCAGCGGCGTGATCATCTGGCGTCCGTACTTTGCGCCTGCTTTCTCAATCCCGGTGATCCGATTCGCGCTGATGCTGCATTCATTTGCCGCAGTGGCGTTAATTGTGGTTATCATGGTGCATATTTACGCCGCCCTTTGGGTGAAAGGCACCATTACCGCGATGGTGGAAGGATGGGTAACCAATACGTGGGCGAAGAAACATCACCCGCGCTGGTACCGTGAAGTTCGCCAGAAACAGGAAAAGTCATCTGAATGAGTATTCGCATAATCCCGCAAGATGAGCTGGGGTCGAGCGAGAAACGCACGGCGGAATATATTCCGCCGTTGTTATTCCCCAGACTCAAGAACCTCTACAACCGCCGCGCAGAGCGTCTGCGCGAGCTGGCAGAGAGCAACCCGCTGGGCGATTTTTTGCGCTTTGCCGCGTTGATTGCCCACGCGCAGGAAGTGGTGCTGTACGACCACCCACTGCAAATGGACCTGACTGCGCGCATCAAAGAAGCCAGTGAGCAAGGCAAACCACCGCTGGATATTCACGTGCTGCCGCGCGATAAACACTGGCATAAGCTGCTGCATTCGCTGATTGCCGAGCTGAAGCCAGAGATGAGCGGCACCGCGCTGGCCGTTATCGAAAACCTGGAAAAAGCTTCCGATCAGGAGCTGGAAGAGATGGCGAGTGCGCTGTTTGCTTCTGATTTTACGCTGGTCAGCAGTGATAAAGCCCCATTCATCTGGGCTGCGCTGTCACTGTACTGGGCGCAAATGGCGAGCCTGATCCCCGGTAAAGCCCGTGCAGAATATGGCGAAGCACGCCAGTTTTGCCCGGTATGCGGCTCTATGCCAGTCTCCAGTATGGTGCAGATTGGTACCACTCAGGGGCTGCGCTACCTGCACTGCAACCTGTGTGAAACCGAATGGCATGTGGTGCGCGTGAAGTGCAGCAACTGTGAACAGACCCGCGATCTCAACTACTGGTCGCTGGAAAATGAAGACGCGGCAGTGAAAGCCGAAAGCTGCGGTGACTGCGGCACTTACCTGAAGATTCTGTATCAGGAAAAAGACCCGAAAGTCGAAGCGGTGGCCGACGATCTCGCCTCGCTGATTCTGGACGCAAAGATGGAGCAGGAGGGCTTTGCCCGGAGCTCGATCAACCCGTTCCTGTTCCCGGGTGAAGGGGAATAATTCCCTGTGACAGTGCCGGGCGGCGCATGCTTGCCCGGCCTACAGCTGGTACGGTGAAACAACCCCGGGAATGCCCTGAAAGTCTTTGGTATTCCGGGTGATTAACGGGCAATTTCTGCTTTGGGCAGTCGCTAAAATAATGGCATCCGGCAGTTTCATGCCATGTTTCTCACGGAGCACGACGCTTCTTTCAGCGATCTCTCGGGTTACATCGATAATCTCAAATGCCCCCATTACCGCCGCTGTTTTCGCTTCGTGGCCATGTTTGCGTGCCCCCACCATGACTTCCATCCATGTAATTAGACTGATTGACCGGTGAGATGCTGTGTTTTCGATCGTATTTGCTGCTTCGACGCGATTGTTGAAAAGGTCGATCAGGATATTGGTATCAAAAACCGCCATGTGTTCCATAGCTACCACTCCTCACGCAGCTTGCGTTCATACTCTAATCCGTCTTCTTGCTGGTTCCCCCACAGACCAAGCGCATCACGGATAACGGATGAGCTTTGCTGATCGAGAAACTGCTCAATTGCTTCACGCAGTAATTCGGCACGAGGTTGGTTACGCAACTGTTTGAGGTTATCGAGACGTTGAATAACGTCATCCGACAAATCGATCAGAATTCTGCCCATGTTAAGCTCCGCGAGTAAACTCATATATCACCTCAGTATATCATTATTGTCTATTTTCAAGACAACATACGCTTTCTCTCAGTAGCGTTAAAGTCCCAGCCAATAGTTTACCTTCCATTTGCGAGGCGCTTTCCAGATTGCTGTCCTCAACAACATTCTTGTTTTCTTTTGAATTAAACCAGGCTATAAAGCTGTATATCTATACAGTTAGAGGGCATTTTCATGGCACTGGAAAAGGGTATTGAACGGCTGGTTCAAGGGTTTATCGCAGCAGGTCGCCCCTCATCACGTCGCCAGACAATTGAGCTACGACGAGCAGGGTATGTTCTCAGCGCAGGTCTTGCCGGGGAGACAGAAACGCGCGTCCAGATAGAGACGTTTGTTCTTGAGGGCCTTACCATTCGGGTGTTTTCACCTCTCAATGCGTCTGAATTATTACCTGCTGCCATCTACTATCATGGCGGATGTTTTATCAGCGGTGGGTTTGATACGCATGATAAGCAGCTCCGCCAGCTGGCATTTTACGGTAACTGCCGGGTGATTGCGGTTCAGTACAGACTGGCACCCGAGCATCAATTCCCCGCTGCACATGACGACGCAGAACGCGCTGCAGACCTTGTCTGGCAGAATGCAGACAAACTGGGTGTGGATAAAAACCGAATCACCCTTTGCGGCGACAGTGCAGGTGGACATCTTGCGCTGGTGACATCACTGCGGCTCAAAGATAAAGGCCTGTGGAATCCAGCACAGCTCATCCTGATTTATCCCATGCTTGATGCCACAGCCAGTTTTGAAAGCTATACCCTTAATGGCCAGGATTACGTCATTACCCGCGATACCCTGCTCAGCGGGTATGAAATGTATCTCGCAGAGACTGACCTTCAGCATCCGGAAGCCAGCCCGCTGTGGCGCGATGATTTTAACGGTCTTCCGCCTGTGCACATTGTTACCGCCGAGTACGATCCGCTGTGTGATGAGGGAGAAATGTTGTTCCAGCATCTGACTGAGCAGGGTGTGAAGTGTAGCGCTCAGCGCTGGCTGGGCGTTATCCATGGCTTCTTTCAACTCGGTGGCATCAGCCAGTCGGCACAAGACGTTATACGGGACATCGCCTGGCGGATTAGCTCAGCCAGGCGATAACAACGAAGGGATTATTCCTCTTCGTTCCCACCCTCTTCATACGCGCCGAATGGCTTCGCCGGAAGAACAATATAGGTGCCTTCAAACACCGCGCCAGATGTTTTGTCACCAAACAATTCAACCTGCATTTGTACGCGGGCTTTGCGACCTCGGGCCAGGCGGTCGAGGTCGCCCCCCAATGAACCCAGATCAGCCACGGCGCTCGGTTTACCGCTGATCGGTGCGCTATAGCGGATATGGGCGTCGGCAAGAATGATCGTCCCCCCCAGATGGCGCTCACGCAGCATCAGCCAGATAAGCCCCCAGCCGGTCAATGTAGCCAGCGAGAACAGACTTCCGGCAAACAGGGTGTGGTGCGGGTTTTGATTGCCGATTTCCGGCATCGTGGTGATGAATTTTTGCCCGGTGTACTGCTGGATACGCACACCCATTTTTTCACTCAGCGGGATGTGCTGATACCAGGCTTGCTGTAGCTGCCCGCACCAGTCGGCACGATGCAGAATATCATCCAGCGTGGCGATGGGTTTAATCATCAAAAAGTGACGAATGGGTGTGGTTTGCGGGGTCGTTATTTCCCCCTGATTAACAAAACCGAGTTTGGCGAAGAACTCTACGGCATCTTCGCGGGCACTACAGGTGACGCGCTTAACGCCTTCCTGTCGGGCCACAGATTCCAGGGTCATCGCCATCAGCGTCCCCAGGCCTTTGTCCTGCACGGAAGGATGAACCGCCATAAAGCGAATAGACGCTTCGTTATCGGCGTTGATATACAAACGCCCGACGGCAACGAGGTTGCCCTCTTCATCCATCACCATCTGATGGTGGGCCATCGCGTCCCAGGCATCGCGTTCAGACCCTTTTGGCTGATGTAATGGCTTGCGCAGCATTTCCCAGCGGAACTGGTAATAGGCTTCTAACTCTTCTTCCGTTTGCGGTACTCGAAGGTGATACATAGCTGTACTCTCTCTTGTTACCCGCGGCCACGCCGCCAGTTGGCTCATACCTGGAGCCAGAATGTGACGGGGCCATCGTTCACCAGCGAAACCTGCATATCCGCAGCGAATCGTCCGGTTTGCGTATTCATTTCCTGCTGGCGACAGCGCTCAACAAAATACTCATAAAGTTCTTCAGCACGATCAGGTGCGGCACCTTTAGAAAAACTCGGACGCATGCCGCGCTCGGTATCCGCCGCCAGCGTGAACTGGGAAACCACCAGCACGCTGCCACCCGCCTGCTGAACGTTAAGGTTCATCTTACCTTCCGCATCACTGAAAATACGGTAGCCCAACACACGCTCGCACAAGCGGTTGGCTTTTTGTTCGTCATCATCCTTTTCGACACCTAACAACACCAAAAGTCCTGGGCCAATTTCACCCGTCACCTCTCCCTCCACGGTGACGCTGGCACGGGTTACGCGCTGTATCAATGCAATCATGGTTGGTCTGCTTCTTGTTGTTTTTCAGCTGCTGCTGCTTTTTTGAGTTCGCGATAGACACCGAGAGTGACAGTTATTTCGGCACCAAGCAAGACGATACACCAGGTCCAGTAGACCCAGACAAACAAAATCGGGATCACCGCCAGCACGCCGTAAATCAGCTGATAGGACGGAAACATGGTGATGTAGAGGGCGAATCCTTTTTTACCCAGTTCAAACAGCACCGCGGCCACCAGCGCGCCAACAACGGCATCACGGTTAGGCACGCGCGTGGTCGGCACAACGCTATAGAGCAGCCAGAATGAAAGCCACGACAGGATCAGCGGGAAGATGCGAAGTACATTATCAATAACGCCGTTTAAATCACTCGCCCAGCGTAATGAAAGAAGATATGAACTGATTGCCAGACTCGCCCCGGCCAGCAACGGACCCAGCGTCAGGATCATCCAGTACACGGCAAAGGAGTACACCTTTGGTCGTGCCTTTTTACTCCGCCAGATGGTGTTCAGCGCGTTATCAATGGCGTACATCAACAGCAGCGCAGTGACGATAAGACCGCATGCCCCCACTGCCGTCATCTTGTTGGAGTTGGCAACGAACTGCTCAATGTAGTTCTGGATGACATCCCCGGTTGCAGGAATAAAATTCGCGAAGACAAAATGGCGAAGCTGCAGACTCACGTCCGCAAACATTGGAAAAGCCGAAAAAAGCGCAAAGATAACCGCCACCAGCGGCACTAATGAGAGCAACGACACGTACGCGAGATTACCCGCCAGTGTGGTCATGTTGTCCTCATCAATGCGATGCCAGAGCAATTTTAGCCAGGCTCTCAGTGGACGAGTATGATGCGTGGCTTTTTGATGAACGGTTTTTAGCATAACTGCTTCGCAAAGTAGTTTGGTATCGTCTCTTTTCCGGTCACCAGAATTGACGTAATACCCAACTGGTTAGCTCCCTCTATATTATCGACGTTGTCGTCGAAAAAGACCGCATCGGCCGCTGTATATCCTTCTGCCTGAAGAACAGCCTGATAAATTCGTGCCTCAGGTTTACGCATACCCATCTCCTGCGAAAGATAGATCTTATCTGCCGCCGCTTTAACTTCAGGGTATTCCTCAGGCCAGAATGTGGTGTGCAGACGGTTGGTATTTGACAACACCACCACACGATGTCCCTGCTCTCGCAGTTTGTGCATGATATTGGTAACTTCCGGACGTATCGCCACAAATACCGCCTGCCAGCCGTGAGAAAACTGCTCGTAGCTTAACGGCAGATCCAGTTCATGGCAGAAACGTTCGGCGAACTCTTCATCGCTGATCTCACCGCGTTCGTGTTGATGGAAGGTCTCGCTCATCACGAAACTCTGCTTCAATGTCGCCAGTGGGACACGGCTAAAATCGCTCCATGCGCCCAGCACTCGATTAAAATCGATATCGACGATTACATTTCCTAAGTCAAAGATATAAAGCATGTTTATCTCCTGCTCGCCGTGGAAAAGTAACTGTAGCGGGAAAGACAGGCTTTGGCTATGAAGTACGCACAGGGTAGAAAAAGAAAAACCCCGACACAAGGACGGGGTTTTGTTGACCAGAGAGGAGTGAATTACTCTTCTTTCGCACCGCGCATAGCACGTTTACGATCGTTCTCGGTCAGGTGACGTTTACGGATACGAATTGACTGTGGAGTCACTTCTACCAGTTCGTCGTCATCGATGAATTCCAGAGCCTGCTCCAGGGTCATCTTGATCGGTGGAACCAGAACCGTTGCTTCGTCAGTACCGGACGCACGCATGTTGGTCAGTTTCTTACCGGTCAGGCAGTTTACAGTCAGGTCGTTAGAACGACTGTGAATACCGATGATCTGGCCTTCATAAACTTCAGCACCGTGACCCAGGAACAGCTTACCGCGATCCTGCAGACCGAACAGCGCAAACGCAACCGCTTTGCCCTGACCGTTGGAGATCAGCACGCCGTTGTTACGCTGGCCAACTTCGCCCGGACGAACATCGTCGTAGTGGCTGAAGGTGGAGTACAGCAGACCAGTACCGGAAGTCATGGTCATGAATTCTGAACGGAAGCCGATCAGACCACGACTTGGGATCACGTAGTCAAGACGTACGCGGCCTTTGCCATCTGGATTCATGTTTTTCAGGTCGCCTTTACGCTCACCCAGAGCCTGCATCACAGAACCCTGGTGCTGCTCTTCAACGTCCAGAGTAACGTTTTCGAACGGCTCTTGTTTACGGCCGTCGATTTCGCGGAAGATAACTTTCGGACGGGAAACCGCCATTTCGAAACCTTCACGACGCATGTTTTCGATCAGAACAGACAGGTGCAGCTCACCACGACCAGAAACGCGGAATGCATCAGCGTCTTCGGTTTCTTCAACGCGCAGCGCAACGTTGTGCACCAGCTCTTTGTTCAGGCGGTCAAGGATCTGACGAGAGGTAACAAATTTACCTTCTTTACCACAGAACGGAGAGGTGTTGACGTTGAAGAACATGGATACGGTTGGTTCATCAACGGACAGGGCTGGCAGCGCTTCGACATTCTGCGGGTCGCAGATGGTGTCGGAGATGTTCAGTTCACCCAGACCGGTGATGGCGATGATGTCGCCCGCTTCCGCGATGTCACTCTCGATACGCTCAAGGCCCAGGTGAGTCAGTACTTTACCGACTTTACCGTTACGGGTTTTGCCTTCGCTATCAATGATAGTGACCTGCTGGTTAGGCTTCACTTTACCGCGTTTGATACGACCAATGCCGATTACACCAACATAGTTGTTGTAGTCGAGCTGAGAGATCTGCATCTGCAGGGTGCCGTCGAGATCAACGTTTGGCGCAGGAACACGGTCAACAATCGCCTGGTACAGCGGGGTCATGTCTTCAGCCATGTCTTCGTGATCCAGACCCGCAATACCGTTCAGCGCAGAAGCGTAAACGATAGGGAAGTCCAGCTGCTCGTCAGTCGCGTCGAGGTTAACGAACAGGTCGAATACCTGGTCAACAACCCAGTCAGGACGCGCGCCAGGACGGTCAACTTTGTTAATAACAACGATTGGCTTCAGACCATGGGCAAATGCTTTTTTGGTCACGAAGCGCGTCTGTGGCATTGGGCCATCCATTGCGTCAACGACCAGCAGAACGGAGTCTACCATGGACATTACACGTTCAACTTCACCACCGAAGTCGGCGTGCCCTGGGGTATCAACGATGTTGATACGGTAGTCATTCCATTTAATCGCGGTGTTTTTCGCGAGGATGGTAATCCCACGCTCTTTCTCCAAATCGTTGGAGTCCATCACGCGTTCTTGGGTTTCGGCACGCGCATCAAACGTACCGGATTGCTGCAGCAGCTTATCAACCAGGGTAGTTTTACCATGGTCAACGTGCGCGATGATGGCGATGTTACGCAAATTTTCGATCACAACTTTGCCTCAGGCATTTAGAAATAGCGCGTTATTGTACACGGATTAATCGCACTACAAAACAGGATCACAAACATCCCCCGCAAACAAGTATTGCAGAGATGCTTTGTGATCGCTTTCACGGAGCGGTAAAAGGGCACTTTAACGTAAATTGCACCAATATAGTGCCCGATGTTCACATTGAGGCACTATACTGGTGCAACAAATCCATTGTGGTGCAGCCCTTTTGCACTATGGTGCGCATGATAACGCCTTTTTGGGGTGTTTTAAAAGTTGGCACAGATTTCGCTTTATAAAAAATACATGGCAACAGCCAGTACAAACAGAAATTGAAGACCTCGTTACCACGACGACAATGACCAATCTGGAGAGTTAAGTATGTCCGCTGAACACGTTTTGACGATGCTGAACGAACATGAAGTGAAGTTTGTTGATCTGCGCTTCACCGATACCAAAGGTAAAGAACAGCACGTCACAATTCCTGCTCATCAGGTAAACGCCGAATTCTTCGAAGAAGGCAAAATGTTTGACGGCTCCTCCATTGGTGGCTGGAAAGGCATTAACGAATCCGACATGGTTCTGATGCCAGATGCGACCACTGCGGTCATTGATCCGTTCTTCGAAGAACCAACCCTGATCATCCGTTGCGACATCCTCGAGCCAGGCACGCTGCAGGGCTACGACCGCGACCCACGTTCTATCGCGAAACGCGCTGAAGAATACCTGCGTTCTACCGGCATCGCAGACACTGTTCTGTTCGGGCCAGAGCCAGAATTCTTCCTGTTCGACGACATCCGTTTCGGTGCGTCTATTTCTGGTTCCCACGTTGCTATCGACGATATCGAAGGCGCATGGAACTCTTCCACCAAATACGAAGGTGGTAACAAAGGTCACCGTCCAGGCGTTAAAGGCGGTTACTTCCCGGTTCCTCCGGTCGACTCAGCACAGGACATTCGTTCCACCATGTGTCTGGTGATGGAAGAGATGGGCCTGGTAGTTGAAGCTCACCACCACGAAGTGGCGACTGCGGGTCAGAACGAAGTGGCTACCCGCTTCAACACCATGACCAAAAAAGCAGACGAAATTCAGATCTACAAATACGTTGTGCACAACGTTGCGCACCGTTTCGGTAAAACCGCTACCTTCATGCCAAAACCTATGTTTGGCGACAACGGTTCCGGTATGCACTGCCACATGTCTCTATCCAAGAACGGTACCAACCTGTTCTCTGGTGACAAATATGCTGGTCTGTCTGAGCAGGCGCTGTATTACATCGGCGGCGTAATCAAACACGCTAAAGCGATCAACGCCCTGGCTAACCCAACCACTAACTCCTACAAGCGTCTGGTTCCGGGCTATGAAGCGCCAGTAATGCTGGCCTACTCTGCGCGTAACCGTTCTGCTTCTATCCGTATCCCGGTTGTTGCTTCTCCTAAAGCGCGTCGTATCGAAGTGCGCTTCCCGGACCCAGCGGCTAACCCATACCTGTGCTTCGCAGCACTGCTGATGGCTGGTCTGGATGGTATCAAGAACAAGATCCACCCAGGCGAAGCAATGGATAAAAACCTGTACGACCTGCCGCCAGAAGAAGCGAAAGAGATCCCACAGGTTGCTGGCTCTCTGGAAGAAGCCCTGCAGGCACTGGACGCAGACCGCGAGTTCCTGACTGCAGGTGGCGTATTCACTGACGACGCTATCGATGCTTACATCGCCCTGCGTATGGAAGAGAACGACCGTGTGCGTATGACGCCACACCCGGTTGAGTTCGAGCTGTACTACAGCGTTTAATTAAGTTGTTTTACCCGGCGTGACAAACGCCGGGGGTAGTTGCCGTGGAAACTTTTAGCCCATCTCCGGATGGGCTTTTTTCTCCACCAACAACCTGATCTCGCGCGCTTTTTACGACGAAAAAGCTATACTGCACTAAATTAGTGCAAACAACTCCAGGAGACTGCTGAATGGCAACTGGCACGCTGCCCGATGCTGGGCAGATCCTCAATTCTTTGATTAACAGTATCTTGCTGGTCGACGACGAGCTGGCCGTACATTATGCCAACCCGGCGGCGCAGCAACTGCTCGCTCAAAGCGCACGTAAACTGTTTGGCACCCCGCTTCCGGAATTACTGAGTTATTTTTCGCTGAATATTGGCCTGATGCAGGAAAGTTTGCAGGCCGGTCAGGGATTTACGGATAACGAAGTCACGCTGGTTATCGACGGGCGCTCGCATATTCTGTCACTGACGGCCCAACGTCTTCCTGAAGGATTGATCCTGCTGGAAATGGCTCCGATGGATAATCAGCGCCGACTGAGCCAGGAGCAGCTTCAGCATGCCCAGCAAATTGCCGCCCGCGATCTAGTGCGAGGTCTGGCGCATGAAATCAAAAACCCGCTGGGGGGATTACGCGGCGCAGCACAACTCCTGACCAAGGCGCTGCCCGACCCCGCGCTGGCGGAGTACACCAACGTCATCATTGAGCAGGCGGACCGTCTGCGCAATCTGGTAGACCGTCTTCTCGGTCCTCAGCAGCCGGGAATGCACGTCACAGAAAGCATCCATAAAGTGGCTGAGCGGGTGGTGAAACTGGTTTCGATGGAGTTACCAGAAAACGTCACGCTGGTGCGTGATTACGACCCAAGCCTGCCGGAACTGGCGCATGACCCGGATCAGATTGAGCAGGTGCTGTTGAATATCGTACGCAATGCCCTGCAGGCTCTGGGGCCGGAAGGGGGCGAGATTATTTTACGTACCCGCACCGCCTTCCAGCTCACGTTACACGGCGTACGCTATCGTCTGGCAGCCCGAATCGACGTTGAGGATAACGGACCAGGTATTCCATCGCATCTACAGGACACCCTGTTCTACCCGATGGTAAGTGGTCGCGAAGGCGGAACCGGCCTGGGCTTATCCATTGCACGCAGTTTGATCGATCAACACTCTGGAAAAATTGAATTTAACAGTTGGCCGGGACACACCGAGTTTTCGGTTTTCCTGCCGATTAAAAAATAAAGGTGACGTTTATGCAACGAGGGATAGTCTGGGTAGTCGATGACGATAGCTCCATCCGTTGGGTGCTTGAACGCGCGCTCACAGGGGCAGGATTAAGCTGCACGACGTTTGAGAGCGGCAGCGAAGTACTCGACGCACTCACCACCAAAACGCCGGACGTTCTGCTTTCGGATATTCGCATGCCGGGAATGGACGGACTGGCGCTTTTAAAGCAGATCAAACAACGCCACCCTATGCTTCCGGTCATCATAATGACGGCACATTCCGATCTTGATGCCGCAGTGAGCGCCTACCAGCAAGGAGCGTTCGATTACCTGCCAAAACCGTTTGATATCGACGAAGCGGTCGCGCTGGTTGAACGTGCGATTAGCCACTATCAGGAACAGCAACAGCCTCGCCACACACCCGATTTTGGGCCAACAACTGACATCATCGGCGAAGCGCCGGCGATGCAGGATGTGTTTCGTATTATTGGCCGTTTGTCCCGCTCGTCCATCAGCGTATTGATTAACGGTGAATCGGGAACCGGTAAAGAGCTCGTGGCACATGCATTACATCGCCACAGCCCGCGGGCAAAAGCCCCGTTTATCGCCCTGAATATGGCAGCGATCCCGAAGGATTTGATTGAATCCGAACTGTTCGGCCATGAAAAAGGGGCATTTACCGGCGCAAATACCATTCGCCAGGGGCGCTTCGAACAGGCGGACGGCGGTACGCTATTCCTGGATGAAATTGGCGATATGCCGCTGGATGTCCAGACCCGCCTGTTGCGCGTGCTGGCCGACGGGCAGTTTTATCGCGTGGGCGGCTATGCGCCGGTAAAAGTGGACGTGCGTATTATCGCCGCGACTCACCAGAACCTGGAGCAACGCGTGCAGGAAGGAAAATTCCGTGAGGATTTATTCCACCGTCTGAACGTCATTCGCGTTCATCTGCCGCCGCTGCGTGAACGTCGGGAAGATATTCCCCGCCTGGCACGTCATTTCCTGCAGGTGGCCGCTCGTGAGCTGGGCGTAGAAGCCAAGCAGCTTCACCCGGAAACCGATGCCGCTCTGACGCGTCTGGCGTGGCCGGGCAACGTGCGCCAGTTGGAAAACACCTGCCGCTGGCTGACCGTGATGGCCGCCGGGCAGGAAGTGTTGATTCAGGATCTACCGGCAGAGTTGTTTGAGGCATCCGCGCCAGAGAGCAGTACTGGACATGCACTGCCTGACAGCTGGGCGACGCTACTGGCGCAGTGGGCCGACCGCGCCCTGCGTTCCGGTCATCAAAACCTGCTTTCTGAAGCTCAGCCAGAGATGGAGCGTACGCTGTTAACTACCGCGCTTCGTCATACGCAGGGGCATAAGCAGGAAGCCGCTCGCCTGTTGGGATGGGGACGTAATACCCTGACGCGTAAGCTGAAAGAGCTGGGTATGGAGTAATGTTCCCCCGAAGTGTAAAGGTTATTAATTGAGCGCAAAATGCTGTTATTTTGCGCTTTACTGTTCCGATGAGTTTTGTATGATCGTGCCCGGAAATTGGGGGGACCATCATGCTGGAATCATTAGTGAATTTGCTCTCTAGCGGTGCAGCCGAAAGCCACACGCCACAAACAGCCGTTGCGGCTATGTTATGTGCGGCGCTGGTTGGGCTGTTTAGCTAGCGGAGTTGAACGTAAAAGCCGGGTGGCGGCTTCGCCTTACCCGGCCTACGTTTCATACTTTTGGCTATGCGCCTTAAATCACCCGCGAGAACTGCTGCATACGCGCTTTCTGACGCAGATACGCGTCAAAGCACATGCAGATATTACGGATCAACAGACGCCCTTTCGGCGTGACCTCAATCTTACTCTCCGATACATCCACCAGCCCATCTTTCGCCAGCGGTGCAATCAGCTTCAGGTCTTCCGCAAAATAATCGCTGAAGTGCAGACCCCACTGCGACTCAACGTCACTGAAATCGAGACGGAAGTTGCAGATAAGCGCCTTAATGACATCACGGCGAATGCAGTCGTCGCGCGTTAACGCAATGCCGCGCCACAGCGCGTTGCCGGCGTCATCAACCTGCTGGTAGTAAGACTTCAGCTCTTTCTGGTTTTGTGCATAGCAGTCGCCAATCATGCTGATGGCAGAGACGCCCATCCCCAGCAAATCGGTATCGCCCTGGGTGGTGTAGCCCTGGAAATTCCGGTGCAATACCCCTTCACGCTGAGCAATGGCCAGTTCGTCATCCGGACGGGCAAAGTGATCCATACCGATGAACTGGTAACCGGTCTCAGTCAGTGAAGTAATGGTTTCCTGCAAAATATCCAGCTTCTGTTGGGCAGAAGGGAGATCGGCATCTTTGATTTTGCGCTGGGCAGCGAACAGCGTTGGTAAGTGCGCATAGTTAAAGACGCTCAGGCGGTCCGGATTGAGTTCGGCCACGCGTTTCAGTGTGAAGGCAAAACTTTCGGGCGTCTGCTTTGGCAGGCCGTAAATCAGGTCAATATTGGTCGAGGTGAAACCAATCTCACGCGCGTGATTCAGTAAGGCGAAGATAAACTCTTCGTCCTGCTCACGGTTCACCAGACGCTGTACTTCTTTATTGAAATCCTGCACGCCCATACTCAGACGGTTAAAACCTTCAGCGCGTAAGTGATCCAGTACATCCAGCTCGATTTCTCGCGGATCAACCTCGATCGAGATTTCGGCGTCATCATTAAAATTGAAGTTGCTGCGCAGCAACGCCATCAATCGGCTGATTTGCGCTTTGTTCAGATAGGTTGGCGTACCGCCACCCCAGTGCAGCTGGCTGACATGACGTCCGGCAAAGAGTGGCGCACGATGCAAGATTTCTTGTTCGAGCGCATCCAGATACTGATCGGCCTTGTGCTGCTGGCGGGTAACAATTTTATTGCAGCCGCAGAAGTAGCAGAGCTTATGGCAGAACGGAATATGGACGTAGAGCGAAAGCGGGCGTTCAGGATAGCGCGCCACGGCCTGAAGAAATTCAGTCTCGCCGAAGGTATCAGTAAACTCCAGCGCGGTAGGGTATGACGTATAGCGTGGCCCGGAATAGTTATATTTCTGGATTAGGGCCAAATCCCAGTCGATAGATGGTACAGACATGCTCACTCCTTCCGTTGGTGTCGCGTTCGTATACGGCGGCCCGACCTGGCCCCGTTGCGGGCCATCATTCGGGTGCGCAGCCACCTCTGGCGCCGCGACAACCGCCGTAGTTTAACGAATAACCACACCAGATAACATATAACCGGAAGGGTTATAAGCAGGACCAGCGTTCCTGCCGGGTGCAAATGTTAGTTTCCACCCTTCAGAAGACGCATCATATCTTCCTGCTTTTCTTCTTCTTCTTCGTCATCTTCATCGTCGTAAGACAGACCAAGCTTCTGCATCAGCTCATCAATGCGATCCAGTTTGGCATCAACCCACGACTGCTCTTCAGCAGTCAGGGTTTCCCCCTCTTCAAGACGTTCCAGCAGCGCGTCCAGGCGCTCATCGTTCTCCAGCATATCCAGCTCAGCCTGCGGTGAAAGCATAGGTTTCTCGCTCTTTGGTTTGTGCTGCTTAGTGACCGGGGTGTCTGTCACGCCCAGTGGAATGGGAGTTTTACTGCCGATACGAGGATCTTTCTGCTGCTTACCTTTTGCAGAAGCGCCCGCAGTACCACCGCCGTTCGCACGACTACCCGCAGCATGACCGCGATGCTTTTTGTCGCGTTTACGATCGCGCGCTTCCTGGTTCAGTTCTTCGCGCGTTTTGCGGCGTGCTTTTGCAGGGCGTTTAGCGCCCGCAGCGGAGGTTGGTTTTTTCATGATGTTTTATCTTTAAGTCGTTTTCTTCAGTATAGAATTGCGGCGAAATCTAGCAGAAAGCAAGCAAAGAAAAAAGGCGACAGAGCAATCTGTCGCCTTTTTTCCTGACTCACAACCCTTAGCGGGTCAGACATTCCGTGTTTGCCAACAACAAGCCCTGTTTATCCCTTGGCTGATACCGTCCGTGATACGGTTCCATTTCCTGTTAAAACGCCTCCAGGCGCTGGTCATCCTGACAATCCTGCGTCTTCGCCTCCTGGCGCTCCTGACCCCTAATCCTTAAGTCGATTTCCTGTTGGCTTCCTCGCCCTGACGCACACTTTACCTTGTTCCGTTAAACTAACAAGCAACGAAACAGTACAAAAAGGGATTTTCGGACAATTACCCGAATTTAAGTTTATGATTTAAAATAGTTTGCCATTTTTGGCACCTGCGATTTATCTGAAATCTCCCAAAGCTTGATTAGCCGATCTCTCACAACAGCCAGGGCTTTCACCTACAGGCCATATGCAATCAGAAAAGCCTTTTGCCTGCATTCGGGTATAATCCCCTTCAGATTACGATTTTGGAGACGACCACGTGACTACCTGGAACTACCAACAGACGCATTTTGTCACCAGTGCGCCCGATATTCGCCACCTTCCTTCTGATACCGGTATTGAAGTGGCATTTGCTGGCCGCTCCAATGCGGGAAAATCCAGCGCCCTGAACACGCTGACTAATCAGAAAAGCCTGGCGCGTACCTCAAAAACACCTGGCCGTACCCAGTTGATTAACCTGTTTGAAGTGGCAGAGGGCAAACGCCTGGTCGACTTACCGGGCTACGGTTACGCTCAGGTACCCGAAGAGATGAAAATCAAGTGGCAGCGTGCGCTGGGTGAATACCTGGAAAAACGCATGTGCCTGAAAGGTCTGGTGGTGCTGATGGATATTCGCCACCCTCTGAAAGATCTTGATCAACAGATGATCGACTGGGCTGTAGCAAGCGATATTGCCGTACTGGTGTTGTTGACGAAAGCCGATAAGCTGGCAAGCGGCGCGCGTAAAGCGCAGGTGAATATGGTTCGCGAAGCGGTGCTGGCTTTCAACGGTGATGTGCAGGTGGAGCCTTTCTCCTCTCTGAAAAAGCAGGGCGTAGACAAACTGCGTCAGAAGCTCGACACCTGGTTTAGCGAGCTGGAACCCGCGACGGAAGCGGAAGAAGAGTAATACCGAGCGCGGCGATGTCCGCGCTTTTTTTTACCTGAATGTTTCTTTTCCGCAATAAAAAACGCCCCAGTCATTACTGACTGGGGCGGCTAAAATATTCAGCCAAATCCGATTACGTGAAGTAAAAGGTCTGAAAGATAGAACATCTTACCTCTGTACCCTACGTCGATAACTCTACCCCTTTTTTTGCTGCAGAAAAAGCACTTTTTGTAGTTTTTTTTCATTATTTACATAGGGAATTCTAATGATCGTCACAAAACGCACTTTGTTATGTTGCTAACTTACATAAAAAGCGCGTTATTCACAGAACCTTTAGTGAGCCTGATCCCAGTTTTCACCACTTCCCACTTCCACCAGCAACGGCACGTCGAGTGTCATGCTGCTTTCCATTAGTTCGTGGATCTTCTTAGATACAGCGTCGAGGTCGTCTTTGTGCACTTCAAATACCAGTTCATCGTGAACCTGCATGATCATTTTCACGCGAGGCTTCTCTTTTTCCAGCCAGGCATCAACGGCGATCATCGCACGCTTAATGATGTCCGCCGCAGTACCTTGCATAGGGGCGTTGATTGCCGCACGTTCTGCACCAGCGCGTCGCGCTGCATTGCTGGATTTGATGTCTGGTAAGTAGAGACGGCGGCCATCCAGTGTTTCGACGTAACCTTTCTCTTTCGCCTGTGCGCGGGTGCGTTCCATATATTCCAGCACGCCAGGATAACGCTCGAAGTAGAGATCCATATACTTCTGCGACTCTTTGCGTGGAATGTTGAGCTGGCGCGACAGACCAAATGCGCTCATACCGTAGATCAAACCAAAGTTGATCGCTTTGGCGCTACGGCGCTGTTCGTTGGTTACACTATCCAACGGCAAACCGAAGACTTCCGCCGCGGTTGCACGGTGGATGTCCTTCCCTTCGGCAAAAGCAGTCAGCAAGCCTTTGTCGCGGGACAGATGCGCCATAATACGTAGCTCAATTTGCGAGTAGTCAGCAGAGACGATCAGGTAGTCATCTGGCGCAATAAAAGCCTGACGGATTCGGCGACCTTCTTCATTACGTACCGGAATGTTCTGCAGGTTTGGATCCGTTGACGAGAGTCGACCCGTCGCTGCCACAGCCTGATGATACGAGGTATGCACACGGCCTGTTTTCGGGTTGATCATCAGCGGGAGCTTATCAGTGTAAGTGGACTTCAGCTTCGCGAGACCCCGATACTCCAGAATCACTTTTGGCAGGGGGTAATCCAGTGCCAGCTCTTCAAGCACCTCTTCAGACGTCGACGGTGCACCGCCAGGCGTTTTCTTCAGCGGCTTGATACCCTGCTTTTCAAACAGGATGGTTTGCAGCTGTTTCGGCGATGAGAGGTTAAATGGTTCTCCAGCAAGCTCATGCGCTTTCTGCTCAAGCTCGGTCAGACGCTGCGCGAGCTCCCCGGAGTGGTTATGCAATACGGTTGGATCGATTTTAACGCCATTGCGCTCAATACGTGAAAGCACAGGCACCAATGGCATCTCGATATGCTGGAATACGTTCAGCGGCCCTGCTTCTTTCTGAAGTTTTGGCCACATCTTCAGGTGCAATTGCAGGGTGACATCCGCGTCTTCCGCGGCATAGCGACCCGCCTCTTCGAGTGCAATCTGGTTGAAGGTAAGTTGATTTTTCCCTTTACCGGCAATCTCTTCGAAAGTGATGGTTTTATGTTTTAGCCAACGGTCTGATAAGGAATCCATATCATGGCGACCTGCAACACTGTCCAGAATGTAGGATTCCAGCATGGTGTCGAATGCAATACCGCGCAGCTCAATACCGTAGTTTTGCAGAATACCGCGATCGTACTTCAGGTTTTGCCCGACTTTGAGCACCTTGTCGTCTTCCAGAACCGGCTTCAGCAGCTCAAGCACACGTTCACGGGAGATCTGCGCCGGCGCATCCAGGTAATCGTGTGCAACAGGAACATAAGCCGCCATCCCCGGTTCTGTCGCAAATGACAGGCCCACCATATTGGCAGAGATGTTGTCGAGGCTGTCGGTTTCCGTGTCGAAGGCAAAGACCGGCGCTTTTTTCAGTTTCTCGATCCAGGCGATCAGCTGTGACTCTTCAAGAATGGTCTCGTAGTTGTCGAAGGACAAGGTTACGGCTTCTTCTTCGGCCTGTTCTTCAGCATCAACAACTATCGTCTCTTTCGGTTTTGCTGCTGGCTTAGCCCCTTTTGCCTGTAACCACTTGCCGCTTTCGACGTCGGTGATCCAGCGCTTGAATTCGTATTGCTTAAACAAGCTCAGCAGATCGTCAGCAGAAGGCTGCTGCACTTCCAGTTGCTCACAACCCAGTTCCAGTTCGACATCGGTTTTAATCGTTGCCAGCTTATAAGAGAGGTAAGCCACCTCTTTGTTATCTTGAAGTTTTCCGGCCATGGTTTTTGCACCACGGAAGGAGAGCCCGGCGATTTTATCCGATTCCGCGTACAGCGTATCCAGCCCGCCCAGCCCCTGAAGCAGCGCCTGTGCCGTTTTTTCACCGACACCAGGGACTCCAGGGATGTTATCCGACGAATCGCCCATCAACGCGAGGAAGTCGATAATCAGCTCAGGCGGTACGCCATATTTTGTGACAACCTCTTCAGGCCCCAGAATGGTGTTGGTCATGGTGTTAATCAGGGTGATACCTGGCGTTACCAGCTGCGCCATATCTTTATCACCGGTGCTGATCAGCACCGGACGGCCCATTTTTTCAGCTTCACGCGCCAGCGTGCCGATGACGTCATCGGCTTCAACACCAGAGACAGCCAGCAGCGGCAGGCCCATCGCTTTCACCATGGCGTGCAGCGGCTCAATCTGCGCACGCAGATCGTCAGGCATTGGCGGACGGTGAGATTTGTAATGCTCAAACAACTCGTCGCGGAAGGTTTTGCCTTTGGCATCAAAGACCACCGCCGCATGGGTTGGCTGATACTGGAGTATCAGGCTGCGCAGCATGTTAAGCACGCCGTACATCGCGCCGGTAGGTTCCCCTGCGCTATTGGTCAGAGGAGGAAACGCATGATACGCCCGATACAGGTAAGAAGAGCCGTCGACGAGAATAAGAGGGTTTTCTGGGATCTGAACCATAATGTCCGTGCCTTTAATCAATTTATGGCTAAAGGATGCCACAGAAGGATGAAAACATCAGTTATTAGCGCCTGATACAGGAAAAGATTTTGCGATCGTGAAGATCTCTCGCAAAAAACAAACTGTGGATAAGTTTGTGTATATTTTCACTTCATATGAATAACAGACGCTAAAAATACATACGCGATATAATTTAGATCTTAATTATCATAACGTTATTCTGTTAGATCTCATCTGTATTACCCGCTGATGACAATTTAGTCTATGTGGATATAAGCCCTGATTCGTGCAGAATCGTAGCGAAATCTTCTGCAGTAGGGAAAAAGCAACCAACTCTCCGTGTGAAAGCGCCATTACTTCGTCTGTTTTCTGGTAAAATCAGCGCCCAGCGCCGAATAGCCGGTCGCTCAATTACAGCTAACCATTTGAAAAAGCTAATCATGTCGAGATTGCTCGCTGCAATAACATTACTGTTAAGCATCATTTTAACGATTCTGGTGACTATCGCCTGTTCTGTGCCGATCATTGTCGCAGGAATTATTAAACTGCTGCTGCCTGTGCCTGTGGTGTGGCGAGCCGTGTCCACATTTTGTAATTTCATGATGTATTGCTGGTGTGAAGGACTGGCGATCCTGTTGTACCTGAACCCGCAACTGAAGTGGGATGTTGAAGGACTGGAGAGCCTCAACAAAAAGAACTGGTACCTGCTAATTTGCAATCACCACAGTTGGGCTGACATCGTGGTGTTATGTGTGCTTTTCCGTAAGCACATCCCGATGAACAAATACTTCCTGAAACAGCAGCTCGCCTGGGTTCCTTTCATCGGTCTGGCCTGCTGGGCGCTCGATATGCCGTTTATGAAACGCTATTCGCGCAGCTATTTGATCCGTCATCCTGAGCGTCGCGGTAAGGACGTGGAGACCACACGCCGTTCCTGCGAAAAGTTTCGCGCACATCCAACAACCATCGTAAACTTCGTTGAAGGCTCCCGGTTTACAGAAGAGAAGCGCCAACAAACACGTTCTCCTTTTCAGAACCTGTTGCCGCCAAAAGCCGCGGGTATTGCGATGGCGCTTAACGTGCTGGGTGCTCAGTTCGATAAATTACTTAACGTCACCCTCTGCTACCCGGAAAACGATAAAACGCCGTTCTTCGATATGCTCAGTGGCAAGCTGACGCGCATTGTTGTGCGTGTTGATCTGGTACCGATCGAGGCCGAATTGCACGGTGACTACGTTAACGATAAGAATTTCAAACGTCGTTTCCAGTTATGGCTTAATACTCTCTGGAAAGAGAAAGACGAACAGATAGACAACATTAAATCTTCATACAAAAACGCCGGTCAGTGACCGGCGTTTTTACATCAATAATCTTACTTCTTCTCAACCAGGTATTTCACAGTATCGGCATACTGCTGTACGAAGATATCCATGCTGCTGGTGTCCATGCCCTGCATATTCAGCTGATATTTGCCATTAACAAACATCGCCGGAACACCCTGAAGCTGCAGGTCGGCAGCGGCTTTTTCCTGTTGAGCCACCAGAGATTTCACGACAAAGCTGTTCCATGCCGCGTCATAGTCTTCACCTTTCACACCCGCATCAACGAAAACTTTACGGATATCGGCAGTAGTCTGAACGGTCTGGGTTTTCTGTACGGCTTCAAACATTGGGGAAGTGATCTTATCTTCTACGCCCAGTGCGATAGCAACTGCCCACGCCTGAGTCAGGTCTTTACCCAATGGCCCCAGGAATTCAACGTGGTACTTGGTCATTTTGGTGCCTTCTGGCAGCTTTTTCTTCACGCTGTCAGATACATGCAGCACCTGCTCGAACTGATAGCAGTGTGGGCAATAGAACGAGAAGAACTCCAGAACCTGTGGCTCGCCAGCAACAGGCTTGTCCAGCGTGATGTACTGCTTGCCGTCGGTAAACTGCGCAGCAGAAGCGCTAAATGCCAGAATCATTCCTGCCAGCGCCAGCCAAATTTTTTTCATAATAAACTCTCTCCTGGGGGTGTCCAATTAATACATCGGCGTTAATTGCAGAGGGGGTTCCTGAAGAACCTTAACCTGCTCTGTAAATGTTGATATCTGGCTGCGCCAGTAATCTTCTCCGGTAAGCCACGGGAAATTTCGGGGAAACGCGGGGTCATCCCAACGCCTGATTAACCATGCGAGATAATAAACAAAACGCATCGCACGTAAAGGTTCAATCAAGGTAATTTCGTCTGAATTAAACGGGCTAAACTCTTCATAGGCTTCAATAATGGTTTCAAGCTGCATGCGCTGCTCGGCTTTGTCGCCATTGAGCAGCATCCACAAGTCCTGAACCGCTGGTCCCATACGCGCATCATCGAGATCGACAAACAGCGGGCCATCACGCCAGAGAATGTTTCCTGCGTGACAATCGCCATGTAGACGCAGCACGGAAATATCATCGCGCCAGCTGGCTTTTACCGCACCAATAAGCTTGTCGGTGGCGCTGAGGAAATTATCCTTTAGCGCTGTGGGGATCAGCGCAGAGGTTTCGAATACTTCGCGAGGTTCAAGAAGGTATTCCTGAATGCCGATAGTCGGACGGGCAATAAAGGATTTTTTGCGTCCCGTCTGATGTATACGTCCCAGATAGCGGGCCACCCACTCCATTTGATCAATATTATCCGCTTCAAACTGGCGACCACCGAGACTTGGGAAGACTGCGTAGTAAAACCCTTCGTGCATAAGCAGCGTTTGGTTATTGAATTTTAGCGGGGCAGCAACGGGTACATCGTCATCCAGCAGATCATGAGCAAATTGATGCTCTTCCTGAATTTGTTCTGCTGACCAACGTTTAGGGCGATAGAACTTCACGACGAAGCGCCGACGCTCCTCATCCTGAAATTGATAGACACGGTTTTCGTAGCTATTTAATGGCGTTAGCCCAGAATCCACCCGGATACCCTGTTCAAACAGGGCATCCATAATGGTATCCGGGTGTAATGTCTGGAAAGTAAAAGCCTGGTCGTTCATCCGATCATCCGGAAATTATACGAATGATTCAGGATATCATCTTGTGGCGATTTCGGTGCCGCCGCTTACAAGCTTTTACTCTTTAATTACGCCTCTGGCGCGCAGCAATGCGGTTTTAAAATCTTCCTCATAATCTTTTTGAATACCTGGAATAACAGCATCTTTGGCAGAGTCACGCATTTTAAGATGGTAGATCAGGATATCATCAGAAAGGTCTGCCAGTTCGCCGTCAAAACCTGACTCTTTCGCCAGTTTCTGTAAAAATTGCATCAAATTCAGCTCGGGCTCTTTTTGCCAGGCTGGCTGGAGGAGTTCAATGACTTCATTCAGACGTTTACATTTCATGGTGGTGCTCCTTTCATTTAGAGTGACACGTTAGCAGGGTCAATCCCACAATAAAAGAGGCGATATTCGTGAATCTTAGCCAGGAAATCACTGGGGTCGTTCTGGCGGGTGGCAGAGCGACGCGAATGGGGGGAAAAGATAAGGGGCTTCAGCTTTTGAACGGAAGACCCTTGTGGCAATGTGTCGCTGATGCGCTTACAGGCCAGGTGACGACAATGGCCATCAGTGCTAACAGGCATATTGAGACATACCAGCGCAGCGGGTACGCCGTTTATCAGGATAACCAGGCAAATTACCCAGGTCCGCTGGCTGGTATGCTTTCGGTTATGCTGCAGTCGCCCGGAGAGTGGTTTATTTTCTGTCCTTGCGATACCCCATTGATTCCGTCCTGCCTTGTCGAGCGTCTGGTACGGCTTCGTGCTGCTGCCCCTGTGGTCTGGGTACATGACGGTGAGCGTGACCATCCTGCTATCGCGTTGATGCACAGATCATTAGTGCCTGCTCTGCAGGAGTACCTGACGGCGGGAGAGCGTAGGGTGATGGTCTTTATGCGTCAGTCTGGCGGCCATTCCATTGATTTCAGTGATATGAAGTCTGCGTTTGTGAACGTGAATACAACTGAAGATTTGCAGATGATGCAGGAGAAATGATGATACCTGTTCTGGCTATTTCCGCCTGGAGTGGGACCGGGAAAACCACACTGTTGAAAAAGCTCATTCCAGCCCTTTGCGCCAGGGGTATACATCCAGGATTGATCAAGCACACCCACCATAATATGGATGTCGATAAACCGGGCAAAGACAGCTATGAGTTACGTAAAGCGGGTGCAGCTCAAACGATGGTAGCAAGTCGTCAGCGCTGGGCGCTGATGACAGAAACACCTGATGAGGCGCCGCTGGATCTCGCTTATCTGGTCAGTCGAATGGATCATTCCAGGTTGGATCTGGTGCTGGTTGAGGGTTTTAAGCATGAGGCTGTACCTAAGATCCTGCTTTTCAGAAGCGATGCCGGGCATGATGTTAACGAGTTAACGCTTGATGAGCATGTGGTTGCGGTGGCCAGTGATGTTGTGTTGCCGCTTGAGGTTCCGGTGCTCGATTTAAATGATGTGGATGGAATTGCGGAGTTTATTGTGGAGTGGAGTGCGATTTGAGTTGCCTGGTGGCGGCTTCGCCTTACCCGCCTACAGTTTTTTTGCGTACAAACGCAAAAAGGCCATCCTTTCGGATGGCCTCTTCACTTATTTGATGCCTGGCAGTTCCCTACTCTCACATGGGGAGACCCCACACTACCATCGGCGCTACGGCGTTTCACTTCTG
>NZ_JAWUEI010000015.1:0-106197 GCF_036663495.1 Enterobacter sp. 342
AATCGGTGGAGCTGCATGACAAAGTCATCGGGCATTATCTGAACATAAAACACTATCAATAAGTTGGAGTCATTACCTAGCTCACCAATGGCTAATTTCCAGAACACGATAAATGAATATGAAAATCACCGGGAAGAGTCCGGCGGTCTGAAGTTCGTCGTTTATGAGGTTCTGCCGGACGTTGTCGGAAAAAGGGTTGCCACTCTGTTCGGCTATGATGAAGAGAATTCTCCTTTAGCGCGAGTGATCGATTTCTTAACCGTGGGGACTATTTTTGCGGATTCGTTTGTTTTTATCGGCTGGTACGGGCCGATAATAATGTTGATGCTGATGATAGCAACTCCATTGTTTTTTTTACAAATGTGTCCTAAAAATTCAGTTTTTTATGTCCAATTTTCAATTTGTACAATATTATTAGTCCTGTGCACTTTCTCTAATATGCTTGTTTATGCGTCATTATCCTTAATGTTATTTTATCCACTGTTCTCAAAGAAGAGACGCAAGAACACGCAGTTAATTAATTCAGGAATGAAATGAATAGTGTAATATTAATGTCGACTTACAATGGCGATAAGTATCTTTGTGAGCAACTTGATAGCCTATTAGTATTGGAAGGGCATCCTGATATTCTTATTCGCGACGATGGCTCTAGTGATAATACTATAGAAATTATTAAGAATTATCAGTTAAAGCATAGAAATATTAAACTGATCGAGGGCAGCAATATTGGTGTTGTAGCCAGTTTTTTTGATTTGATACAGCAGGTAGATACAGGTAAATATAGCTATTATGCTTTTTGCGATCAGGATGATTTCTGGGAAACAGATAAAGTAAGCCATGCAATAAAGTGTATCAAAGAGTATAAAGGTGCAGTAATGTACTGCTCTACGCTCAATGTTGTAGATGCTTCACTGCATTTCCAGTTTCGGTCCCCTTATCCTGAAAAAAATCTAACGCTATCGAATGCTTTAGTCGAAAATGTTGTGACGGGATGTACTTGTGTGCTTAATGCTGAGGCTTTCGGCCAGATAAAATCAAACTTGCCTGCAACCAATCGAATCGTAATGCATGACTGGTGGTTTTATCTGGTCATAGTAAGTACGGGGTCAATCTATTTTGATCGTGAATCGCGTATTAAGTACAGACAGCACGGAGAAAATGTCGCAGGAATGAAGAAAACATTTTCCGACATCGTGCAGAAATTTAAAAAACCGAAAAAAAGTAAGTACCCCCCCTTACTTTGTCAGTTACATGAATACCAGCGAGTGTGCGGTGGAATGTTGACTAAGGTTGATAATAATAAATTACGCGTGTTTATAGAAATCCTGGAAAAGCACAAGATGTTCCGTTTTTTAAGTTTGATTATGAACAAAAAAATTTACCGTCAGTCATTAGCAAATAACCTTTCATTAGTCTATTCGTTTTTGACAAATAGAATATAAAATTATTTTACTGAGCTTGATTATTACGCTTTTAAGTTAAATGGACGTGTGTATGAAATATATTGCATTTTATCTGCCTCAATATCATCCCGTAAAAGAAAATAATGAATGGTGGGGAGAGGGGTTTACTGAATGGTTTAACGTTTCAAAATCTAAACCTCGTTTTAAAGGGCATAATCAGCCACACATTCCAACGACTATGGGTTTCTATGACTTACGTGTACCCGAAACTCGTATTCGTCAGGCGGAACTAGCAAAAGAATATGGTATTGATGGTTTTTGTTACTACCACTATTGGTTCAACGGGCATCTGTTGCTTGAAAAACCATTAGAAGCTGTCCTGAAAGATAAAGAGCCCGATTTACCGTTCTGCATCTGCTGGGCTAATGAGAACTGGACTCGCGCGTGGGATGGAATGGAGCGCGAAGTCTTGATCAAGCAAGATTATACAGAACAAGATGCACTAGAACACTTTGAATACTTGTTACCTTTTTTAAAAGATGACCGTTATATCAAAGTTGATGGTAAGCCAGTGTTCTTGCTCTATAGATATGATCACATTCCCGATATTGATAACTTCATTCATACCTGGAATGAAAAAGCGAAGGAAAATGGACTGGAATCCATTTATTTCATCTGTGTTAAAAATGGTTTTGTCACGAGTGGCTATGAGGAAATCTTCAAACATAATTTTGATGCAGTTGTTGATTTTCAGCCAAACAGAATTGATTTCCCGTCCGTAAAAACCAAAGAGCAATTCCTGGTTGATACTGCTCGTAGCATTTTACCTGACGCTCTTTTCCAGTACCTCAAACGCAATGCCTCTGCCGTTAATAAGATCTCTTATAAACATATGGTGGATAATATTGTTGAAAGCTATGCAAAAAAACCGCAAAAAGTGATCCCTGCCGTATTCCCTAGCTGGGATAACTCCGCCAGACGAGCAACGCCAACCGTAATTCAAAATGATGAGCCGGAAAGCTATGGCTATTGGCTGGATGAAGCAAGTAAGTTCTCAGCCTCAAATGGACTTAGTGAGTCATTTGTATTCATTAATGCATGGAATGAATGGGCTGAAGGCTGCCATCTGGAACCTGACCTAAAAAATGGTAATGCGTTCTTGGAGCAGACCAAAAAGGTAAAAAATAAACATGAGTAACCTCAGAGTCGCTATGGTTGTCCCTACCTACAACGGTGGTGACATCTGGAAGAAATCTGCAGCGAGCATACGTAATTATTTTTCTGGCGACGTTCTTGTTATCGATTCTGGCTCAAAAGACGATACGGTTAGCATCGCTAATGAAATGGGGTTTAGCGTGTTGGGTATTAATTCACGTGATTTTAATCACGGCGGTACCCGTAATCTTGGTCTGCGGCAACTAGTTTCGTCTAGCGATATCGTATTTTTCATGACACAGGATGCGGTCCTTAACGATGCCGAATCCATTGAAAACATGATTTCGATGTTTGATGCTGATGATCAACTGGCTGCAATTTACGGTAAACAAATTCCACACGATGACGCGAATGTCATTGCTCGCCATGCCAGACATTTTAACTATTCCGAACGAAGTTATGTTGTTTCAAAGGAAAGCGGTAAACCGTTAGGCATTAAGGCTGTGTTTATGTCCAATTCGTTTTCCGCTTATCGAGTCGCTATTTTTGAAAAGTTAGGCGGTTTTGCAGAGAATACTATTCTGTGTGAAGACATGCTTTTTGCAGCTAATGCACTCTCAGCAGGTTATAAAGTTGGATATGCTGCGAATGCCGTGGCAAAACATTCACATAACTACACTGCTGTTGATGAATTTTCACGATATTTTGATATTGGTGTCTTCCATCAGGAACAAAACTGGATCAGACGTGATTTCGGTGGAGCGGGTGGTGAGGGTAAGAAGTTCATTGTATCTGAAATGAGATTTGTTTTAAAAAGACAACCGCTCTATTTGATTCAGGCATTTATCAACAACGGTGCTAAATTCTTGGGATATCAGTTAGGAAAAAGATATAAGCGATTACCTTTATCTTTATCGAAGAAATTCAGCATGCATAAAAAATATTGGAAATGAATATCTTGCAGGATTAATATGAAAATCAATGTGAAGCTCACTGTTGGTAAAATAGCCAATGCCTCAGTTGACTTATTTTTGTTGCTTTTTTCTTTCGGTATATCAATATATCTTATTGAATATCTCTTTAATAATCTTCCGGCATTTATACCGCAAGACGAATTCAACGATAAAGTTGCGACGCACTCTATTTTAAGTGTGATCTGTGTTGGTTGGTTTTGGATCAGACTGCGACATTACTCCTATCGCAAACCATTTTGGTTTGAGTTAAAGGAGATACTAAGAACGCTGCTGATATTTGCAATCATTGAACTCGCAATAAATGCCTTTTCGAAATGGCATTTCTCCCGCTATCTCTGGGTGTTCACTTGGATGTTTGCATTCATCCTGATTCCATTAGGTCGTTCCGTTACACGTAATATACTGGATAAACTTGGCTTATGGAAACGTGACACAATCATAATCGGTTGTGGGAAAAATGCTCGCGATGCTTATCTGGCTATAAATAGTGAAAAAAATCTTGGGTATAAAGTCACTTGCTTTATTGGAGATAGTACAGAAAAAGAAATGTTGGGATGTCCAATTATTAATATGGATATCAATAAAATAAAAGATACGATTAACAAATTTACCCAGTTTATTATCGCCGTTGAGTCAGAGCAGATTGAAATAAGAAATACTTGGATCAAAAAACTCTCAAAACATAAATTTCGTTATGTCTCAGTTATCCCAACAATTCGTGGATTACCGCTTTATGGTACTGATATGGCCTTTATATTCAGCCATGAGGTGATGATCTTGAGGGTAAACAATAATCTGGCTAAGCGGACCTCACGATTTGCTAAAAGAGCTTTTGATATTTTTGGTTCGCTAGCCATTATTCTTGTTGCTTCCCCACTTCTTGCTTATCTCTATCTTCAGGTGAAAAAAGATGGCGGCCCAGCCATCTACGGGCATGAGCGCATTGGACGAAACGGTAAGCGCTTTAAATGCTTGAAATTCAGGTCGATGATCCTTAATTCTCAAGAAGTGCTTAATGAACTACTTGCAAAAGATGAGAATGCCCGAAAAGAGTGGGAGAAAGATTTTAAATTAAAAGACGATCCTCGCATTACCAAAATTGGTCATTTTATTCGGAAATCAAGCCTTGATGAGCTTCCTCAGCTGTTTAATGTCTTAAAAGGTGAAATGAGTCTGGTGGGGCCTAGACCTATCGTTCATGATGAGCTGATCCGCTATAGCGAGGACGTTGACTATTATTTAATGGCCAAACCGGGAATGACTGGACTGTGGCAAGTTAGCGGTCGAAATGATATCGATTATGAAACCCGCGTCTATTTTGATGCATGGTACGTTAAAAATTGGTCGCTTTGGAATGATATAGCCATTTTGTTTAAAACCATAAATGTTGTACTCAAACGAGATGGCGCCTACTAATAATAGTGAGTTTTTATGAATGTTATTGATACAAAAATTTTCGATGTAAAAATTATTGAGCCTAAAGTTTTCGGCGATCATCGTGGTTTCTTCCTCGAAACTTTTCAGAAAGATCGTTACAAAGAAATGTTAAACATTGATCTGGATTTTGTTCAGGATAATCATTCTCGCTCATCTCAAGGTGTTCTGCGCGGACTGCACTTCCAGCGAAATAATCCTCAAGGAAAATTAGTTCGCGTTGTCAGAGGTGAAGTTCTGGATGTTGCTGTTGATATTCGAAAAGATTCGCCAACATTTGGTGCATGGCAAGGTGTTTTATTGAGTGAAGAAAACAAAAAACAATTTTGGGTTCCACCTGGACTTGCGCACGGTTTTGTCGTCTTGTCTGATGTTGCTGATTTTGAATATAAATGCACTGATTACTATGATCCAACGTCTGAAGGTTGTCTGCTTTGGAATGATCCTTTTTTGAATATTGAGTGGAATATTAAAAACCCTAAATTATCTGAGAAAGATAAAAATGGGAAAACTTTCAAGGAGTTATTCCTTTAAGTGCGTTAAAGATAAGCGATTTGCTAGCAGCACATCGCTTTGGGATGTTACCCGTAAAACCTCACGTTCGATCTTTAATGGTATCGTGCTACCGATTTGGTAATTTCTGAGTTAACATTCCTAAAACATTCAAGCCGCGCAATCGTTCGCGGTGACCACACCTGACAGGAGTATGTAATGTCCAAGCAACAGATCGGCGTTGTCGGTATGGCAGTGATGGGGCGCAACCTGGCGCTCAACATCGAAAGCCGTGGTTATACCGTCTCCGTTTTCAACCGCTCCCGTGAAAAAACTGAAGAAGTGATTGCCGAAAACCCAGGCAAGAAACTGGTTCCTTTCTATACGGTTAAAGAGTTTGTTGAGTCCCTGGAAACGCCTCGTCGTATCCTGTTAATGGTGAAAGCGGGCGCAGGTACTGATGCTGCCATCGATTCCCTGAAACCTTATCTGGATAAAGGGGACATCATCATTGATGGCGGTAATACCTTCTTCCAGGACACCATCCGTCGTAACCGTGAACTTTCTGCTGAAGGCTTCAACTTTATCGGTACCGGTGTGTCCGGTGGTGAAGAGGGCGCTCTGAAAGGTCCATCCATCATGCCGGGTGGTCAGAAAGAAGCGTACGAGCTGGTAGCACCAATCCTGACCAAAATCGCCGCGGTCGCTGAAGATGGCGAGCCGTGCGTGACCTACATCGGTGCTGACGGTGCGGGTCATTACGTTAAGATGGTTCACAACGGTATTGAATACGGCGACATGCAGCTGATCGCAGAAGCCTATTCACTGCTGAAAGGTGGCCTGAACCTCACCAACGAAGAGCTGGCGGAAACCTTCACCGAATGGAACAAGGGCGAGCTTAACAGCTACCTGATCGACATCACCAAAGATATCTTCACTAAGAAAGATGAAGAGGGTAAATACCTGGTTGATGTGATCCTGGATGAAGCCGCGAACAAAGGTACCGGTAAATGGACCAGCCAGAGCTCTCTGGATCTGGGTGAGCCGTTGTCTCTGATCACTGAATCCGTATTTGCACGCTATATCTCTTCTCTGAAAGAGCAGCGTGTAGCAGCATCCAAAGTGCTGTCTGGCCCACAGGCTAAACCCGCAGGCGATAAAGCGGAGTTCGTGGAGAAAGTGCGCCGTGCGCTGTATCTCGGTAAGATCGTGTCCTACGCGCAGGGCTTCTCTCAGCTGCGCGCAGCATCCGACGAGAATAACTGGGAGCTGAACTACGGCGAAATCGCGAAGATCTTCCGTGCGGGCTGCATCATTCGTGCGCAGTTCCTGCAGAAAATCACCGATGCTTACGCTGAAAATACGGGTATCGCAAACCTGCTGCTGGCTCCTTACTTCAAGACAATTGCTGATGAATATCAGCAGGCACTGCGTGATGTGGTTGCTTATGCGGTTCAGAACGGTATTCCGGTTCCGACCTTCTCCGCTGCTGTGGCGTACTACGACAGCTACCGTGCTGCCGTTCTGCCTGCAAACCTGATTCAGGCACAGCGTGACTACTTTGGTGCACACACCTATAAACGCACTGATAAAGACGGCGTGTTCCACACCGAGTGGCTGGATTAATCTGATTTAAACTAGTCCGATAGCAGGGCCCGGTGAATTTCACCGGGCTTTTTTTATTGCTCCGCCCCCATGATGACTTGCTTCGCCCAGACGAGTGCATTAAATGCAGAATAAACCACTAAATTATCGCATTCCTGCAGCAAGGCATTCGCCTTGACAGCCGATAAACTTAAGAGGTAAAAACCTCAACAGTTGTTTATCGCGGTGGTGTACTCGCGCCATCTGACACTCATACTTGAAGAAGTTGAACGAATGAAAATAGCAATCTCCGGAACAGGCTATGTCGGTCTTTCAAACGGTATCCTCATCGCGCAGAACCATGAAGTGGTCGCGCTCGATATCGTTCAGGCGAAAGTGGACATGCTTAATCAGAAGGTCTCCCCGATTGTTGATAAGGAGATTCAGGAATATCTTTCCAATAAAGATCTGAATTTCCGTGCAACGACGGACAAAGCAGATGCTTACCGTAACGCGGATTATGTCATCATCGCAACGCCGACCGATTACGATCCGAAAACCAACTACTTCAACACTTCCAGCGTCGAAGCGGTGATCAAAGACGTTACGGCGATCAACCCTAACGCGGTGATGATTATCAAGTCCACCATTCCCGTGGGCTTCACCAAATCCATCAAGGAAAAGCTGGGCATTGATAATGTCTTCTTCTCGCCAGAATTCCTGCGTGAGGGAAGGGCGTTATACGATAACCTGCACCCGTCCCGAATTGTGATCGGTGAGCGTTCTGAACGCGCTGAGCGTTTTGCTGCGCTACTGCAGGAAGGCGCGATTAAAAAAGATATTGCGGTGCTATTTACCGACTCTACCGAAGCCGAAGCCATCAAACTTTTCGCCAACACATACCTGGCGATGCGTGTGGCCTATTTCAACGAGTTGGACAGCTATGCAGAAAGCCTGGGTCTGAACACGCGTCAGATCATCGAAGGCGTTTGCCTCGATCCGCGCATTGGCAACCATTACAACAACCCGTCATTTGGCTACGGTGGCTACTGTCTACCTAAAGATACCAAGCAGCTGCTGGCAAACTATCAGGCGGTGCCAAACAACCTGATTTCAGCGATTGTTGACGCTAACCGTACCCGCAAAGACTTCATCTCTGATTCTATTCTGACGCGCCAGCCGAAAGTCGTGGGTGTGTATCGTCTGATTATGAAGAGCGGCTCGGATAACTTCCGCGCCTCATCCATTCAGGGGATCATGAAACGTATCAAGGCGAAAGGTGTGCAGGTTGTGATTTACGAGCCAGCAATGAAAGAAGATGAGTTCTTCCATTCGCGCGTGGTTCGCGATCTGGATGCGTTCAAGAAAGAAGCTGACGTGATCATCTCCAACCGCATGGCCGAAGAACTGGCGGACGTGGCGGATAAAGTCTACACCCGCGATCTGTTTGGCAGCGACTGATAACTGTCTTTTTGGTGTAAAAAAGCCCGGCATAGCCGTAATGCCGATCAGTTAAGGATCAGTTGACCGATCCAGTGGCTGTGTAAGAATCCGGAAATGTTCACCCGTTTCCGGATTTTTTTATGCACATTGGACAGGCTCTTGACCTGGTATCACGTTACGATTCTCTGCGTAACCCTCTGACTTCTCTGGGCGACTATCTGGACCCGGAACTGATTTCCCGATGTCTGACCGAAGCTGGTATCGTTACCCTGCGCAAGCGCCGTCTGCCGCTGGAAATGATGGTCTGGTGCATTGTCGGTATGGCGCTTGAACGTAAAGAACCCCTTCATCAAATCGTGAACCGTCTGGACATCATGCTGCCGGGCAGTCGTCCCTTTGTCGCACCCAGCGCCGTTATCCAGGCCCGACAGAGGCTGGGCAGCGAGGCTGTCCGCCGTGTGTTCACGCAAACAGCGCAGCTCTGGCATAACACCACGCCGCATCCGCACTGGTGTGGTCTGACCCTGCTGACCATCGATGGTGTGTTCTGGCGAACACCGGACACACCAGAAAACGACGCCGCCTTCCCCCGTCAGACGCATGGCGGAACCCCAGCACTCTACCCGCAGGTCAAAATGGTCTGTCAGATGGAACTGACCAGCCATCTGCTGACGGCAGCAGCCTTCGGTACGATGAAAAACAGCGAAAATGAGCTTGCTGAGCAACTGATAGAACAAACCGGCGATAACACCCTGACGTTAATGGATAAAGGTTATTACTCACTGGGACTGTTAAATGCCTGGAGTCAGGCGGGAGAACACCGTCACTGGATGATCCCTCTCAGAAAGGGAGCGCAGTATGAAGAGGTCCGAAAACTGGGTAAAGGCGACTATCTGGTGACGCTGAAAACCAGTCCACAGGCACGGAAAAAATGGCCGGGTCTGGGAGATGAGATGACAGCCCGCCTGCTGACCGTGACGCGCAAAGGAAAAGTCTGCCATCTGCTGACGTCGATGACGGACGCCATGCGGTATCCCGGAGGAGAAATGGCAGACCTGTACAGTCATCGCTGGGAAATCGAACTGGGATACAGGGAGATAAAACAGACGATGCAACTGAGCAGGCTGACGCTGAGAAGTAAAAAGCCGGAGCTTGTGGAGCAGGAGCTGTGGGGTGTCTTACTGGCGTATAATCTGGTGAGATATCAGATGATTAAAATGGCGGGACAGCTGAAAGGATACTGGCCGAACCAGCTGAGCTTCTCAGAATCATGCGGAATGGTCATGAGAATGCTGATGACGTTGCAGGGCGCGTCACCGGGGCGTATCCCGGAGCTGATGCGTGATCTTGAGAGTATGGGGCAGCTGGTAAAATTACCGACAAGAAGGGAAAGGGCCTTCCCGAGAGTGGTAAAGGAAAGGCCATGGAGATACCCCACAGCCTCTAAAAAGGGCCAGTCAGTTGCTTAACTGACTGACATTACGGCATAGCCGGGCTTTTTTGTTTTAGACGTTGTAGTAATTTCGATACCAGTCCACGAAGTTTTTAACCCCCTCTTTAACCGAGGTTTTTGGCTTGAAGCCCACCGCCTCATAAAGAGGCTTGGTGTCTGCGCTGGTCTCCAGTACGTCACCGGGCTGCACGGGCATCATGTTCTTTTCCGCTTCGCTGCCTAAAGCGTCTTCCAGCGCGGTGATGTAGTCCATCAGCTCCACCGGCTCGCTATTGCCGATATTGTAAATGTGGTACGGCGCAGAGCTGGTCGCAGGAGAACCGCTTTCAACGGTCCACTCGGGATTCGGCTGCGGGATAACGTCCTGAAGACGAATAATTCCCTCGACGATGTCATCAATATAGGTGAAGTCGCGCTTCATCTTGCCATAGTTGTATACGTCGATGCTTTTACCTTCGATCATCGCTTTGGTGAATTTAAACAGCGCCATATCCGGACGCCCCCACGGGCCGTACACGGTAAAGAATCGCAGGCCAGTGGTTGGCAAACCGTAGAGATGGGAGTAAGTGTGCGCCATCAGTTCGTTCGCTTTTTTGGTGGCTGCATACAGCGAGACCGGGTGATCTACAGAATCATCGGTAGAGAAGGGCATTTTGCGGTTCAGACCATATACCGAACTAGACGAGGCATACACCAGATGCTGCACCTTATTATGGCGGCAACCCTCAAGAATATTCAGGTGACCCATCAGGTTGGATTCAGCATACACATGTGGATTTTCTATGGAATAGCGAACGCCCGCTTGAGCAGCGAGGTGGATCACCCGGTCAAACTTCTCGTTTACAAAGAGCGAGGCCAAACCTGCGTTATCTGCCAGATCGAGTTTGCGGAACGTAAAATTCTCAGATGCCAGGAGGTCAAGTCGGGCTTGCTTAAGGCTGACGTCGTAGTAGTCGTTCAGATTATCGATACCCACAACCTGATGGCCTGCTTTGAGAAGTCTTTCGCTGACGTGAAAGCCAATAAAACCCGCGGCTCCGGTGACCAAAAATTTCATACCAATCCTCTTCAGTAACAAATATCGCGATGCGCGGTGCGCAAAAGATGGTGTGCATCATACCGCTAAGTGCCAGCTAAGCAAAACTTCGCCTGTTCGGGGATAACTCATAGGATTCTTATAGAAAAATCGGCAGCACGCGATAAACTAAACAAACAATATTTTATTTTTTGCTTTTTGCCTGTTAAGGATTGTATGACGCAGAACAACAATAACGTGGTCAGCAGAAGCGATGATCGCGAGCAGATCGATTTGATTGATTTAGTTCTCCAACTTTGGCGCGGTAAATGGACTATTGCAGCGTGTATACTTATCGCAGTTGTGCTTGCTGGTGCTTATTTATTGATAGCTAAGGAAAAATGGACTTCCACTGCTATTATTACTCAGCCTGATGCCGCTCAAATAGCAACCTATAATAACGCGCTGAATATCGTTTATGGATCTGCCGCACCGTCGGTGGGGGACGTACAGGCTCGCGTTATTAGTCGTTTCAACTCCTCATTTGCTGCACTTTCGCAAACCCTCGATAATCAGCAAGAACCTGAAAAATTGACTATCGAATCTGCTGTAAAAGGACAGTTCTTGCCGTTGAATGTCAGCTACGTTGGAGAAAGCGCTGAAAGTGCACAAAAACAGCTCGCACAGTACATTCAACAAATTGATGAGCAAATAGCGCAAGAATTGAGCGTTGATCTTAAGGATAATATCAAAGAGCAAATTAAGATGCTCAACGACTCCCTTCAGAATCAGGAGAAAGTGTCTAAGGAACAAAAGGATCTGCGTATTAAGCAAATTGTTGAGTCGCTAAAAGTGGCTCAAGCGGCAAAGATTACCGAGCCGCAGCTGCAGCAGACTCAGGATGTTACTCAGGAAACCATGTTCCTGCTAGGGACCGATGCATTGAATTCGATGGTTCAGAATGAGTCCACTCGACCGCTAGTATTTCCTGCAACCTACTACCAGACAAAACAGAACCTTTTCGACATTGAGAATTTGAATGTCGCGCCAACAACTATTCATGCATATCGCTATGTCATGAAGCCCGATCTGCCAATCAAACGTGACAGCCCGAAACGTGTGTTGACCATGATTCTGGCAATCATCCTCGGCGGCATTGTCGGCTCTGGTGTCGTTCTCGGGCGCAACGCCCTGCACAACTACCAGCCAAAATGCTAATCAGCAGACAAAAAAGACCGGGTTCCCCCTAATGCCGATCGTTTAAGGATCGGTTGACCGAGCCAGTGGCTGGTGTAAAAAGGGTTCCATGCTCATCATGGAACCCTTTTTAAATGGAATTTTCACAAGCCCTCGGCATTATTAACCTGACCGCTCCTGATGACGTCCAGAGTCTTGCCGATCTCCTTCCCCCCGACCTTATTCAGCAGGCCTTTTCCCTCACAGATACGGTGACGCTGCGTAAGCGTAAGCTTCCTCTTGAGTCCATGGTCTGGCTGGTTATCGGCATGGCGATGTTTAACAACAACCCCCTCTCCCATATCGTCAACCTGATGGACATCGTCGATCGTACCGGCAGACCCTTTACTGCCCCCAGCTCTGTCATTGCCCGGCGCAAAAAACTGGGTGAGGATGCCATCCGGGTGCTGTTCGACCTTACACAGCAGCACTGGCATGAGGAAGCCCGGCATCCGCTCTGGAACGGGCTGACGCTGAACGCTGTTGATGGTGCGGTCTGGCGGACGCCCGACACACCGGAAAATGTCGCTGCCTTCGCGAAAGCGGAAAACCAGTACGGTGAAAAAGGTTACCCACAGGTTCGCATGGTATGCCTGATGGAACTGAGTCGTCACCTGCTGCGCGCCAGCGTGATGGATCGGTATGACGTTAACGAGATGCGGCTGGCAGCAGGGCTGGCAAAACAGGTACCGGATAACAGTGTCACGTTGTTCGACAGGGGCTTCTGGTCAACAGGTCTGTTGCACGACTGGCACAAAGCCGGTGAGAACCGCCACTGGCTGCTGCCGCTGAAGAAAGGGACGCAGTATGAGGTGATACGCAGGCTGGGCAGACAGGATGAGCTGATAACGCTGAAGACGTCACCACAGGCAAGAAAACAGTGGGAAGGACTGCCGGATGAGCTCACTGTCAGGTTAATCAGGCGGAAAGTTAACGGTGTGGAACGTCAGGTTGTGACATCGATGACGGATGCAATGCGTTACCCGGCAGCAGATGTAGCGGAACTGTATAAACACCGGTGGGAAATAGAACTGGGGTATCGTGAGGCGAAGCAGTTCCTGTGCGGCAACCGCTGGACGCTGAGAAGTAAATCACCGGAGATGGTGAGACAGGAGTAGTGGGGAATACTGCTGACATACAACCTGGTCCGGTATCAGATGGTGAAAATGGCGTTCATGCTGAAGGGTGACTGCCTGCCGTATCAACTGAGCTTCAGCGGCTCGGTGGCAGAGATACTACGGCTGTTAATCGGGTTGCCGGGGTCATCACCTGGAGCAGTACCGGGGCATCTGAAACACTTCTACAGCAATGCCGCGATGCTGAAACTGCCGCCGAGACGAGAGCGGGAGTATGAGAGAGAAGTAAGACCCAAAAAGCCAAAATATCCTTTTAAAAACAATGCCGGTCACCTTAAGTGACCGGCATTAGGGGTTCCCCGGTTTTTTATTTATGACGCTTACGAAGATTCTCTATCACTGCCGTCAAATCCAGCTCCTGATCCTGCAGCAGCACCAGCAGGTGATACATCAAATCAGACGCTTCATTGGTCAGTTCCTCGCGGTCATGCACCGTCGCGGCCAACGCAGTCTCAACACCTTCTTCTCCCACTTTCTGCGCAATACGCTTGGTGCCGCTGGCGTACAGCTTCGCGGTATAAGAACTCTCAGGGTCCGCCGTTTTACGTTCAGCCAGAAGCTGCTCAAGCTGGTAAAGGAACAGCCACTGGTGGCTAGCCTCACCGAAGCAGCTGCTGGTTCCTTTGTGGCACGTTGGCCCAATTGGGTTTGCCAGAACCAGCAGGGTATCGTTATCGCAATCCGGCGAAATGCTGACCACATTCAGGAAATGACCTGAGGTTTCCCCTTTGGTCCACAGACGCTGTTTGGTGCGCGAGAAGAAGGTAACTTTACCGGTCTCGACGGTTTTGGCTAAGGCGTCCTGGTTCATATACCCCAGCATCAATACTTCGCCGGAAACGGCATGCTGGACAACCACGGGCAGTAGTCCGTCCGTTTTTTCCCAGTCCAGCTGTGCCTGTTGTTGCTCTGTTAACATACCCTGATCTCCACGCCCTGGCTGGCCAGGTACGTTTTTAATTCACCAATATTAATAATCTGTTTGTGGAACACGGACGCCGCCAGTGCGCCATCGACGTTTGCATCGCGGAAGGCTTCCAGGAAGTGTTCCATGGTGCCCGCGCCTCCGGAGGCGATCAGCGGGACGTGGCAAACCGCACGCACTTTTTTCAGTTGTTCGAGGTCATAACCGTTACGCACCCCGTCCTGGTTCATCATGTTGAGGACAATCTCGCCCGCGCCACGCTTCTGCACTTCCTGCACCCAGTCGAGGGTTTCCCATTGGGTCACTCGGGTTCGACTTTCATCACCGGTATACTGGTTAACGTGATATTTGCCCGTTGCGTCGTCATACCAGGTGTCGATCCCAACGACAATGCACTGCACGCCAAAGCGATCGGCCAGGCGAGTAATCAGCTCCGGGTCTGCCAGGGCAGGGGAGTTGATGGAAATCTTGTCGGCACCAAACGAGAGAATTTTGGCCGCGTCTTCAGCTGATTTAATCCCACCCGCCACGCAGAATGGAATATCGATCACTTCTGCTACGCGTGCTACCCAGCTTTTATCGACCACTCGGCCATCGCTGGAGGCGGTGATATCGTAAAACACCAGCTCGTCAGCCCCTTCATCAGCATAGCGTTTTGCCAGCGGGACGATGTCGCCAATGATCTCGTGGTTGCGGAACTGCACGCCTTTCACCACCTGGCCATCGCGCACGTCCAGGCAAGGGATTATCCGTTTTGCCAGCATTGAATCGCCTCCGTCACAGTAAATTTTCCTTCCAGCAGGGCGCGTCCAACGATCACGCCCTGCACACCGGTACCGCGCAGCGCGGCGATGTCAGCTAAATCACCAATTCCGCCGGACGACTGGAAAGCCACCTGCGGAAAACGTGCACAGACCTCGTCATACAGCGAGACGTTAGAGCCCGCCAGTGTGCCGTCGCGGGAGATATCAGTGCACAGTACGTGCTTCAGGCCAACGGGCTGATAAATAGCAACCAGTTCTTCCAGCGTCACACCAGAGTTTTCCTGCCAGCCGCTCACCGCAACCTGTTTGCGGCCCTGTTCGTCGATACGCACATCCAGCGCCAGTACCAGCGCATCCGCACCGAAACGGCGGAACCAGCCTTTGACCATTTCGGGGTCTTTTACGGCGGTAGAGCCAACGACAACGCGCGCCACACCAGCTTCAAGCAGAGCCGCAACGTCTTCTTCAGTGCGCACGCCACCACCTACCTGAACGGGGACATTCACGCCAGCGACCAGCTTTTTGAGTAGCGGGATCTGGCGTTTCGCCGGGTCTTTCGCGCCCGTGAGATCCACCAGGTGCAGCACTTCTGCACCCTGAGCCGCGTAATCCTGCAGACGTGGCAGTGGGTCGTTCCCGTAGTCACGTTGCTGCCCGTAATCGCCCTGATGAAGACGAACAACCGTGCCGTCAATTAAATCTAAAGCGGGAATAATCATCACATCTCCAGGAAGTTTTTCAGCAGCTGCGCGCCTGCGGCGCCAGAGCGTTCCGGGTGAAACTGCACGCCGAAGAAGTTATCTTTCTGCACCGCTGCGGTAAACGCTTCACCATAATTGCACTGAGCGATGGTGTACGGATTCACTGGCATGGCGTAGCTGTGCACGAAGTAAAAATACGCGCCATCCTCAATGCCGCGAAATAACCGATCACCTGCTTTGGCGTAAACGCGGTTCCAGCCCATATGCGGCAAAGGCAGGCCGTGGTCGTTCATTTTCGGCACGTCTTCTTCAATAATGCCCAACAGGTCGACGCCGTTGCTCTCTTCACTGCGGCGGCCCAGGATCTGCATACCCAGGCAAATGCCCAGAACTGGCTGGGTACAGGCTTTGATCAGATCGACCAACTCGCGTTCGCGAATCTGATCCATCGCGGCCTGTGCGGTTCCCACGCCCGGTAAAAAGAGTTTGTCGGCGCGCAGCACCACGTCCGGGTCACGGCTCACCACCGGCTCATAGCCATGACGCGCAATCGCCGATTTCACGGAGTTCAGGTTGGCGCATCCGGTATCCAGAATCACCACATTCATTACAGCACTCCTTTCGATGAAGGCAGGGCGTCACCTTCCACGCGGATCGCCTGGCGAAGGGTACGGCCAAAAGCCTTGAACAGACTCTCCACACGGTGGTGGTCGTTTTTGCCCTTGGTCTTAAGGTGCAACGTCAGGCCCATGGTGTAGGACAATGAACGGAAGAAGTGCTCAACCATTTCGGTGCTGAGATCGCCCACACGCTGGTAGGTGAAATCGGCTTTATATTCCAGGTGCGGACGTCCGGAGATATCCATGGCGCAACGCGCCAGGCACTCGTCCATCGGCAAGACAAAACCAAAACGGTTGATGCCACGTTTATCACCGAGCGCCAGCTTCAGGGCTTCACCTAACGCCAGGCCGGTATCTTCCACGGTGTGGTGATCGTCAATATAAAGGTCGCCTTTTACAGTAATTTCCATGCGGAAACCGCCGTGGGTGGCAATCTGATCCAGCATATGGTCGAAGAATCCCACACCTGTGTGGATCTTGCTGCCGCCTTCGCGATCCAGCCAGACCTTCACATCAATCTGCGTCTCTTTGGTGTTACGTTCAACGTGGGAATAGCGGTCACGTTTTGTTAGCTGCTCACCAATTTTCGCCCAGTTAAGACCGTTACGGTCATAGCGCAGCCCCACGATGCCCATATTTTCCGCCAGCGTAATATCGGTGATGCGATCGCCGATGACATAGCTGTTAGTTTTATCCAGCAAATCTTCCGCCAGATAGCGCTCCACCAGTTTCACTTTCGGCTTACGGCAGTCGCACTCATCGGCCGGCATGTGTGGGCAAATCAGCACTTCATCAAAGACCACACCCTGTGAGGTTAATACCTGCATCATCAGATTATGTGGGCCGTCAAAGTCCGCCTGCGGGAAGCTGTCGGTACCCAGACCGTCCTGATTGGTGATCATCACCAGCTTATACCCGGCTTTTTGCAGCTTAAGCAGTACGGGGATCACGTCCGCTTCAAAAGCCAGCTTGTCAAAACGATCGACCTGAAAATCGGCTGGTGGCTCCGAAATAAGGGTGCCGTCACGATCGATAAAAAGGATCTTCTGGGTCATACTTTCTCCGCTTTCAGGGCGTCAATCACGCGCTGGCTCTCTGCGCGGGTGCCTACGGTAATGCGCAGGCAGCCGCTCAGGGAAGGTTGTTTATTCTGGTCTCGTAAGATAATGCCCTGATCCCATAAAGATTTAAATACGGCACTGGATGCAGTGAAACGCACCAGGATGTAGTTGGTTTCCGAATCGAACACCTGCTCCACGCACGGGATATTCTTCAGAGCGGTCACCAGATACTGACGTTCCTCCAGGATTTGCGCCACACGATCGCGCATCGCGTTGATCCCCTGTGGGGTCAGCGCCTGTGCTGCAATATCGGCAACTGGCGTCGAAAGCGGGTAAGGGGCGATCACTTTCAACAGCAGGTCGATGACCTCTTTATTGGCCAGCGTGAATCCACAGCGCAGACCGGCGAGGGCAAAGGCTTTCGACAATGTACGCAGCACGACAAGGTGCGGATATTCTTCCAGCCAGCCTGTCAGCGTCGCCTGCGGGCAGAACTCAATGTAGGCTTCGTCAGCGACCACCAGGGCTTTCCCACGCGTCATCTCCAGCAGGGTACGGATGTCCTGCGGGTTGATAATCTGTCCGGTCGGGTTGTTTGGGCTACAGACAAACACCACCTTTACACCATCGAGATTATCGGCAATGCCCTGCAGATCCAGCTGCCAGTTGTCGAGAGAAAGGACGTTGCGACACGCCACGCCGAAGGTTTCCGCGCTGACGCTATACATGCCGTAGGTAGGCTGGCAGTACATCACCGCATCTTTACCCGGCTCGCAGAAGGCACGGATCAGCAGCTCAATACCTTCATCGGCTCCACGGCTAACCAGCACCTGCTCCGGCTTCACTCCCGCGTACTGCGCGTAGTTTTCGATAACGGCCTTTGGCTGACACTCCGGGTAGCGGTTCAGGGTTTGCTGAGAAAGCTCAAATTGGACCGCTGTCGGGAATTCGTTAGCGTTCAGCCAGACATCACCTTTACCACCTAAACGACGTGCAGACTGATACGGAGTCAGTTGACGGACATTTTCACGGGCTAATTCTTCAATGCTCATGCTTGCTCCTTCAGGGCTGCAACGCGCAGCGTAACGGCATTTTTGTGGGCGGTCAGGCGTTCAGCAGCAGCCAGTGTCTCAATGGTGGACGCCAGTGAGGCAAACCCTTCGCGGGACAGCTCCTGCACAGTCATGCGTTTCTGGAAATCCGCCAGGCCGAGGCTTGAACAGGTTGAGGTATAACCATACGTCGGCAGAACGTGGTTGGTGCCGGAGGCGTAATCACCCGCGGATTCCGGTGACCAGTCACCCAGGAAAACCGAACCTGCGCTGGTGATGCTGTCGACCAGGTCGCGTGCATTTCGGGTCTGAATAATCAGGTGCTCCGGGCCGTACTGATTAGAGATGGCTATACACTGCGCCAAATCGCGCGCCACAATCAGACGGCTGGCGGCTAACGCCTGACGTGCCGTTTCGGCGCGGGGCAGGTCAGCAAGCTGGCGCTCAACGGCTTCACCGACGCGTGTTGCCATATCGGCATCCGGCGTCAACAGAATGACCTGCGAGTCAGGGCCGTGTTCCGCCTGAGACAGCAGGTCGGACGCGACGAAGTCCGGCGTTGCGCCGCTGTCGGCAATGACCAGCACCTCAGACGGACCGGCAGGCATGTCGATTGCTGCACCGTCCAGACGCTGGCTGACCTGGCGCTTGGCTTCGGTCACGAAGGCGTTGCCCGGGCCAAAAATTTTGTCGACCTTTGGAATGGATTCGGTGCCAAACGCAAGGGCGGAAATCGCCTGTGCGCCACCCACTTTATAGACCGCCTGTACGCCGCACAGCTTTGCTGCGTAGAGGATCTCATCGGCAATCGGTGGCGGAGAGCAGAGCACCACTTTCTGACAACCCGCGATACGCGCCGGGGTAGCCAGCATCAATACGGTGGAGAACAGTGGAGCCGAACCGCCAGGGATATACAGCCCAACGGACGCTACCGGGCGGGTCACCTGCTGGCAACGCACACCAGGCAGGGTTTCAACATCCACAGTTTGCAGCTTTTGTGCGGTGTGGAAGGTCTCAATGTTTTTCACCGCGACGGCCATCGCCTGCTTGATGTCATCACCCAGACGATCACTGGCATCAATGATTTCCTGTTCGGTAACCTTCAGTGCGCCCACCTCAGTCTTATCAAATTTGGCACTGTATTCACGCAGCGCGTCATCGCCACGGGCTTTGACGTTCTCAAGGATCTCCGCTACGGTGCGTGAAATGCTTTCGGAGGCGGAAATCGCCGGGCGCATCAGCAACTCACGTTGTTGTGCGTCGCTACAATTATTCCAGTCGATGATTGTGTTAAAACCCATGGCCGTTACTCCATCATCTTCTCAATTGGCAGCACCAGGATTGAGCTTGCCCCCAGCGCCTTCAGTTTTTCCATGGTTTCCCAGAACAGGGTTTCGCTACTGACCATATGCATCGCCACGCGCTGCTGATCGCCCGCCAGTGGCAGGATGGTTGGGCGCTCGGCACCCGGTAACAGAGCAATCACTTCATCCAGACGCTCGGTTGGCGCGTGCATCATGATGTATTTGGATTCACGTGCCTGGATCACGCCCTGAATACGGGTCAGCAGTTTGTCGATCAGCTGCTGCTTGGCATCGGCCATGTCGCCGTCACGCTGAATCAGGCAGGCTTTTGAGCGGTAGATAACTTCCACTTCGCGCAGGCCGTTCGCTTCCAGCGTTGCGCCAGTAGAGACGAGGTCACAGATGGCGTCCGCCAGACCCGCACGCGGTGCGACTTCAACAGAGCCATTCAGCAGACAGGATTTAAACTGCACACCTTTTTGATCCAGGTAACGCTTTAACAGGTGAGGGTAGGAGGTGGCGATACGTTTGCCGTTCAGTGCAGCCGGGCCGTCCCAGGCTTCATCGACCGGCGTTGCCAGTGACAGGCGGCAACCGCCGAAGTCCAGACGACGCAGGGTGAAGTAACGCGGGTCTTCGCCTTGTGCACGGCGAGTGAGAAGTTCTTCTTCCAGCACGTTTTCACCGATGATGCCGAGGTCAACGACGCCATCCATCACCAGGCCTGGGATATCGTCATCACGCACACGCAGAATGTCGATGGGCATGTTTTCAGCCAGAGCAATCAGGCGCTGGGTGTGCAGGTTAATTTTGATCCCGCAACGGGCCAGCAGTTCGCGTGAATCGTCACTCAAACGACCTGATTTTTGAATAGCTATGCGTAAACGTGAGTTATCTAACATTCTTTATTCCTCGTTAACCTGTTTTAACCTGTCTGAATTTGGTCCAAAAAAAAGCCCCCGGAAGAAGATCTTCCGGGGGCTTTTTCATGCGTTCATGCACCACTGGAAGATCCAAACGTCTTCCAGCACACATCGCCTGAAAGACTAGTCAGGATGATGGTGATGATGGTGGTGTTTAAATTGAACGCGTGTCATATAAATTCTCGATGAATGCTTATTCATTTGATGCCTTTTAACCTAAACCAGTTGTGCAACATATTGCAAGGGCTTTTTTTGATCATTAATTCATTTCATATTGATGCTATGAATTGTGTGTTCTGCCGGGCTGGCGTAGCCTTATGAAAGACGAGTACGAGTCAGGAGAATTCGCATGAAAAAGGTCGCGATTGTCGGTTTAGGATGGCTGGGAATGCCGCTGGCGATGTCATTAGCCGCGAAAGGCTGGCAAGTGACCGGGAGCAAAACCACGGCGGATGGGGTAGAAGCAGCGCGCATGTGCGGTATTGATGGTGTCGAACTGCGTCTGGAACCCGAGCTGGTGTGTGATGCTGACGATCTGGACACGCTGATGAACGTCGATGCGCTGGTGATTACGCTACCCGCGCGGCGCAGTGGCCCGGGTGAGTCGTTTTATTTGCAGGCGATGCAGGAAATTGTCGACAGTGCGCTGGCACACCATGTTCCGCGCATTATCTTTACCAGCTCGACGTCAGTCTATGGAGATGTCGAAGGTGTGGTGAAAGAGAGCTCCGGGCGCAATCCTGTTACCGCGAGCGGCCAGGTACTGAAAGAGCTGGAAGACTGGCTGCATAATCTCCCTGGCACGCAGGTTGATATCATCCGTCTGGCGGGTCTGGTGGGGCCAGGGCGTCATCCAGGACGTTTTTTTGCCGGGAAGTCAGCGCCAGACGGGCAACATGTTGTCAATCTTGTGCACCTTGACGATGTTATTGGCGCAATTGAGCTACTCTTACAGGCTCCCAAAGGTGGACACATCTATAATATATGTGCACCTTCTCATCCTACGCGTAGTACGTTTTACCCGCTTATGGCACGTCAGTTGGGCCTGGCTCCGCCGGTTTTTGGTGAGACAAAGGATGAAAGTAAAGGCAAAATTGTTGATGGCAATCGCATTTGTCATGAGCTGGGGTTTGAGTATCAATATCCCGATCCGCTGGTGATGCCCATGGAATAAGTCTCGCAGCGGAGACGATCGCACACCAGAAGGGGGCGAGCATGAAACCGCTGCTTGATGTTCTTATTATTCTGGATGCACTGGAAAAAGAAGGGAGCTTTGCAGCCGCCTCAGCAAAGCTCTACAAAACCCCTTCGGCGCTGAGCTACACCGTTCAAAAACTGGAAAGCGATCTCAATATTCAGATCCTCGATCGCTCCGGGCACCGCGCACGTTTTACCCGTACCGGGCAGATGCTGCTGGAAAAAGGACGTGAAGTCCTCCATACCGTTCGCGAACTGGAAAAACAGGCCATCAAACTTCATCAGGGATGGGAAAATGAGCTGGTTATAGGAGTCGATGATACCTTTCCGTTTTCGCTTCTTACGCCGCTGATTGAGGCATTTTATCAACACCACAGCGTGACCCGGCTTATCTTTATAAACGGTGTGCTGGGCGGTTCCTGGGATGCGTTAACCCAGGGAAGGGCGGATATTTTCGTCGGTGCACTCCATGAACCTCCGCAGTTGAGTGATTTTGGTTTTGCCCGTCTGGGCGTGCTGGAGCAGGTTTTCGCCGTTGCGCCGCATCATCCGCTTGCTCAGGAACCAGAGCCTATTAATCGCCGGGTTATTAAAGGCTACCGTGCGATTGTAGTGGGGGACAGTTCACGGCCAGAGTGTGCGGTTTCCTCGCAATTACTTGATGAGCAGGAAGCCATTACCGTTTTTGACTTTAAAACCAAGCTGGAATTGCAAATCAGTGGTCTGGGTTGCGGCTATTTGCCTCGTTATCTTGCGCAGCGGTTTATTGATAGCGGTGCGCTGGTTGAAAAACAGGTGCTTGCTCAAAGCAGTAATGAATCAGCGTGGGTGGGCTGGAATGAACAAACCTCTGGACTGGCAAGCAGCTGGTGGCGAGACGAGATTTTAGCAAATAGTGCTATCGCTGCCGTTTACTCTCAGGCCAGCGTCGAGAAATCAGCCAGTTAGCAAAAAGAAAATCACCCAGGGCATTGCAAAGTATTGCCTTTTGTATCCGATGTGGGGCAAAATGCGGCCGCTGCAACCAAATGAATAATCGACGATATAAAAGGCGTCGGTTATTTTTTTTTGCATGTACGAAACGAAACTAAAAACCAAGAGGCCGGGCTTCGTACCGGATAGATATTTACTAAAATCCGACAGTTGTTGTCGCTGAGGAATAAAGAAATGGGGCAATTTTTCGCTTACGTGGCGGTTATCACCGTAAAGGAGAATAACTATGTCGCATAACGCAACTCCAAACACCTCTCGCGTGGAATTACGTAAAACACTTACGTTGATTCCGGTTGTTATGATGGGCCTGGCCTATATGCAACCAATGACGCTGTTCGATACATTCGGTATCGTATCAGGCCTCACTGACGGTCACGTTGCAACGGCGTATGCCTTTGCGCTGGTCGCTATTCTCTTTACTGCGCTGAGCTACGGTAAACTGGTTCGCCGTTTCCCGTCCGCAGGCTCTGCGTACACCTATGCTCAGAAATCCATTAGCCCGGCGGTAGGGTTTATGGTGGGCTGGTCATCACTGCTGGACTACCTGTTCATGCCGATGATCAACATTCTGCTGGCAAAAATTTACTTTGAAGCACTGGTACCTTCTGTACCGTCGTGGATCTTCGTAGTGGCGCTGGTGGCCTTTATGACCATCTCTAACCTGCGTAGCATCAAGACCGTGGCTAACTTCAACACCCTGATTGTTATTCTGCAGATGGGTATTGTTGCGGTAATCGTTGGCCTGATCATTTACGGTGTTTCTCACGGTGAAGGTGCAGGTACATTGACCAGCACGCGTCCATTCTGGTCTGAAGGTGCGCATGTTGTGCCGATGATCACCGGTGCGACGATTCTGTGCTTCTCGTTCCTCGGCTTTGACGGCATCTCTTCTCTGTCAGAAGAGACCAAAGACGCTGAGCGCGTGATCCCGAAAGCGATTTTCCTGACAGCGCTGATTGGCGGCATGATCTTCATCGGTGCCTCTTACTTCCTGCAGCTGTACTTCCCGGATATCTCTCGCTTTAAAGATCCGGATGCGTCACAGCCTGAAATCATGCTGTACGTGGCAGGTAAAACCTTCCAGTGGGGCGTGCTGATCTTCTCAAGCGTAACCGTACTGGCGTCCGGTATGGCGGCACACGCAGGCGTTTCTCGTCTGATGTACGTGATGGGTCGCGACGGCGTGTTCCCGACTCGCTTCTTCGGTTATGTTCATCCGAAATGGCGTACTCCTGCATGGAACGTGCTGCTGGTTGGTGCTATTGCTCTGCTGGCGATTAAATTTGACCTGGTGACAGCAACTGCACTGATTAACTTCGGTGCGCTGGTGGCGTTCACCTTCGTTAACCTCTCTGTGATCTCTCAGTTCTGGATCCGTGAGAAGCGCAACAAGACGCTGAAAGACCACTTCAACTATCTGGTGCTGCCTGTATGTGGCGCGCTGACTGTTGGCGCACTGTGGATTAACCTGGAAGAGAGCTCTATGGTTCTGGGTCTGATCTGGGGTGCTATCGGTCTGATTTACCTGGCCTGCGTAACAAAAAGCTTCCGCAACCCGGTTCCTCAGTACGACGAAGACGTTGCCTGAGTTTTAACGCAATAAAAAAAAAGCCGGAGACATCGCCTCCGGCTTTTTTTATACCCATCATTCAGACTATCTCTTGCGCGTACTGGAACAGGGATTTCAACAGTGCCTGTTTCTCAGCATTCCCTTCATATTGCGCATAAAGCATCTCCAGCTCCTGAGCATAGCTATGCAGGAACTCCGGCGTAAAGACATTACGACGATGCTGTAACCAGCGTTCCTGTTCCGCTTCATCGAGGGTTCCCGGGTAGTTACGCGCACGGTAATTAAACATCAGCTTTTCAATGCGCTTGTCGGCGAAAGTGATATCCAGCGCCGGCAGGTTACGCGGATCAGTTTGCAGGACGATATTCATCGCCGCGCGGTCGGCATCGCTGAAGAAACCGTTGTATAGCTGGGCATCCACGTTTTCAGACGGAACGAACGGTTCTGCTTCTGCAAAAATGGCGACCACTTTCTCACGCACCTGAGGGTTTTCTCGCAGCACTTTCAGGTTATCCAGGCAGTGTTGTCGGTTAATGCCCAGTTTGTCTGCATCTTCCGGGCGCAGCGTATTGGCCTGCGCCAGTACCGGACATTTATTGATATGCACCAGTTTGACCGGTACCGCAGGCAGATCGCCGAGTTCATTTTTCGGTGTGTATAGCCGTTCACGCAGGGTATCGCTGTCGAGCTCCAGCAGCGGCGAGATATCACCAGCTAAATCCACCATAATGACCGCATTACGGTTATCCGGATGCCAGGCCAGCGGCGCGACCCAACTGGTGTTACCACGCCAGGCACCGAACATACCGGAGATATGCACCAGCGGTTTCATCTGCGGCACATCAATCAGCGTGGTCAATTTCTGTTTGCTGCGGTGGCTCAGCAGATACTCAAACAGCCTTGGCTGGGCGGTTTTCACCAGCTTCGCCATGGCAATGGTGGCATAGACGTCTGCCATCGCATCGTGGGCATTACTGTGCTCAATGCCATTGGCACGCGTCAGATGTTCCAGCCTGAAGCTCGTCAGCCCTTCATCATTCTCCGACCAGTTAATACCTTCCGGACGTAACGCGTAGCAGGCGCGCATGATGTCGAGTAAATCCCAGCGAGAATTACGGTTCTGCCAGCTCCAGGCATACGGGTCGTAGAAGTTGCGATAGAAAATATTGCGCGTCACTTCATCATCAAAACGAATGTTGTTATAACCCACCACGCATGTATTGGGGACGGTAAACAGATCGTGGATGCGTCGGGCGAACTCTGCCTCATTAACCCCTTTTTCCCTCGCCTCTTGCGGGGTAATCCCGGTAACCATGACCGCGCCAGGCTGCGGCAGGTAGTCGTCAGCGGGCTTACAGTAAAAGACCTCCGGCTCGCCAATAATATTGAATTCGTCGTCGGTACGGATGGCGGCAAACTGCGCCGGTCGGTCCAGCGCCGGGTGAGTGCCAAAGGTTTCGTAATCGTGGAACAAAAAAGTCGGGCGTGCGGCAGAGTCAGACACCAGTAATACCATCCTGTTAAAAAATGACACCACTATGGTAAACGATCGAACGGGTCAGACCGAATAAAAAGCGCCTCTGGGGTAAAAATTTGCGAGGCGACTTCAGCGGAAAATTGGCTGCGTGTCACATTTTTTTGCAATTAAGCCAGGTAACGACATCAGAACTCCCGTAAAAAGGTCAGCGATTTTTAATGACCTGAGGATATACCGTTGAAACGCCGTCTGTTTATTGCTGTTTCTTTACTCGCTTCGAGTGTCTCATCTACTTTTGCGGCCGAACCACTGGATTTTTCGCCGCAGCCTCCTGCTATTCAGGCTGGCTCCTGGGTGCTGATGGATTACACGACTGGTCAAATCTTAACGGCGGGCAACGAACATCAACAACGTAATCCGGCAAGCCTGACCAAGCTGATGACGGGGTATGTGGTTGATCGGGCCATTGATAGCCATCGTATTTCGCCCGATGACGTTGTCACCGTCGGGCGCGATGCCTGGGCAAAAGGCAACCCGGTTTTTGACGGTTCGTCGCTGATGTTTCTGAAAGAGGGCGATCGCGTCACCGTGCGCGACCTGAGCCGTGGTCTGATTGTGGATTCCGGTAACGATGCCTGCGTGGCACTGGCCGATCACGTGGCGGGCGGGCAGCCGCAGTTTGTGAAGATGATGAATGACTATGTGCAAAAGCTGAACCTGCGCGACACCCATTTCGAAACCGTTCACGGGCTGGATGCGCCAGGACAGCATAGTTCCGCTTATGACCTGGCCGTCCTCTCCCGGGCCATCATTCATGGCGAACCTGATTTTTACCATATGTACAGCGAAAAGAGCCTCACCTGGAATGGGATCACCCAGCAAAACCGTAACGGCCTGCTGTGGGATAAAACCATGAACGTAGATGGGCTTAAAACGGGGCACACCTCGGGCGCAGGTTTTAATCTGATTGCTTCCGCGGTTGATGGTCAGCGCCGTTTAATCGCAGTGGTGATGGGGGCCGACAGTCCGAAAGGGCGTGAGGACCAGGCCCGTAAACTGCTGCACTGGGGACAGCAGAATTTCGATACGGTGCAGATCCTGCATAACGGTAAAAAAGTTGGTACAGAGCGTATCTGGTACGGCGATAAGGAGCAGGTGAAACTGGGTACCGACCAGGACTTCTGGCTGGCGCTGCCAAAAGCGGAAGTCCCCAACATCAAAGCCAAATATGTGCTGGATAAAAAAGAGCTGGAAGCACCGATTGCGGCGCATCAGCGGGTTGGGGAGATTCAGCTTTATGACCGAGATAAGGTCGTCGCGCACTGGCCTCTGGTCACCCTGGAAGCCGTTGATAAAGGCGGTATCTTCTCTCGTCTGAGCGATTACCTTCATCACTCACTTTAAATACATCTGTTAATGCTTGTGAGCAGACTGGCAGGGTTGCGAGTCTGCTCACATAATAAACACTCCTCGTTTGCTGGACAGTAAAAACCTGCTTTATAGTGTATAAATATACAGTAATAAGTGGAGGCAGCATGGACTACAGCATTAAGCAGCAACAAAAACGTAAGATTGCCGGTTTTCATTTGGTTGGACCGTGGGAACAAACGGTAAAACAGGGCTTTGAACAGCTGGTGATGTGGGTGGACGGTCGCCACATTCAGCCGCTGGAGTGGGTTGCGGTCTATTACGATAACCCGGATGAAGTTCCGGCAGAAAAACTGCGCTGTGATACGGCTGTGACGGTACCGGATGATTTCGTTATTCCGGAAAACAGCGAAGGCGTCATGATGACGGAAATCGTGGCCGGTGATTATGCCGTGGCAATGGCGCGCGTGGAAAACTACGACTTTGCGACCCCATGGTATCAGTTCTTCAACTCCCTGTTACAGGACAATAAATACCAGATTGCCCCTAAACCATGCTTCGAGCGCTATCTTAATGATGGCAACGCAGACGGCTACTGGGATATCGAAATGTTTATCGCCGTTGAGCATAAAACGGTTTAAGCCTGCTAAATGAAGGGTTTTTCAGTCGAGTGTGATCCGCTCGGCTGAAAACACAGTACAATTGTGGTTTGCCGTGTAGCTGGAGAGCGGGTGTGCGTCCCGACAAATCATTAACTCCTTTTGAAATTCGGTTGTACAAACATTACCGCGTGGTGCATGGGTGTCGCATCGCGCTGGCGTTTGTGTTGACGTTTGTCCTGGTCCGCTTGCTGGATGTTCCGGAAGGGACGTGGCCGCTTATTACACTTGTTGTGGTGATGGGGCCAATCTCGTTTTGGGGAAACGTTGTTCCTCGCGCCTTCGAGCGAATTGGTGGGACCGTTTTAGGTTCGGCACTCGGGCTTATCGCCCTGAAGCTGGAGCTTATTTCGTTTCCGGTCATGCTGGCATGGTGCGGTGCCGCTATGTTCCTGTGCGGTTGGCTGGCATTGGGCAAAAGGCCTTATCAGGCGCTACTGATTGGCATCACTCTCGCGGTGGTTGTCGGTGCCCCTGCCGGGGATATGACCACGGCGCTGTGGCGAAGCGGGGATGTCATCCTTGGGTCACTGCTGGCCATGCTTTTCACCGGTATCTGGCCGCAGCGCGCTTTCCTGCACTGGCGTATTCAGATGGCTAACTACGTCACTGCGTTTAACCGTGTCTATCAGGCAGGTTTTTCTCCCAATCTGATTGAGCGACCCCGGCTGGAAAAGCATCTGCAAACCATCCTTAACGATGTGGTCAAAATGCGCGGTCTGATTACCCCGGCCAGCAAAGAAACTCATATTCAGAAAGCGATTTTCGAAGCTATCCAGACGGTAAGCCGCAATCTGGTATGCATGCTCGAGCTGCAAATTAACGCGCACTGGGCTTCTCGCCCGAGCCATCTGTTGATGCTTAACGCGCAGACTCTCAAAGAGACCCAGCAGATGACGCAGCAAACACTGCTGACCATCGCCCATGCGCTCTACGAAGGTAACCCGCAGCCGATACTGGCCAACAGCGAGCGTCTGAATGAGATCGTCGCGGAGCTGAAGCAGTTAATCAACGAACGCCAGAGCGATAACGTGGCCGAAACACCCATTCATGGCTATGTCTGGCTAAGCATGGAACTGGCGCGACAGCTTGAGCTGTTATCACATCTGATTTGCCGGGCGCTGCGCAAATAAAACGCGGATGTGACGCCTGCTGCTTCGATTCAGCAGCAATTGGGGTTATGATAGCTTTAAACGATATACTCATTGTCATTCGCGGCCGCTGTCAGTAAGGTTAATGTTACAACGGTTGCTTTAACGAATCCGAATCTCACATTATCAGGGGTGTAAAAATGGAAACTACCAAGCCTTCGTTCCAGGATGTTCTGGAATTCGTCCGCCTGTTCCGCCGCAAAAACAAACTGCAGCGTGAAATCCAGGACGTTGAGAAGAAGATCCGTGACAACCAGAAACGTGTTCTGCTGCTCGACAACCTGAGCGACTACATCAAACCAGGCATGAGCGTTGAAGCTATTCAGGGCATCATTGCCAGCATGAAAAGCGACTACGAAGATCGTGTTGATGATTACATCATCAAAAATGCTGAGCTGTCTAAAGAACGTCGTGACATCTCTAAGAAGCTGAAAGTGATGGGTGAAATCAAGAACGGCGAAGCAAAAAGCGAGTAATCGCAATGAATTGTGAAAAAGGCTCTCTGGTGACAGAGAGCTTTTTTTATGACTCAGAGCGCGGTTGTAGCTGGTAAATCCAGGCCTTAACCTGTTGCTCGTCAGGTGTGGTCACCATGACCTCAACCCGATCATAACCGTCTTCAAATTCATCCAGCATTTGCCAGTGTGCGGCAAGGTTATCGGAAATAAACAGATAACCTTCTACGCGGGGGCCATCAGGGTGGAGGACGATCCCCGGAAAATCTGCCGCCGCTCCCCAGCCACGTTCATAGAACGTGCCGGTTACGAAACCGGCCAGCCATTCGCCGCCAATGTTTTCAAGGATATGCGCATTAGAGTGGCCCGGGCGCAGCGTGCCGTAGACAAACAGAGCGTTCATATTTCCCCTCACCAGCAAAGCAAAAAGCCTGCTTTAAAAGCAGGCTTTTTAAATTTGGCTCCTCTGACTGGACTCGAACCAGTGACATACGGATTAACAGTCCGCCGTTCTACCGACTGAACTACAGAGGAATCGTTGTGGAGGCTTATCTTAGCGGCGAAAAAAGTTTTGTCAAACCTGATCTTAGGGAAAATCGATCGATTGCTGATTCTGTCGTCAGTTTGTTGTAAATCCAAACATTTTTTAATTGAAAATACTTTGCAGGATTATCATTTCTCCCCCATCATTTGAAATGGAGTTTCAACTTTTCTCGCTAAGGTCCATTTTGAACGTCACTGCACCCCTGCGCCAGGTGATAACGCGCACACCATGGTACGCAAAACGTAAAAGTTATCGTGTTCTGTTCTGGCGTGAAATCACCCCTCTTGCGGTACCTATCTTTCTGGAAAATACCTGCGTTCTGCTAATGGGGGTACTGAGCACCTTCCTGGTGAGCTGGCTGGGGAAAGAAGCGATGGCAGGGGTCGGGCTGGCGGATAGCTTTAATATGGTGGTGATGTCATTCTTCGCCGCCATAGATCTCGGGACGACGGTGGTGGTTGCGTTTAGCCTGGGTAAGCTTGATCCCAAACGCGCCCGTGAGGCGGCACGCCAGTCGCTGATGATCATGACCATCTTTTCAATCATCCTTGCGGCAGTGATCCACTATTTCGGTAAAGAGATTATCGACTTTGTCGCGGGTGAGGCGACGGCAGAGGTTAAGGACCTGGCGCTGACCTATCTGGAAATGACGGTCTTAAGCTATCCGGCGGCAGCCATTGCGCTGATTGGCAGCGGTGCGCTGCGCGGGGCAGGCAACACCAAAATTCCGTTACTGATTAACGGCGGGATGAACATCCTGAATATCATCATCAGTAGCGTACTGATCTACGGTGTGTTCTCGTGGGATGGGCTGGGATTCGTTGGTGCCGGGCTGGGGTTAACCATTTCACGTTATATCGGTGCGGCGGCCATCCTTGGTGTGCTGATGACGGGGATTACCCCCTCGCTGCGGCTTACGCTTAAAAGCTATTTCCGGCCCTTTAATTTCGCCATTATCTGGGAAGTGATGGGGATTGGTATTCCCGCCAGTATTGAATCGGTATTGTTTAACGGAGGTAAGCTGCTCACGCAGATGTTTGTCGCCGGGATGGGGACCGACGTGATTGCCGGTAACTTTATCGCCTTCTCCATTGCTTCCTTGATTAACCTGCCAGGTAATGCGCTGGGTTCGGCATCGACCATCATCACTGGTAAACGGCTCGGTAAAGGGCAGATAGGGCAGGCGGAACGACAGTTGCGACACGTATTCTGGTTGTCGACCATTGGGTTAACGTTGATTGCCTGGGGAAGCGCGCCTTTTGCCGGGTTAATGGCCTCGTTCTATACCCACGAAGAGGATGTAAAAGAGGTTGTTAAGATCCTTATCTGGCTCAACGCTGCCTTTATGCCAATCTGGGCGGCTTCATGGGTACTGCCCGCCGGGCTGAAAGGGGCGCGTGATGCCCGCTTTGCCATGTGGGTGTCGATGCTCGGCATGTGGGGCTGTCGCGTTGTCGCGGGTTATACGCTTGGGGTGATGCTCGGATGGGGTGTGGTTGGTGTCTGGCTAGGGATGTTCCTCGACTGGGCCGTGCGCGGGGCGTTGTTCTACTGGCGTATGGTGAGTGGGCGCTGGTTGTGGAAATACCCACGGAAGAATGCCTGATAAATGCGCGAAATGGAGAATAAATCGGCAAACAATCAGAAATATGCATTCTGCCTTTGACATCCCTGGGGAGCCTCGATAATATGCGCCCCGTTCACACGATTCCTCTGTAGTTCAGTCGGTAGAACGGCGGACTGTTAATCCGTATGTCACTGGTTCGAGTCCAGTCAGAGGAGCCAAATTTAAAAAGCCTGCTTTTAAAGCAGGCTTTTTGCTTTTCTGCGCAAGGTAAAATTGCCGGGTAAACGCAGCGCCACCCGGCACCAGACCGCACGAAATTACACGCGAATCGGCGCCGTCGCCTCAACCAGCCACGGGCGCGCATCACTTTCCACCAGTGGAGAGAGGGTCTCGCGGACCTGCTGGTGATACTCATCCAGCCACTGTTTTTCCTGCTCGCTCAACAGATGCAACTCAACCTGACTTAAGTCGATAGGGATCTGCGTCAGCGAAGAGAATTTGCAGAATCCTGGGCGGCTTTCAACAATCTCAACTTGGTTCTCAATACGAATACCGTGGCTATCGCCCAGATAATACCCTGGCTCAATGGTCATGATATTGCCCGCCACCAGCGGCCACGGGTTGACCTTTTTGGCGATGCGATGCGGGTTCTCATGGATCAGCAACTGGTGTCCCACGCCATGCCCTGTTCCGTGATCGTAATCCAGCCCCATCTCCCATAGCGGGCGACGCGCGAAGGCATCCAGTTGATGCCCCTGCGTTCCGGATGGAAACTGCAGGGAAATTAACGACAGGAAGCCTCTCAGCACGGCAGTGTAGTGCAGACGCTGCTGCGGGGCGACCTTACCCCATGCCAGCGTGCGCGTGGCATCGGTGGTGCCGTTAACATACTGACCGCCGGAATCATTCAGGTAAAAATGATCATGCCCGATGGGCTTGTTGCTGGCTTCACTTGAATGATAATGGCACATCGCCGCATTGCTGGAGGAGGCGGAGATGGTCGCAAAACTCTGTTCAATAAAGCCAGGCTGCTGCTTGCGGAATGCAAGTTGTTGTGCCTGAACTTCCAGCTCGGTCAGGGGGTGTCCCGCAGCTTCACGCTGCGGCACTTCACGGTTCAGCCAGGCCAGGAAGTTCACCCATGCGGCACCATCCTGGTGATGGCATTCGCGATAACCTGCCAGCTCTACCGGGTTTTTGGTGGCCTTCATCAGGGTAATGGGATCGGTTTGCCAGACAATTTCACCCTGTGGCTCAATGGCAAAGCGCAGGGCTACCGGCGCGGAATCGGCATCCATCATTACCCGTTTGCCTTCGGCGTTCTGCTGACAGCGCGCGATAAAGGCGTCCTGAGGTGCAATGGTGAAAGCATTGCGCACCGCATCCGGAAGGGCGCTGAGCTTAGTATTGTCAACAAACCACTCAACGTTCCCGTCCCGGCCCAGAAGGGCAAAGGAGAGGGGAACCGGACTGTATGGAATATCCGAACCGCGCACGTTTAGCAACCAGGCGATATTGTCCGGCAGGGTAACGGCCAGATAATCGGCATTGTTTGCTGTCAGCACAGCGGCGACACGCTGACGCTTGTCAGCACTGCTTTCGCCACTGATCTCAATCGGCATTTCACGGATAAGCCCTGCCGGAGCCGCAGGGCGATCGGGCCAGAGCACGTCGAACGGAGAGGCACTCAGAGGAACCAGTTTGCACGGTGTGGCAGAGAGTTGCTCAAACTCCGTATTGGTCATCAGCAGCGCTTCAAAGCCGATACGTGTACCCGCCTCAACGTTTGCAGATAACCATTCTGCCAGCGGCTCGTTGTGCAGATGATGGATCTCAACCTCCTCCGTATTCACCTGAACGCGGGCCTGAACCTGATAGCGGCCATCAACAAACAGCAACGCTTTGTTTTTCAGTACCAGGGCCAGACCAGCAGAGCCGTCAAAGCCTGTCAGCCAGGCCAGCTTTTCGTCGTAAGGCGAGCAGTATTCGCTCTGCCAGGCATCCGCGCGCGGGACGATCATCCCGTCGAGATTGTTTTCCTGAAGCCACTGACGCAGGGCTGCTAACGGTGATGTAGAGTACATTTTTTTTCCTTATTGTTATTAGCGGAATGGCGGCTCGTTGAAGGTACGTAGCTTGCGAGAATGAAGCTTGTCACCTTCGGCCCTCAGCAAATCAATGGCACGAATACCAATTTGCAGATGTTCGGATATTGCCCCTTCATAGAAACGGTTGGCCTGGCCAGGAAGTTTAATTTCACCATGCAGCGGTTTATCTGAAACACAAAGCAGGGTGCCGTAAGGGACGCGGAAGCGATACCCCTGCGCGGCAATGGTGGCGCTCTCCATATCAATCGCTACCGCGCGGCTCAGGTTGAAGCGCAGCGCGGAGGCGGAGTAACGCAGCTCCCAGTTACGGTCATCCGTAGTGACGACCGTACCGGTGCGCAGGCGCTGTTTAACCTCTTCACCCGGCATGCCGCTGACCTCTTTGGTCGCGTCATACAGCGCTCGCTGTACTTCGGCGATGCTCGGGATAGGAATATCAGGCGGTAGAACGGCATCAAGTACATGGTCATCACGCAAATAGGCGTGAGCCAGCACATAATCGCCAATCAGCTGGCTTTCACGCAGTCCGCCGCAGTGTCCAATCATCAACCAGACGTCAGGACGCAGTACCGCAAGATGGTCGCAGATGGTTTTGGCATTAGACGGGCCAACGCCGATGTTAATCAACGTGATCCCCTGCCCGTCGGCGGTGATCAGGTGCCAGGCGGGCATCTGGTGTTTTTTCCACGCCAGGTCGGAGATGGCCTGCTCGGGTGCTTCGGTCTCTGCGGTGATCCAGATCCCACCCGCGCATGACAGCGCGATGTAAGGACTCTCCGGGTCGAGGATCTGGCTGCAGCCCCAGCGTACAAACTCGTCGACATAGCGGGTGTAGTTGGTAAACAGCACAAATGGCTGGAAATGTTCAGCGGGTGTACCCGTGTAGTGGCGCAGGCGCGCCAGGGAGAAATCGACGCGGCGAGCATCAAAGTGCGACAGAGGAGAGTACTCCGCCGGATGGAAGATGCCGTCAGCCGTCTCATCGCCAATCTGGGAAAGCTCTGTCGTCGGAAAATGGCGGGTCAGACCCGCGCTCATGGAGCGGTCAAGGGTTAACGCTGAACCGTCAATGACATAAGGATACGGGATTTCATGTTGCGATGGCTCAACGGCGATATGCGCGCCGTAATCCTGATACAGCAGCGTGAGTTGCTCTTCAAGATAGGGGCGGAACAGTGCAGGGCGGGTGACGGTGGTGCTATAGCAGCCGGAGTGGGTAAAACGGGCGTAGGCGCGGGTTTTCGGGGTGTTACTGGCGCTACCGTCCCAGGTTACAGAGAGCGATGGATAAACAAAAAGGCCCTCGGTTCTGGCCTTTTCATCGGGAAGTTTCCCTGTTTCGATGTATTCGCTGATGGCGCTGCGCAGCGCGTTGACGGACTGTTCATACAGTGCGTCGAGTTTTTCCAGCGCCTGAGCCGGGGTCAGGCTGGAGCCCTTATTATTCATCTCTGTCTCCTTGTTCCACAGGTGTGCGACTCTACCCGATAGTATGTCACACGCCTGTGAAACAAAAGTGAGATCAGCGGTGGCTCGTCTCTTTCATAAACAGCGCTGTGGCGGCGGACAGCAGGCAGCCGGCCAGCAGATAAATCGCCACACTGTGCCAGTTTCCGCCGGAGAAGGTCACCAGAGCGGCGGCGATAAACGGCGTAAACCCGCCGCCGACCACGCTTGCCACCTGATACCCCACGCCTGCACCACTGTAGCGGTAGCTGGCGCCGAACAGTTCGGTAAACATCGGCTGCTGGACACAGACCACCATATCGTGAGCGATGTTCGCGAGCATGATGGCAAAGAAGACAATCCAGAAGATCGACTGAGCTTCCAGCGCCATAAAGAATGGCCAGGCGCTGAGGGTGCCAATCAGCGCCCCGGTGATATAGACGCGGCGGCGACCAAACCGGTCTGCCAGCCAGGCGAAGCAGGGGATCGTCAGGCAGCTGATCCCACCGACCACCAGACCGATATTCAGGAACAATTCACGCGGCAGTCCGAGGTTCTGCGTCGAGTAGTTCAGTGCAAATGCGGTGACGATATACATCGTCAGCAATTCGCACAGGCGCAGGGCGATGATTTTCAGAAAAGCGCCAGGATGCTGAACCAGGGCTTCCATCACCGGCAACCGCTTTTTGACGGCAGGTTTTTCCCGCTGTTGCTGTTCAAATTCAGCGGACTCTTCCATCCCATTACGGATCCACAGGGCGGCAATTACCAGCACGATGCTGAAGATAAACGGAATGCGCCAGCCCCAGCTCAGGAACTGTTCGTCGGTGGTGAGCTGGCTGATTAAAGATACCAGCCCGGTAGAAAGCAGCAGACCCACGCCATACCCGACCTGTACACCACTGCTGTAAAACGCTTTCTTATTTTTCGGCGCACTCTCAACGGATAGCAGCGCCGCGCCACCCCATTCACCACCAACGGCAAATCCCTGAATGGCGCGTAGCGTCACCAGCAGTACCGGTGCCCACCAGCCAATAGTGGAAAACGAGGGGAGAATGCCAATCAGAGCGGTGGCGAGCCCCATCATCCAGACGGTGAGCATCAACATGCGCTTACGCCCGAGACGGTCACCAAAATGGCCGAAGATCACACCGCCTAACGGTCGAAACAGAAAACCGACACCGAAGGTGGCGAACGCCGCGAGTGTACCCATTGCGGGACTTATCTGCGGAAAGAATTCGCGGTTAAACACCAGTGCGGCGGTGATGCCGTAAAGCAGAAAATCATACCAGTCGACGACGGCGCCAGCGAAGCTACCCAAAGCGGCACGGCGGGCGCGGTTCAGCGAAGGGGTCTCCTCGTTGGGGCGATCGGAGATGAGGGTGGAGTCCATAGTTGTCCTGTCTGTACTGATTTTTAATTATTGGTATAAGAAAAGGTCACTCACATAGCAGCCGTCATATAAACGGAACCTATGAGACTACCGCTACAGGCAGCGCGAGGAAACTGATTTTATTTCGTGATGGGTAATGCAGTGCGGCTACGCTATGCTTAGCAAATAGCGGAACGACTGAGGAAGGGAATATGCGTCGTATAAATATATTGGGCGGTTTTGCTGCATTGCTCATCAGCCAGAGCGTGCTGGCGGTGAGTTATCCTCTACCGCCAACAGGAAGCAGGCTGGTGGGCAGCTCGCAGGTTATCACTGTACCGGACCATAATACGTTACCGCTTGAGGCGTTCGCCGCGCAGTACGGACTGGGGCTGAGTAATATGCTGGAGGCCAACCCTGGCGTGGATCCTTTTCTTCCCAAATCAGGTACGAAATTAACGATCCCTCAGCAACTGATTTTGCCTGATACCGTCCGGGAAGGAATTGTGGTGAATGTGGCAGAAATGCGTCTCTATTACTATCCGCCGGGTGGTAACACCGTTGAAGTGCTGCCCATCGGCATCGGTCAGGCCGGGCGTGAAACACCGCGTAACTGGGTGACGGCCGTTGAGCGTAAGCAGGTGGGGCCGACATGGTCGCCTACGCCGAATACGCGCCGTGCTTATGCGGCAGAGGGCAAAACACTGCCAGCCTTTGTCCCAGCAGGCCCGGATAACCCAATGGGTTTGTATGCGATCTATATCGGCAGGCTGTATGCCATTCACGGCACAAATTCGAATTTCGGTATCGGGCTGCGGGTGAGCCAGGGCTGTATTCGTCTGCGTAATAACGACATCAAATACCTTTTCGATCATGTCCCTGTAGGGACCCGAGTACAGCTTATCGATCGGCCCGTTAAAGTCACCACGGAGCCAGACGGTAGCCGCTGGGTGGAAGTGCATGAACCATTATCACGTAACCGTGCGGAATTTGAATCGACCCGAAAAGTGCCCCTGCCAATTTCAGCCGCGCAGCGGACGCAGTTGATTAACGAGGGGGCGGGAGCCGAACTGGAACGACGCTCGGGGATGCCGGTTAAGCTAGGGATGTGAAGTTCTTTTCGCCCACGGCAATTTGACCAGACGCAGAAAAGCAAAAAGCCTGCTTTAAAAGCAGGCTTTTCAAATTTGGCTCCTCTGACTGGACTCGAACCAGTGACATACGGATTAACAGTCCGCCGTTCTACCGACTGAACTACAGAGGAATCGTGTGAACGGGGCGCATAGTATCGACGTCAGCCGTGCTTGTCAAAGGGTGGATCAACACCTTTTGATCGTTTGCCGACAAAATCGGCAAAGTGATGTTTTTGACAGCGGAATGCACCGTAATGGTGCGGTTATACCTCTAATGGGGCAGATCATAAACTGCTGTTTCAGTAATAAATGCCCCCTCCATGATTAGGTTTCCTTATTTTCAGCCGCTTAGCAACAAATCAGACCTCTTCGAAAAACTGGCATTCATATTGCAAAACCTGTTCAACAACGACAGCCGGTTACGGCACAGCATTTCGAACAGGGGGCAAAATGAACTTAAGACGACTGAAATACTTCGTAAAAATCGTCGATATCGGCAGCCTGACTCAAGCGGCGGAAGTGCTGCATATCGCGCAGCCTGCGCTGAGCCAGCAGGTGGCTACTCTGGAAGGCGAGATGGATCAACAGCTGTTGATTCGCACCAAACGCGGCGTTACGCCAACGGAAGCAGGTAAGATCCTTTATACCCACGCACGCACCATCCTCCGCCAGTGTGAACAGGCACAACTGGCGGTGAATAATGTCGGTCAGACTCTGAGTGGACATGTTTCCATCGGTTTAGCGCCGGGAACGGCCGCATCGTCTATTACCATGCCGCTGCTGCAGGCCGTTCGCGCCGAGCTGCCGGAAGTGCTGGTATACCTGCACGAAAACAGCGGTTCAGTACTGAATGACAAACTGCTCAACGGCCAGCTGGATATGGCGGTGCTTTACGATCGCTCTCCGGTCGCCGGGATCACCAGCCAGCCGCTGCTGAAAGAAGATCTTTACCTCGTGGGCACCCGCGACTGCCCGGGTCAGAGCGTAGACCTGACCGCCGTGGCTGAGATGAATCTTTATCTGCCACGTGACTACAGTGCCGTGCGCGTCCGCGTGGATGAGGCATTCTCCCTGCGCCGCCTGACGGCAAAAATCATCGGCGAAATCGACTCTATCTCCACGCTGACCGCAGCTATCGCTAGCGGAATGGGAGTGACGGTTCTGCCGGAATCCGCTGCACGCTCGCTGTGCAGTGCGGCAAATGGCTGGATGGCGCGCATCACAACACCGTCTATGAGCTTACCTCTGTCGCTGAACATGTCCGCGCGTGGTTCGCTGTCGCCACAAGCGCAGGCGGTAAAAGAGATTTTGATGTCTCTGGTCAGCAAGCCTTCGCTTGAGAACCGAGAACTGCAGCTCGTGAGTTAATATTCCATAAAAGCATAAGATGCTGGTTTTTATTATTTGTTCTGCAGCTCAGCTGACTCTAACAATAGAGCAATGTCAGATGCGCCGGAGTGAATCGTGAATTTCCAGCAACTTAAAATTATCCGTGAGGCGGCCAGGCGGGACTTTAACCTGACCGAAGTCGCCAATATGCTTTATACCTCTCAGTCCGGTGTCAGCCGCCATATCCGCGAGCTGGAAGAGGAGCTGGGCATAGAGATTTTTATCCGTCGTGGTAAGCGACTGCTTGGCATGACGGAGCCTGGCAAGGCATTGCTCACCATCGCGGAGCGGATCCTCAACGAGGCCAGCAACGTTCGTCGACTGGCGGATCTCTTTACCAATGATGCCTCCGGCGTGCTTACCATCGCCACCACCCACACACAGGCTCGCTACAGCCTGCCGCCGGTGATTAAAGCCTTCCGCGAACTTTTCCCTGATGTCCGTCTGGAGCTTATCCAGGGCACGCCGCAGGAAATTGAAGTGCTGCTGCAAAACGGTGGGGCAGATATCGGCATTGCCAGTGAACGCCTGAGCAACGACCCGCTGCTGGTGGCGTTCCCCTGGTTCCGCTGGTACCACAGTTTATTACTTCCCGTTGATCATCCGTTGAATCAGGTATCCCCCCTGACGCTGGAAGCGATCGCTAAATGGCCACTGATTACTTACCGCCAGGGCATTACCGGGCGCTCGCGCATTGATGAGGCCTTCAACCGCAAAGGGTTAACGCCGGACGTGGTGCTGAGCGCGCAGGATTCTGATGTGATCAAAACCTACGTCGAACTGGGGCTGGGTATTGGTCTGGTGGCGGAACAGTCCAGTGGAGAACGTGAAGACGGGAATCTGGTGCGTCTTGATACACGTCATCTGTTTGACGCCAACACCGTATGGCTTGGCCTGAAGCGCGGACAGCTACAGCGCAACTATGTGTGGCGCTTTATCGAACTCTGCAACGCCGGTCTGTCCGTTGATGAGATTAAACGCCAGGTGATGGAGCCGGAAGAAGTGGCGATTGATTATCAGATCTAGGCTCTGGTTTGCCCGGTAGGTACTGTGCTTACCGGGCCCGTCATTTAGTTGAAAGGATATTTTTTAAAGACTGCCTGTGATTCGAATGATTCGGCAATCGCCTGAATCTCTCTAAAATCCGCTGCGTTAACGACGTGGGGGATCATCGACTGAATAAACGTCCAGACCACGGTACTGGTGACGGCAACTTGATCGGGAACTGCGGTGGCAGGACGCGCCTCCAGCAAGGCATTCCATTCTTTGCAGGCTGCCAGCAGCTGGATTGTAATACGTTCACCCCATGAGCTGTACTGCTTGTCCGCCGGTCGCAGGTTATGTTCATACACATTTTGCACGGCTTTCTCACAGGCGGCGAGGATAAAGCCCAGCGTCTGGAGATCATTTGCGAGCGCATCCGGTACTGCAGGTAGAAGTCTCCGTTCGGGAGCGGCTTGCGCCTCAAAATAATTCAGTATCAGCGACGAGTCCATCAGACGTATTCCGCTATCCAGAATCAGCGTCGGCGCTTTTACTGCGGGGTTGATGCGGGAGAATGCTTCGAAGGTGCTGAAGACTGACAGCGGCTGACTTTCAAACTCAACGCCATAAAGCTCAAGGGAGATCGCCGCGCGCCGTACATAAGGCGAATCCATCATACCAACAAGCTTAATCATAATTCCCGTTTTCCTGTCTCTGTGGAATAACATGTCATTGAAAAGGATGAACAGACATTACAATACAATCCGCATGGCGAATATCTTCAGTATCTTACCGCAAAGGTTAGTTTTACTGACATGTGGGCAAATTGCCGTTATAAATCCAGTGCAGATAAGGGAGTGCTCTCATGTCGGATTTTCCACCCATTGCCAGTTTGCGAAGCTTTGAAGCTGTCGCGCGTCTTGGCAGCGTGACGCTGGCGGCGAAAGAGCTTCACGTTACCCACTCTGCCATCAGCCAGCAGATCAAAGTGCTGGAGGACATGGTGGGTGTAAAGCTCTTTATCCGGCACGGGCGAGGGGTGCAGATTAATGAAGAAGGGCGGCTCTATGCCTTACAGGTACGCGAGGCTTTGAACCATATTGCGGATGCCACCCGGCTCGTGCAGGTGAAGCCGAGAAAACAGGAGCTGACGCTGTCGATGGTGCCATCTTTTGGATGCCATTGGTTATTGCCGCGTCTGGAGCGCTTTCGGGCGAAATATCCTCTTATCACTCTTCGGATCCAGGCCAGCCTGACGGTAACCAGTCTGCAGCAGGAAGGGATAGATATCGCGATACGGATGGGTAGGGGAAACTGGGAAGGGAGTGAAAGCCGTTATCTTTTTTCCGATGAACTCATTGTGGTGGCCGCACCCGGTTATAACTGCGGTGTGCTGCCCGCTACGCCAGTTGAGATTGCAAAAAGTCAGATTATTTTTTCTATGGAGTCGTGGAAAGCATGGTGCGTAAATGCAGGGCTTGAGAAAGAGATCGTGCCTGGTGGTTTATGTATTAACGACTCCAATTTAATTATCGAAACCGTTCGGCTCGGGAAAGGCATCGCGCTGGAGCGCCGTTCTCTGGTTCAGGATGCCATCACCCGGGGCGAACTGGTCCAGCTTACCCCTTTCACCGCGCCGTATCCCTGGCCTTACTGGCTGGTGACATCGCAGTTAACGGAGGCGAAACCGGAGGTGGCTCTCTTTGTCGAGTGGCTGGATGAGGAAGTGGCGGCCTGGCGTCAGCTCACGGAGTCCTGAACGCTTTTTACGACACTGCTCGCAATGCGGTGAACACCTGACGGGTGATTCACCGAAATACTCCTGCACGTCTTCAGCTTTCGCGTAACCACACAAGAAACATGCACGTTCTCTCAGGATAATCGCTGCTATAGCTTTGCGGCTATGTTGGTGTTGGGGACATGTTGCCGCATCAATTCAACGATCCAGTCAATAAAAACGCGCAGTTTAGCGTTGACATGGCGGTTCGGCGGAAACGCCAGGTGCAGGGGCATTGGACGGATACGCCATTGTGTAAACAACGGAATCAAAGAGCCGGCAGCCTGATGTGCCGCAGCCATATAGACTGGCAGCGCAATCACGCCTAATCCCGCTAACCCTGCTTCGAGGTAAGCATTGCCATCATCCACGGCAAGTACATAGCTGCCCGTGATTTCAATATGTTCACTCTCACCGTGCAGTACCAGAGGATCAATCTTACCGGTGCGTGAGGACAAGAATCCCACTATGCGATGGTCCGTGTTTTCCAGCTCTCGCGGGTGTGCAGGGGCGCCGAGGCGTTCCACATAGCTCGGTGCGACGTAAACACCGATTTGCAAATCGCCGACATGGCGTGCGATCAGGGACTGGTCGTTGATTTCGCCGCCCCGCAGGACGCAATCCACGTTGTCGCCGATCAGATCCACCACCCGGTCACTCACGCCCATGTCGAACTGGATGTCAGGGTAGCGTGCGTGGAAAGCTGGTAGCGCGGGCACCAGGATGAGGCGGGCCAGCGGACTGGGCACATCTACCCGTAGCCGTCCTCTGGGCGTAATCGCCGCACTGGACAGGCAGTTTTCAGCATCTTCCATGTCCGCCAACAGACGGATGACGCGCTCGTAGTAGACCGCGCCATCAGGAGTGACGCCGAGCCTGCGGGTGGTGCGATGGAGCAGCTTGACGCGCAGGCGTGCTTCCAGCTGCTGAATAAGCTGCGTCACCGTGGTTTTACTCATATGAAGCGTTTGGGCAGCCTTTGTGAAGCTACCTGCCTCCACCACGCGAGCGAAGGCGCGCATCGCATCGAAACGGTCCATCCCTTGTCCTCTCTTTTCACCGATTGTTTGGATATTACAAACAATGATGGACAAAGTCGCTTGTTTATCCGCCCGATCCTGCACCTGTAAAGTGTCGTTATGTTCACCGGGCAGATTTCGCCCCATTACAAAGGTACAGACATGACAACACGCGAAGCCGTTTTTCCCTTCGGACGCCAGGCGCTCTATGAGCGCAATCGCTATTCACCGGCCATCAAATCCAACGGTTTTCTGTTTGTTTCGGGGCAGGTTGGTAGCCGGGAGGATGGTTCGCCAGAGGAGGATTTAGAAGCTCAGGTCCGGCTGGCATTCGATAACCTTAATGCTGTTCTCGCGGCTGCGGGCTGCACGTTCAGTGACGTGGTTGACGTGACCCTCTTTGTCGTCGATCCCGAGTCAAACCTCGACGCTATCTGGAGTATCCTGCCAGAATATTGGGGAGAAGCGCCTTACCCTACGTTGACCGGCATCGGCGTAACGTGGCTGTACGGATTCCAGTTTGAGATTAAGGTGATTGCCAGACTGCCTTAGCGTTACGGGTCTTTCCGCCGGTCGAAAGATAAGACTGCGGGCGCAGCTCCGATCCGGAAGCCGCCTCGCATTTCGTTTATCTGAACCGCCATAATCCTTTAAACCGCAAAAACAGTTTTCTATTATCAGCCTTCTTAGTTACGAACGTCGTTCCCACCTGCACTGTCCTTCGATGGATAACAGCTTTCTGCCCACTTCATTACGAAAAGGAAATCACCATGAATCTGATGAATAATTGCGCACCTCCCGCCATGAATGTTATATTAAAATATAATATTCGGAGGTGCTCTATGTATACAACTCGCCTGAAAAAGGTTGGCGGATCCATCATGCTGGCGGTTCCTCCCGCCGTGCTGAAAACGCTGGAGCTGTCGACGGACAGCGAAGTCGGCATGACCATTAATAATGGCTGCCTGATTATTGAACCCCAAAAGCGGCCTCATTATTCGCTTGAGGAGCTGCTGGCGCAGTGCGACTCGCATGCTGAAATGAGTGAAGAGGACCGGGAATGGATTGATGCGCCTGCAACAGGAAAGGAGATCCTGTAAATGGACAGAGGGGAAATCTGGCTTGTTTCACTGGATCCGATTGCTGGCCACGAGCAAAGTGGAAAACGTCCGGTACTCATCGTATCAAAGGCATCGTTTAACAAGCTGACCCGGCTACCGGTAGTGGTTCCCGTTACCAGCGGCGGAAAATTTGCTCGTACAGCAGGCTTCACCGTTTCACTGGAAGGGGCGGGGACAAAAACAATGGGCGTTATTCGCTGCGATCAGCCCAGAACCATTGATATGGCGGCCCGGAACGGCATGCGGCTGGAACGTATACCTGATGCCGTTGTAAATGAGGTGCTTGCCAGGCTGGATGCGATTCTGAGTTAACCTCAGAGAGGTAGAAAAGCAAAAAGCCTGCTTAGTTTCCTGAGCAGGCTTCTTAAATTTGGCTCCTCTGACTGGACTCGAACCAGTGACATACGGATTAACAGTCCGCCGTTCTACCGACTGAACTACAGAGGAATCGTTTGAACGAGGCGCATATTATCGACCTCAGTACGCCTTGTCAAAGGGGGAAAACAACCTTTTTGTTCGTTTGCCGACAATTTCAGCAAATCGCTGATTTTATAGTAAATTCGCTTCGAAATTACACAGCAAAATGCGCCGCCCGCTGGCGGCGCGCAGGATTAGAACAGTACGGAGTAGTTCAGACCAAACGTACGACCACGGCCTTTATAGGTATAGAGCCCCGGTGCACCGTAGGTTGGGCTATACAGCCCCGGTGCGCGCTGGCCCCAGGCGGTGGTGTAGTCTTTGTCCAGTACGTTTTCTACGCTGAAGCTGACTTTACCCACCGGCAGGGCGTAGCTGCCCAGGAAGTCGACCGTGTTGTAGCCATCGATCTTCTTACCGTCGGCATCTGAAACGTCAAAGGTCTGCGTGCTCTGTACACGCAAGGTCCAGTCGCCTGGTGCCCAGTTGACCCATGCGCTGGCTTTTGACGGGCTGGCGCTGTCAACTGTCAGCTTCTCCCATTTACCGTTTTCACGGGTTTCAGACTTAATGGCGTTGAAGTTCGCGCCCGTGCTCCAGTCGCTGTCGGTGAAGAAATAGTCCACCTGACCTTCCACCCCGTAGATACGACGTTTGTCGTCTTCCAGGTTGATGGTCATATCGGTTTTGTTGATGGTGATGGTTTTATCCGAGAGCGAGTAATACGCCGCAACCTGCGTGCGCAGGTTATCGCCGGTGTAGCGCCAGCCCAGTTCGTAAGCGTTGACCTTAATGCCATCCAGCGTCGAGTCGTTAACGTTCACGCTGTTCAACAGACGATAGTGCCCGTCGACGAGCTGATAGGTACCGGAACCGTAGTACTTCGCCAGGTCAGGAATTTCAAAGCCTTGCGAGAAGTTAAACCACAGTTGCTGCTGTTCGGTCAGGCGACCGAGGATCCCGGCGTTAAACAGGAAGTTATTGTAATCGGTCTTCCCGCCCGGTACCGCGTCTGCCGAAGTGGCTTTTCCGGTGGCGATAGCCTGCTGCTGCGCGTAGCCAACAAAGTCATCCACCTTGTTTTCGGTGTACTGGTAACGCACGCCGCCGCTCAGAGTGATGGCGTCAATGTCATAGCTCGCCTGCAGGAACGGGGCAAGGTTGGTAATGCTGTAACCCGGATAACGTCCCACGTTGTAAGCATTGTCCAGCTTCATGCCGCCGCTCGCCGCCGCTTTACTCAGGTCGAAGAACTGCTGGTTGGCATCGAAGGTTTCATGGTCGGCATCCACACCCCAGGTCAGGGTTAAATCATCCACTGGCTTGCTGTTCAGCGTCAGCTTACCGCCGTAAAAATCGGTTTTCTGCTGAGATGCGCCGATACTGGTCACCACACCTTTGCTCAGGGTCGGGAATGGGTAGTAGGTCAGACTCTCGTCACGATAGTAAATCTGCGCAACCAGATCCTGTCCCCAGAAGTCGGTATTGGAGTACTGCAGGTTGATCAGATGACGTTCGGTACCAGGAATACGGTCAGAATCCAGATTGTTTTTGTTGTACGCGGTGGCATCTCCCGTTACCGCCGAGAAGTTCTTCCCGAGATACAGCCCATGCTTACCGTCGGACTCACTCTTGTAATACTGCGTAGTCAGCTGCAATTGCTGGTGGTCGTCAATATTGATGGTGCCTGTGCCCATCACATCAATACGGTCTGAATACTGTAAACCGGTCTGGGTGTTATCAATAATCACCTCGTCGCCGTTGCCGTCATACCAGCCGCCGTAACGCTGATAAGAAACGGACAGACGACCGGACGCTTTATCATTACCGCCACTGACGGCTGCCGACACGTTCTCATCGTGGTCGTTATGGCTGTTAAAGCCACTTTTTGTTCCAGTCTGGAACTCAACTTCGGTATCTGGCTGGCCTTTTTTGGTGACGATGTTCACCAGACCGCCGGTACTGCCACCGCCATAGAGCGATGTGGCACCGGAGATCACTTCAATACGGTCGATGTTGAACGGATCGATGGAGTCCAGTTGTCGGCTGTCACTACGGGATGAGTTCAGGCGCACACCGTCGACCATGACCATCATCGAACGGCCACGCAGGTTCATGCCGTAGTTGGTGCGACCCTGGCTGCTGACGTCCATACCCGGAATCAGCTGCGCCAGCACGTCTTTAATCTCTTTTCCGCCCTGAACCTGCTGCTCAATTTCGGCCCGTTCGATAACCCAGGTGGTCTGCGCCATCTCCGCCACGCTGCGATGCGCGCGGCTGGCGGAGACAACGATATTTTCTTCCTTTTGTTCTTCCGCCCACGCAGAGGTAGAAAGCATTGCAAGCAAACAAGGATTTAAAACCCAAAGATGAGAACGTTTCATTGTTATGTTGATCCTGATTGTGTGTGTCAGTACTCGGTGGTATTCGCTAAAGATTTAAAAACCTGGCTGTTTTCCGGGCTGGTAGTGGTACGCCAGTGGATCACGCCAGGGGAGGTAGCCAACTCAAACGGCTCGTCAGCATGCGCGCGATTCAAAATTCGTGCGGCACGCCAGGCCATCAGGCTGAGCTGGGGTTCAGCAATACCGAGACGGTGCATCCCGGCATTCACGGCAAACAGGCGGTTGCTCTGTGGGCCGTCCCATTCGAGGGTGAAATCGTTGTTAATGCAGAAGGCTTCGTCCGTATCCAGATGGAGGCGGTGAGACAGCGGGGCGAGGAACGCTGGCTGCACGCTGCGGTAACCGGTGGCGAAGATCACCACATCGGTCTCCAGCTGTTCGCGGCCACCGTCGAGATGATGCTGTATTGCCAGGCGCTGTCCGTTTTGCAGCCTCGTAAGCGCAGTCACCGAGCGGGACGGCAAAAGATGCGCCCAGGGTTTTTCACGCAACACTTCGAAGCGGTGGTACATGGCGCGGTAAATCGCCAGCAGGGACTCGGTGGTGATACCGTCGGAGGTCATCTTCTGCTCGTGCAGCATCTGGCGACGCGCCTCTTCACCGAGCGTGGAGAAGCTGTCCACGTACTCCGGCGTGAAGTACTCGTTGGCAAAAGCAGCCTCATCCAGCGCGTTGTAGTTATTGCGTCGCGATACCCAGTTCAGGCTCAACGGTTGGCCCCACTCGCCACGGAAAATATTCAAAAACAGGTCGGCACCACTTTGACCGCCACCGACAACAGTGACGCGCTTGCCCGCGAGATCCGGCGTGCGCAGCATCATCTCGCTGGCGTGGAAGCAGGTATCGTCCTGAGTTGTGACGCAGTCAGGCAGATTGATCTGTTTGCCAATCCCCACGCAGACATGGCGTGCCAGGAAGCGGTCACGTTGAGTTACCACCTCAAACAGGCCGTTTTTCTCATCAAAACTCACCTGCTGTACCTGCTGGCTGAATGACAGGTTGGTGAGGTTTTCCGCCGCCCAGCACAGGTAATCGGCAAATTCTTCACGAGAAACGGTACGCTGCTCGGTGGTCAGAAAGCGGTAGAACTTTTTACGCTGTACCAGGTAGTTGAGAAAACTATGTCGGTTGGTAGGCTCGACGGCACTGACCAGATCCTTGAGGAAGCTGGTTTGCATATGGCAGTCCGGCACCATCATGCCAGGGTGCCAGGAAAAATGTGGCTTGCGCTCAAGAAACAGTGAACTAAAACCGTCCAGCCCTTCCGCCAGGGCGGCGATGCTGAGGTTAAACGGGCCAATACCAATGCCGATGAAATCATAGGTTTTCATTGTGCTGACTCCCGGGAGGCCAGAAAAAGAGGGTTATCAAGGTCGGTGACATAGTTTGGCAGCATGCGGCTGCCACCATCGTGTTCGGAGAAGGTCAGTTTGACCGGGTTGAGGATCACGCGAATGATTTGCGGTTTGAACAGGTCGAACTTCGCGAATCGCTCTGCAAGATCCGGGTGAGCCGCCATATACTGGCGCAGCACTCCGGCCAGGATCTGATAGAAACGCGTTTCGCTGACGCCACTTTGCTGGGTGAGACGCGAGATAAAACGCAGCACTGTGACAAAATTGCCGGTTTGCAGATCATGGATGATGTAATCCGCACTCAGGCGTGCCGTCACGGCTTTCACCTGCTCCGGCAGACTTTCCGCCTGCGGGAAGTCTTCATCCACCAGACGCATGTCGCCCTGGAAATCTTTCAGCAGGATGCGCTGCGGAATAGAGTCTTTCATCACCAGCGTCACGTTCTGGCCGTGGGCGATAAGCGCCACGCCGTAGCGGCAGAGCAGGTGGTAGAAAGGGATCACCGTCACTTCAAACAGTTTTTCCAGCCATGCTTCAGCCGTTAAACTGGAATGGTTGATCCACGCGTCGATCAACGGACGCCCGGCGTTATCGGTTTCCATCAGCGCCGCCATCAGCACCGCCTGTTCACCGTCCTGCAGATAACATGACGGGTTTTCGCGCCAGATCACCCCCAGCATCTCCTGGTAACGATAGGGTGCTTTCGGTAACGCGGCGTAACCAGTATGCGACAGATACCCGGCAGCGGGTTCGCCAAGCACCTGCGCGCCTGCGCGGATAAGCGTGGCATCGGTGGCGAACTGCTGCTGCAGCCAGCGCGAAGCCAGCGGCCCGGCGGCAATGTACTTGCCCGGAATGCCGCGATAGCAGGAGGTGTTGTAGATAGTCAGTGGCAGCTTGATGTCATACGGCGTGCGACGGCTGGCATTGGTCAGCGTGCGCAGGGATTGTTGGGCCAGATACTCATCGCCAAATTCCCCCAGTTCCACCATCTCACCACGCGCGAGCTGCGCCAGGAAATGAATGGCAATTTTTTGTTGCCACTGCCATGGGTGCAGCGGCACGGGTAGCCAGTTGTCGTCCAGACCCAGCATCTGCCAGCGGGTGTCAAACCGCGTGCGCTCGGCATTGTCCATGGTGCTGGCCAGCAGGGTGTTGATATCGCAATCGACATCGCTGCTCCAGACCAGATGCTCACGTTGAACGGCAACCCAGTGCAGGCGAAAACGCCCGCAGTATTCCGGGGCGTACTGGCGCAGCGCATCCAGGCCCCAGCCACGGCGTCCTTTGTTAAAAATAAACTTAGGATGGCCGCTCATCAGACACTGGAGTTCGTCAGGATCGAGATGAATAAGTGCGTCGGCATCCAGCGTTTCACGCGCCTGTAAAAGCTGAATATCGCCTCTCAGCGTGGCGTAGAGATCTTCCAGATGCTCCGCCGTTTGCGCGTCGCTCATCTCCAGCACTGTCGCCAGTTGCAGCAGCGCGCTTTCCGCTTCGACGGCTTCGCCGCTGGCGGTGGTCAGGCTGTCCGGGTCGATATGCAGCCAGCCCCAGATCCCGCGCGTGGCGCGAAACTGCCAGGACTCGTTGCCCATGGTGATGCGCCAGCCGTCCGACGAAACCCACTCAGCGCGCAGTGTGCGTTCGTATTCCAGCTCGGCAAGGATCTTCGCCACCATCTCGCGGTTCACTTTCTGCCAGAGCGCGTTCACAGTTCCACCTCGCTGAAGAAGTGGTGACGCTGGCTCATGATGAGGCGCGAGCGCTTGTGCGGGAAATCGAACTCTTTCACGGTATCAAAACCGGCAGACGCCAGATGGCGGAACAGGCGCTGGTTGTCGAAGCGCGGCTCCGCGACAATGCGCGTGGTACGCGGTTCATCAAGATACAGATAGTGGCTAAGACCGCGCAGCCAGCTACGGATGTATTGCGCGCCACGCCAGTTCTTTTCTCCGACCAGCATATGCAGCCCACGGTCAAATGGCTGCCAGCGGTAGTGACGGCCAATACGGTCTTCTGGTGCCCAGTAGAGTTCAAAATAGCCGAACGGCTGGTCGTCGAAACAACCGATAACCGGGTAGCAATATGTCGAGTCGAGCTGACGACGCAGGTAGTTTTCCTGCTCGGACTGCGGGCCGGCCATCTCCCAGAAAGCGTTGACGCGCGGGTTATTCATCCAGCGGGTAAAGCGCTCGCCGTCCAGCGCCACATCGGCCACGCGGAAGCTAAGGGTGCGCTTGATTTGTGGGTCATAACGGCGGTATACCTCGCCCTGCGGGCGATGAGGGCGCAGCGGGAAGTACAGCTGACGGCTCTCATCAAACTGCATACCACCGCTGGCCAGGGGGCGTTCACCTTTCAGCCACAGTGGCAACTGCCAGAAGGTTTCGCGTGACAGATAGTCCCCGTGGGCCAGGCTAAAAAGCGCCTGCGCCTGGGGTTCATCCTGCCAGGTCGCCCAGGGCAGGGTAATGCCAGTCAGCGCGGGCGCGGCAACAAACAGCTGATCGAGTGCTTCAACCAGCCAGCCGTCCGGGATATCGCGCAAGCGCTCCAGCACCGCGCTGCCGTCGAGACCCAGCGTCAGCGGCAGGGACATGTCCGTTATGGTGCAACGAAAGCCGTAACCGGAATGAACGATGTTCGCGTTAGCCATCACACCTTCTCCTTGTAAAACGGGTTGCTAAAATCGAAATAGATCACTGCCGGGTCGGCAATCGTGTTTTCGTTGCGATCGTGCAGATAGCAGAAAAAGTTGCCTTTGCAGTTCCAGGTTGGGCTGTCGAGCACGTAGTCGAGACAGCGGGTCTGCTTCGCCGTCGTGCGCAGGCCGGCCAGTGCATCACGCACGCGAGACATCAGGTTTTCTTCACTGTCGAAACCAGCGGCGGCGAGGGCTGCGGTGACGGCAAGGGTAGAGTTCAGCAGCAGGTAGTAAGGGAAGTAGCGCAGTAACTGGCTCTCACCGAAGCGGTTTTCCACGTCAGTTTCGCCTGCCTCTTTCAGCCACGCGTCGGCTCCTTCGGTCCAGGCGCTGCCCTGGCAGTCGCGGTAAATAAGCCCGACCGGGAAGTCCTGCTGCATCTCCACAAGAATGTTTTGCTGATGCGCCAGCAGGACCAGACCGTAATCGGCTTCGGCGCTGAACAGCGGAAGGAGAACGCGGTCGCAATAGGCGTCCAGCCAGCAGCGTGCGGCCCGGGCGAGCGGTAAATCCAGACGCTCACTCAGACGGCGTACAGCCGCAGCCAGCAGGCTATCACCGCCGTCCGGGGCGGCCTGTGTCAGGCTCACCAGCACATTGGTTTGCGTATCCGGAGTATCAAACAGCAGATTGACGCGCAGGGCCATCAGGCTCTCTTCCTGAATCACGCCGCTTTCGTCGCGTAGCCCCGCCCAGCCATCTTCCTGCATCACGCGCATGGTCGGGTAACGCACCTGTAGATCTTGCCAGCGTTCGGTTTTAGCCAGACGAGCCAGACGCATCCCGCGCTTAACTTCTTTCACCGACAGCGTGCGCACGGAGTTGGTCAGGCGCACGCTGAGGGAAAACTTAATCATGTCGCTATTGGTTTCGCTGTACAGCGAGCGTGAAGAGCTGGTTGGCAGCCACTGTGCGCCCACTTCACCCAGGTCCTGCAGCGAACCGTTGGTCACCAGTCGCTGGCACCATTCCTGACCGAGCAGGTACTCCGCCTGCCACGGATGCATCGGCAGCAGCCAGCGGGTGTCGGTGAAGTGACCGAGAAGTTCAGGGGCGCTCTGGGCTGCGAAGCGCAGTAAACGTTCGCGCAGGGAAACATTCAGGCTGTCACCAGCAATAAGTGTGCTCTCAACGACGAACCAGCGCAGCGGGAAGCGGGAGGCGAAATCGGGCAAATAGCGGCGCGCCTCGGTTTCGTTAAACGGCTCGTGCGACTTTGGCGCAGGGTGGAATGCATGACCGACCAGCAGCGCCTGTTCTGCTTCGGCAAAGGTTAACGGTTTATCGCGCAGGGTTGCCCAGTTGTGGCGCAAATCAATCGCCTGCCAGGTGTGCGCATGGCTTTCAAAGGCACGTTGTTTAAAACGCGCCAGCGTATCGGCATCCAGCGAACCTTTTACTGACGGTTTTTCAAGAATTAAATCAACCAGTTGATGAAATGTGACGGCGTCACTACTGTCATTGTCACTCTGGATAAGCGTTGCCGGGAAACAGTACTGATGATGCTGGGTCGGGGAGAAATACCGTACCGGAACCCGAAGCGCCTGGGCCGGAGAAAGCGGAATATGAATGTGCGATAACTCATCCGCAGCGGTTGCGGAGTGATAGTGCCAGTCCTTCGTTTCACGCAACAGGGCGTTTAAAAAACACTGGGCCGCAACGTCTGTACCGGCGGAGCGGGGCAGAGTACGCATAGATGAACCTCATTCCATGACTGATAATAATTCTCGTTATGATATTCATTCTGTTTACAGTCGCAACTATTTTTGCAATATTTGTTTTCATAAATTTCATGATTTCCACACACTTATTGACACTATATTCACATTCTCATGCGCGCTTACTCTGAAACCTTGACGGAAAACGTCACCCCAAAAGCCAACTGGCCCCTGGCGTTATGTGCAGGTTTATTAGGGATTGGGCAAAACGGTTTGCTGGTCATGCTTCCGCAACTGGTCACCCAGACCGGGCTTTCGCTTTCGGTTTGGGCCGGGCTGTTGATGTTTGGTTCCATGCTCTTTTTACCCGCATCGCCCTGGTGGGGACGCCAGAGCGAGCGACATGGCTGTAAGGTCGTGATGCTGGCCTCGCTGAGTGGCTATCTGGTCAGTTTCGGAGTGATGGCGCTGGTGGTCTGGGCGATGGCGGCCGGAATGTTGGATTATTTCTGGGGCCTGACCGGGTTGGTTCTCTCGCGCACGCTCTATGGTCTGACGGTCTCAGGTCTGGTGCCTGCGGCCCAGACATGGGCTATCCAGCGCGCGGGGCTGGAGAAAAGAATGGCCGCGCTGGCGACGATAAGTTCCGGTCTGAGTTGCGGTCGTTTGCTCGGGCCACCGCTGGCGGCGCTGATGCTCAGCGTCAATCCGGTCGCACCGCTCTGGCTTATGGCGATTGCACCTTTCATCGCTTTTCTGCTGGTGCTTCGCGAAGTGGCGGACCCACCGTTACCGCCAGTGGCGCATCAGTCGACCCGTTTGCGGGCTTCAATGCTGCCGTTCCTGCTGCTGGCACTGCTGCTGGCAGCCCTGGTGAGCCTGATGCAACTTGGCCTGTCACCGCATCTTAGTCCGTTGCTGGAGGGTAACGCCCGGGACATTAGCCATCATGTTGCTCTTCTGTTAAGCCTTGCTGCTCTGGCAACACTTGCCGCGCAGTTTCTGGTGGTCCGCCCGCAATATTTCAGCCCGGTAACATTGCTCTGCGTGGCAGCGGTATTGATGGTAGTGGGTCTTGGGTTGATGTCTTTCGCTGGTCTGGCGCTTTTCTATGTGGGGATTGTTATTACGTCACTCGGGGCCGCTATGGCAACACCTGGATATCAGCTACTGCTGAACGATCGGCTGACTACGGGGAAAGGGGCGGGGGTGATCGCCACCAGCCACACATTAGGCTACGGCGTTAGCGCGCTGCTGGTACCTGTCGTGACACGCTTTTACGGTGAGCAGTTTTTAACGATGGCTGCATGGGGCATGGCATTACTGTTTTTAGTGCTCAGCGTAGGGGTTCGGTCAACTGAGCGTCCCCTTGCTGAAAAAAATTAATGGACCTGGCGGGGTGAATGACCGCCAGAATCCTCATTCTGCCGTAAACGTTGTAGAGGATCTTGCTGGTAAAACTGGCAAAAACGCTGCCACAGCGCCGGGAAACGGGGGGCGAAGAGCTCTGGTGCGCTGAAGAAGTATTCAGAGAGTACCGCAAAGCACTCTGCGGGATCGGTCGCCGCGTAGGCATCAATGCTGGCTGCGCTTTCCCCCACCAGGTCGATTTCATCCTGGATGTTATCCATCGCGGCATGCAGGTCGTGCTCCCATCCCGCAACCTCACGAAGTGGGATCAGCGGTACACCACTGGCGCGATCGCCATTGCGGGTATCCAGCTTATGCGCCACCTCGTGAACGATCAGATTAAAGCCTGATGCATCGAACGAGTCCTGAATATCGAGCCAGTTCAGGATAATTGGCCCTTGCTGCCAGCTTTGACCGGACTGAACCACCCGCTGGTTGTGCACCAGACCGATATCGTCCTGCCACTCATCGTCAACGACAAACGGCGCGGGATAGATAAGCACTTCGTGGAAACCGTCCAGCCACTCGATACCCAGTTCGAGCACCGGCAGGCAGAACAGCAGGGCGATACGTGCACTTTTATGGGCATCCAGCTCAAACCCCTGCAGCGGGACCAGCCTTTTTTGCTGCAAAAAGCGATCCGCCAGTTGAATCAGCTTTGACTGTTCATCCGGCTGGAGATTGGCCAGCACGGGGATCGCCAGCGCGTCATCCCACGGCAGCGCCACATGTTGACCAGCGTCATTTGATTTCCAGGGCCACTTAATCATCGCTTTGCTCGCAAACTCGTCACGTGAACAAAATTGAAAGGTCAGGTTAGGTTAACATGCCAAAGAACCCGGCATGAAGGCAACTACAAAACGTAGAGATGTCGGAATGGCAGGAGAGACCAGCCTCTCCGCCATTATTCAATCACTTATCTCGTTTCCTTTCAGTGACAAAACTCGCATTGAGAAAATCAGGCGAGAAAAGTCGGTTGCCCGGCGATTATTTATTGTTGTCAAAAGTGAAAACACTCTGTTCTCCATTGACATAAGTCACCTGCAGCCAGGTGTTATGCGCATCATTTGCCGGCTGGAGATCGCTGATTTGAGACCGGCCGCCAAGCGATATCTTTTTTACATACGGTTCGGCAAGGTTTTTGTTTATTGCAATCCACGAACCGGCGCGACAGGCTTCAGCGGAGTTATCACACAGGAAAACATAGTAGGAACTCTCATACATCATGCTGTACTGGCTGAGTTTTTCGCCACCTTTGATGAAGACCTTTTTGCCACTGTTCCCACAATTTTCACAGAGCATACGATCATCCGGCGTTCCGGAAAGCGTCACTTTATAAGGAAGCGGCGTACGTTGCGGGGTGAAAAGATGACTGCTTTTGGGCGCTGGTGCGTGCTCAGACGTGCTACAGGCTGATAGCAGGAGGGTTAGCATAAGAACCGGGAAAACAGCCAGGCATGATGTTTTGTTCGGGGTCACTTGCTGCTCCTGTTATAAAAATAAATTCATTATCATTCCATCAATACGCTTATAGCGTAGAGCGTTAGCTGATATTTATCGACGTTTAATATTCCCAAACGGGTCGTTCAGCGGCACCTTTCCCTGCGTTGATCTCTGCTATTATGAATGTCCGAGTTTCCAGAAAGCGCTAAGGATTGCCAGAAAATATGCCCGTCAATTTAGACCTCAACGATCTTTATGCCTTCAGAGCTCTGGTGGAGTACGGTAACTTTCGTATCGCCGCGGAGTCTATCTGCATCTCTCAGTCCGCCTTAAGCCGCCGCATTGAAAAGCTGGAGACGGCCGTCGGCGCGAAACTGTTCGACAGAACTACCCGGCGCGTAACATTGACGCTCTTCGGGCAAACCTTTGCCGACCGCTGTGGGCAGCTTCTGGAAAACGTGGAGTCGATGCTGGCGGATATCGACAAGGTGAGCGAGGAGCGCACCGGGCTTATTACCGTTGCCACGGTACCTTCGGCGGCCTGCCATTTTATGCCGGAGGTGATCCGCCAGTTCCACAGTCGCTATCCACGCGTGCGCATTAAACTCATCGACGGCAGCGCGGGTAATGTCATTGACGCGGTGGCCAGCGGCCAGGCAGATTTTGGCATCTGTTTTGCGAGAAGCCTTCAGCCGGACATCACCTTTATTCCGCTGGTGGAGGATGTGTATGTCGCCGCGTGTCGTCGCGATCATCCACTGGCAGGTCGCAAGAGTCTGACCTGGCAGGTGTTTTATCAGCAGGATTACATCAGTCTGGATATTACGTCGGGGAACCGGAATCTGCTCGATCAGATGCTTGGCCATATTAAGCCGGAACGACCCGGCATTTGCGAGACGCGCCACGTCACCACGATGTTGGGAATGGTTGAGGCGGGGATAGGCATTGCTGCCGTCCCCGCCATGTCGATGCCACACTCTGAACATTCCTTTCTGACGCATATCCCGCTGATCGAGCCCGAAGTCAAACGTACTGTCGGGCTGATCCGCCGCAGCGGGCGTATTCAGTCATGGATTGCCGCTGAGCTCGAAATGCTCATTACTGCACGTTACCGCGCGGCGTAGTGACAGGGATCATCCCAGTGGCGGTGATGGTCTCCTGCGCGTTTGCTGAAGAGAGATAATCCAGCAGGGCTTTACCCTCGGAAGGATGTTCCGCGTGAGCGGTGACGGCGCCGGCAAAACGGGTGATGTATTGCAGGTTATCCGGCAGTTTGCCGACAAAAGTCACGCCGGGCACGGGTAACAGTTCGCTGACCTGCTGGAACCCGATGCTGTATTTCCCTTTCGCCACTTCAGAGGCGACCGGGATCCGCTCCACCTTGTGCGCTTTTCCCTCTACCTGCGCTTCAATCCCCAGCTTTTTGAACAACTCTGTTTGCACATACCGGCCGCTGGCGCTGTCGGAGTAGGCGATGGCGCTGGCCTTAAGCAAGGTCTGTTTTAGTGCGCTATCCGTGGTGATATCCGGCACCGGTGAGCCGGCTTTAACCACCACGCCGATGGGCGAATCCGCCAGCTCAACGCGCGAATCCTCTTTGACCATCCGGTCCTTCGTCAGATGCGTCAGCGCATCCCCGACCATAATCACCACGTCCGCTTTTTCACCGCGAGCCAATCGGTTGGGGATCGCCTGTGGTGTCTGTCCCATTGACGGCCCCGGGATCAGCACAATGTGGTTACCCGTCCGGGCTTCATATTGGGGGGCAAGTTTTTCCAGCGCGGCTTTGAAACCGCCTGAGATCATAACCGTTACTTCCTGGGCCAGCGCGCCTGCGCTGGTCGCCATCAAAATCAGTCCGGTTAGTCCTGAACGTACAAATGTGTGCATATCATCCTCTCTGAACTTGCAGGCTCATCGCGCTGCGACGATAAAGATAAAGTGTTGCCAGCAACGCACAGATCGCCGCGAAGCTCATCCAGTAGCCTGGGGAGGCTTTATCACCGGTGTACTCAATCAGGGCCGTTGAAATGACTGGCGTAAACCCGCCGAAGATCGCGGTGGCAAGGCTATACGCCAGTGAGAAACCGGCAACACGCACTTCAACCGGCATGATCTCCGTCAGGGCCGGGATCATCGCACCGTTATAGAGGCCATAGAGGAATGAAAGCCACAGCAGTACGCTCAGCATCATGGAGAAGCTGGGGGCGTTAGCCAGCAACGTCAGTGCCGGATAGCTGGTCGCCAGCGCCAGCAGCGTCATGGCAATCAACACCGGTTTACGACCGAAGCGGTCCGACAGGGCTCCGCCCACCGGCAGCCAGATAAAGTTGGAAATCGCCACCAGCAGCGTCACCAGCAGGCTGTCTGAGGCGCTGAGCATTAACACTTTTTTACCAAAGGTAGGCGCATAGACGGTGATCAGGTAGAACGCGGTGGTGGTCATGGCCACCATCAGCATGCCCGCGACCACAACCGGCCAGTTCGCCAGCAGAGTGGTAAAGACCTGACGCATCGCCAGCGTATGACGGCGCGTGCGGAACTCTTCAGTCTCTTCCAGCTTACGGCGCAGGAAGAAGATAAACGGCACAATCAGACAGCCGAACAGGAACGGGATCCGCCAGCCCCATTCACGAATGGCGCTCTCTTCCAGCATCGCGTTCAGTGCAAAACCCATTGCAGCGGCGACCATAATCGCCACCTGCTGACTACCGGATTGCCAGCTGGTAAAGAAACCCTTGCGGCCTGGCGTGGCAATTTCAGCCAGATAGACCGACACCCCGCCAAGCTCCGCCCCGGCGGAAAAGCCCTGCAGCAGGCGTCCAGCCAGCACCAGCAGCGGTGCCCACAGGCCGATACTCTCATAAGAGGGGATCAGCACAATCAGGAAGGTTCCGGCCGCCATAATCGACAGGGTAGTGATCAACCCTTTGCGACGACCGACCTTGTCGATGTAAGCCCCAAGGACAATCGCACCGATGGGACGCATTAAGAAGCCTGCTCCGAAGACGGCGAAGGTCATCATCAGGGAAGCAAATTCACTGCTCGCCGGGAAGAAAGTATGCGCGATGTAGGTGGCATAGAACCCGAACAGGAAGAAGTCGAATTGCTCAAGGAAATTGCCCGAGGTGACGCGAAGTATCGCGCCCGCTCTTGCACGAACGGTTGCAGGTGGGGGTGAGGAAATCATGGTCGTCTCCAGTTTATTATTGACGTGTTGTCCGTCTGTTTCTGAAAACTGGATCAGTGAGGGGAATTTTATAAGCGCAATAAACACATCATCTGATGCGTTTGCCGCATCAATTGGGAGTGATGCAGTGAGTGCCATTTAATTAACAATGACTTAACATTGCATTGATGATTTATTCACCTGGCGGTGTCAGGGCAGTCTGTTTTCTGTTTTGTGAACAGACGCAACCCTAAAAAAAGCCCGGCGGCGTGGAGCCTGCCGGGCTGATGATACTCAGCGCTGTGAACACCCTTTGCACTGTTTGTTCTGGATCTGCTGGAAGAAGTCGTTGCCTTTGTCATCCACCAGGATAAACGCCGGGAAGTTCTCCACTTCAATCTTCCAGATGGCTTCCATACCCAGTTCAGGATATGCCACGCATTCCAGACTCTTAATGCTGTTTTGTGCCAGTACCGCCGCCGGGCCACCGATGCTGCCCAGATAGAAGCCGCCGTGTTTATGGCAGGCATCCGTTACCTGCTGGCTGCGGTTGCCTTTTGCCAGCATGATCATGCTGGCGCCGTGGGATTGCAGTAAGTCCACATATGAGTCCATACGTCCCGCGGTGGTCGGGCCGAGTGAACCCGATGCGTAGCCTTCCGGCGTTTTAGCAGGGCCCGCATAGTAGATCGGATGATCTTTGACGTACTGCGGCAGTTCTTCGCCGTTGTCGAGCAACTCTTTCAGCTTCGCGTGGGCGATATCGCGCGCGACGATGATAGTGCCGTTCAGCGACAGACGGGTAGAGACCGGGTGCGCGGAGAGCTGCGCCAGGATCTCATTCATCGGCTTGTTGAGGTTGATGCTGACCACGTCGCCTTCGCCCTGCTGGCGCAGAGATTCAGGAATGTACTGGCCCGGGTTGTGTTCCAGTTTTTCAATCCAGATCCCGTCGCGGTTGATTTTTGCTTTGATATTACGGTCAGCAGAGCAGGAAACACCCATGCCGATTGGGCAGGACGCGCCGTGGCGTGGAAGGCGGATCACGCGGATATCGTGGGCGAAGTATTTACCGCCAAACTGTGCGCCGAGACCCAGGTTCTGCGCTTCCTGGAGCAGTTCCTGTTCGAGCTGAACATCACGGAACGCCTGGCCGTGTTCGTTACCTTCCGTTGGCAGCGCGTCGTAATAGCGGGTGGACGCCAGTTTCACGGTTTTCAGGGTGCTTTCAGCAGAGGTACCGCCAATCACAAACGCGATATGGTAAGGCGGGCAGGCCGCAGTACCCAGGGTACGCATCTTCTCAACCAGATAATTTTTCAGTTTCGCCGGGGTAATCAGCGCTTTGGTTTCCTGGTAGAGATAGGTTTTGTTGGCTGAACCGCCACCTTTTGCCATGCACAGGAATTTGTATTCGTCCCCGTCCACGCTGTAGAGGTCAATCTGCGCGGGCAGGTTGGTGCCGGTATTCACCTCTTTATACATGTCCAGCGGGGCATTCTGGGAATAGCGCAGGTTGTCTTCGATGTAGGTGTTATACACCCCCTGGCTCAGGGCTGCTTCGTCGCCGCCGCCGGTCCAGACGCGCTGGCCTTTTTTACCCATGATGATCGCCGTGCCGGTGTCCTGGCAGGTTGGCAACACCCCTTTGGCGGCAATTTCGGAGTTGCGCAGGAACTGCAGGGCAACGTATTTGTCGTTCTGGCTGGCTTCCGGATCGTTAAGAATGGCGGCAACCTGCTTCTGATGAGAAGGACGCAGCATAAATGCAGCATCGTGGAAAGCCTGCTGTGCCAGTAGTGTCAGCGCCTCTGGCTCGACTTTCAGGATCTCCTGACCTTCGAACTCGGCAACGGAGACGTGCTCTTTGGTCAGCAGATAGTATTCGGTGTCGTCATGCGCGAGAGGGAAGGGGTTCTGGTAGATAAACGGTTTGTTTGACATAGCGTATTGCTCCACAAAAATAAAACCGCCGGAGGATGAGCCCGGCGGTCAGGAATCAGAACATCATGGACATCCACGGATAACCAATCAGCAGCAGGGCCGCCAGGAAGATGGCACCGAAGATGGTGCCGAGGCGCCAGTAGTCTTTGGTTGGCAGGTAGCCACTACCGTAGTAAATCGGGCTTGGGCCGGTACCGTAAGGGGTGATGATCCCCATCACACCCAGCGAGGTCACCATCAGCAGAACAAATACTTCCATATTCATGCCCGGAATGGTGGAGGCGATGGTCAGCATCGCTGGCAGCAGCGCGGTGGTGTGCGCGGTGGTGCTGGCAAACAGGTAGTGCAGCAGGTAGAACGCCAGCAGCAGAACGATGGTCGCTACACCCGGTGAGATACCGCCCATTAACAGACCACCTTCTTTACCCAGCCAGCTGATAAAGCCAGTAGAGGAGAGGCCATCGGCCAGCGCAACCAGGGTGGCGAACCAGACGAAGGTGTTCCACGCGGCTTTGTTGCCGGTGATATCGTTCCACTCCAGCACGCCGGTCCACAGCATCAGACCTACGATCAGAAGGGCAGCCATGGCAGGTTCAATCCATGCGGCAGCGAAGATCCACATCAGCAGCGCACAGCACACGAATACCAGCAGCAGGATTTCGTTGCGGGACAGTTTGCCCAGTTTTTCCAGCTCACGGGTCGCCCACAGCGGTACTTCATTATTCACTTTCACTTCTGGCGGGTAGAACCAGTAGGCCAGCAGCGGCATGGTCAGGATCAACAGGATGCCCAGCGGCAGGAAGGCGAGGAACCAGGTACCCCAGGAGATATCAATCCCAACCGTACTTTTCACCAGCGCCAGCGCCAGCAGGTTCGGCGCAAGTGCGGAGAGGAACATTGAGCTGGTGATACAGGCCGCAGTGATCGCCACCCACATCAGGTACGAACCAATTTTACGCGCGCTTGGATCGTTTGGTTTTGAACCATACAGCGGCGGCAGGTTAGCAATAATCGGGTAGATGGTCCCGCCGCTACGCGCAGTGTTGGACGGTGTGAACGGTGCCAGCAGCAAATCTGCGAAGGTGATGGCGTAGCCGAGCGTCAGGCTGCGACGGCCAAGATACTTCACCAGAATCAGCGCCAGACGGCGTCCGAAGCGGGTTTTGTCGTAACCTGCGGCGAACATAAAGGCACCAAAAATCAGCCAGACGGTAGAGTTACCAAAACCGCTCACGGCCCATTTAAAGGAGGCGCCGGCCAGCTTGAATTTTGGGTCAGCCAGTTGTTCTGGGCTGAACAGCACCCACTGGCTACAGAGCGCAATGGCCACCACGCCTGTCAGGCCAATCACCGCACCCGGCAGTGGTTCGAAGATCAAACCAACGATCACACCGACAAAGATGGCGAAGTAGTGCCATGCATAAGGCGGCAACCCGTCTGGAACAGGAACAAACAGCAACAGCACGGCAACAACAATCGGCAACGCCATCATAAGCAGACGTTTTGCCTTTCCGTTGGATGCCTGGTTCGCCACAGGAGGCGTTACAGCAGTTTTTGTATTCATAGTTTCACGTCTTAAGTTGTCAAAAATTCGGTCGTACTGAAAAACAAAATGGCTTTCTTAAGTTTCTTTGCTTTTTTTAGTTATTAAAGGTGCGAATTTGTATTTTCAGTAATAGCTATTTGACGCATTTTTGATTGCGCTAAATTAAAAAATGATGATGTTTTTATATTGCGCTTTTGGATGCCATAACTATTGATCGCGATCAAAAAAACAGAATGGCAGCGTTATTTTTATTCTTTTATTAATAACCACTCAGGCGTATGTGGGTATTACGTGTTTTATGAATTAAATTTATCATTTTTGTAACAACAGAGAAGTCTTTAGTTTTTTAATGTGTTGATTTTTATATGTTTTATTGTCTTGTGATAAAGTGGGTTATTCATTTTTTTTTAACGAATTTTAAATTATTGTGAATTTATAAATTACATTCACTAACACCAATGTGTTATTTGTGTTATTGAGGGGATTAAATAGTTTTTTAACTAACGTAATAACTTTAGAAACTAAAAAAATCATTATATTAATATCATGACATCGGCAAAGAACGACGAAATAAAAAATCAATCCGATAACGAATTCTTAATTTTTAAAAGTTTGGAGTTTTCTATTATGAGCACTAACGAACGCATTCTGAGTCCCTTCACATTACCGAATGGCACCGAACTGAAAAACCGTTTGTTAATGGCCCCAATGACAACCTGTACCGGCTACTATGACGGTACGGTGACCAGCGAGCTGGTGGAGTACTATCGGGCCCGTTCCGGCAGCATTGGTACCATTATTGTTGAGTGTTGCTTTGTCGACGATCTCGGCCTTGCCTTCCCGGGTGCGATCGGTATTGATAATGACGAGAAAATCGCCGGGCTGGCGAAAATCGCTGAGGCAATTAAATCTAAGGGTTCTAAAGCCCTGCTGCAGATTTACCACGGCGGCCGTATGGTTGACCCGAAACTGATCGGTGGCCGTACGCCGGTTGGGCCAAGCGCTGTTGCCGCTCCACGGGACGGTGCCGCGACGCCGGTTGCGCTGACCACCGCCGAAGTCGAAGGCATGATCGGTAAGTTTGGCGAAGCCGTACGCCGCGCAATTCAGGCCGGTTTTGACGGTGTCGAAATCCACGGGGCCAATACCTATCTGATCCAGCAGTTCTACTCCCCGAACTCAAACCAGCGCACGGACGAATGGGGCGGCAGCCGTGATAACCGCGCGAAATTCCCGCTGGCGGTGCTGGAAATTACCCACAAAATGGTGCGCCAGTACGCGGATGACGCGTTTATTATTGGCTATCGCTTCTCCCCTGAAGAGCTGGAAGTACCGGGCATCCGTTTTGAAGACACCATGTACCTGCTGGAGAAACTGGCTGCTCGCGGTGTGGATTATCTGCACTTCTCTGTGGGTGCCACTCTGCGTCCTTCTATTGTTGACACCCAGGACCCGACTCCGCTTATCGAAAAATACTGCACCCTGCGCTCTGAGACGCTGGCGCAAATTCCCGTCATGGGCGTGGGCGGCGTGGTGAATGCCGCGGACGTCAATGAAGCGCTGGACCACGGTTACGACCTGATTGCCGTGGGGCGCGCCACTATCGCTTACCCGGACTGGACTGACCGCATCGCGGCTGGCGAAAGCCTTGAATTGTTTATGGATAGCACCAAACGTGAAGAGCTGAACATCCCTGAACCGCTGTGGCGCTTCTCGCTGGTGGAAGCGATGATCCGCGACATGAGCATGGGTGAATCCAAATTCAAACCTGGCACCTTTGTTGAGAAAGTGCAGGACGATGCTAACGAGCTGGTGATTAACGTCAGCCTGGAGACTGACCGCATTGCTGATATCGAACTCGCATCGGGCCCGAGCGAAGATGTTGAGTTTGTCACCAGCTTTGAAGAGATCCGTACCCGCATTCTGGATGCCAACACCCCGCACGTGGATGCCATCACTGGCGCAACCAGCCAGAGTGAGGCGGTGAAGAAAGCGGTCTCGAAAGCAATGCTGAAATCCAGCAAAGCGCTGGCAGCAGAAGAGGGCGCCGACCCGAATGAAACCCGCAGCGTGGACGTGGTGGTGGTCGGTAGCGGTGGTGCCGGTCTGGCCGCAGCCATCCAGGCCCACGACGAAGGCGCAAGCGTGCTGATTGTTGAGAAGATGCCAACCATCGGCGGTAATACTATCAAAGCGTCTGCCGGGATGAACGCCGCAGAGACGCGCTTCCAGCGGGTGAAAGGGATTCAGGACAGCAAAGAGCTATTCTATCAGGAAAGCCTGAAAGGCGGCGGTAACAAGAACAACCCAGAACTGCTGCGTCGCTTTGTTGAGAACGCGCCGCAAGCGATTGAGTGGCTGGCAACACGCGGCATTATGCTAAACGACATCACCACCACCGGTGGGATGAGTATCGACCGTACTCACCGTCCAAAAGACGGCTCTGCGGTGGGCGGTTACCTGATTAGCGGTCTGGTGCGTAACGTCAACAAACGCAACATCGACGTCATGCTGGACACCTCCGTCAGCGATATTATCTTCGAAAACGGTGAAGTAACCGGCGTGCGCCTGACCACCGAAGAGAATGAAACTATTACCGTCGCAACCAAAAGTGTCATTGTTGCCACCGGTGGTTTCAGTGCCAACAGCCAGATGGTGGTGAAATACCGTCCGGACCTGGAAGGTTTCGTTACCACCAACCACAAAGGGGCGACCGGTGGCGGTATCGCGCTGCTGGAACGTATTGGTGCAGGCACCGTTGATATGGGTGAAATCCAGATCCACCCAACCGTTGAGCAGAAAACATCGTATCTGATTTCCGAATCTATCCGCGGCGGCGGGGCGATTCTGGTGAACCAGCAGGGGAATCGCTTCTTCAATGAGATGTCGACCCGCGATAAAGTCTCCGCGTCAATCATCGCGCTGCCAGAGAAATACGCATACATCGTCTTTGATGAACATGTGCGTGCCAAAAACAAAGCCGCAGATGAGTATATCGCCAAAGGATTTGTGACCAGCGCCAGCTCACCAAAAGCCCTGGCTGAGGCCCTGGGGATGGATTACCACCAGTTCCTGGCAACCCTTGAGCGCTACAACGGTTTTGTTGAAAAACAGCACGACGATGATTTCGGCCGTACCACTGCGTTGCGTGCGCCAATCAACGAAGGGCCGTTCTACGCCATTCAGATTGCACCAGGCGTGCACCACACCATGGGCGGCGTGACCATCAACACCGAAACCTGCGTACTGGACAGCAACCACAACGTACTGCCTGGGGCGTTTGCTGCCGGTGAAGTGGTCGGTGGGATCCACGGCGGTAACCGTATCGGTGGTAACGCAGTGGCAGATATCATTATTTTTGGTACTCTGGCCGGACACCAGGCGGCTATGCGTTCGAAAATGAGGTAAGGCACCTGTTTCTCAGGCCGGATGAGCGCAGCGCCATCCGGCATATTCCCCGGCGGCGCGGTGCTTGCCGGGGTTACATTTGAGGATACATCCCATGCCCGATAGCCATCGCGTTTACAGCTACTCCGCCGTCCTGATGGGCTCACCCATCCTCCTGAAACTCTTCTCCCATGACGAAGCCCTCGCATCCCGTGTGTTTCGCCTGATCAAACAGTATGAAGATCTGCTCACCGTCAACCGCGCGCACTCGCAGGTCATGGATATCAACCATGCTGCAGGCCAGCATCCGGTCACCGTCAGCCGACCCGTATTTGAACTGATCCGCCGTGCAAAAGCGGCAAGCCTCCTCAAGGGCAGCGCCTTTAACCTGGCCATTGGCCCGCTGGTGAAGCGCTGGAAAATTGGTTTTCAGGGAGACAGCGTTCCGCCTGCCGATGAATTAGCGTCACTGCTGGCGATTACCCGTCCTGATGATGTCATCCTTGATGAGACTCGCAGCAGCGTTTTTCTGACCAGAACGGGTATGGAGATTGATCTGGGGGCCATCGCCAAAGGGTATATCGCCGACAGAGTGCGGGATTATCTGCACAAAGAGGGGGCTGATCTGGGGCTGATTAACCTCGGCGGCAATATCCAGACATTAGGCTCGCCGGAAGGGGGCTGGAGCGTGGGGCTCAAAAAACCGTTCGCCGGAGATGCGTTGATCGGCACGATGACGGTCGAGAATATGTCTGTCGTGACGTCCGGAACATACGAGCGTTACTTTGAACAGAATGGTAAGCGCTACCACCACATTCTTGATCCGCGCACCGGGTATCCCCTGGATAACGAACTGGATAGCGTGACCATCATTTCTAAAAACTCCATTGACGGAGATATCTGGACCACGTTGATGTACGGCATGGGGGTAGAGAAAGGATGTGCCACGCTGCGAGCGCGCCCGGATATTGAAGCTATCTTTGTGACCAAAACAAAAGAAGTGGTGCTCTCTTCAGCGCACCACTTCCGGTTTACGTTGCTGGATAACAGCTACCGCGTTACTGACAATACTGCTTGAGCAGGCCTGTTTGTTCCGGCTGGAGGCGGTAGCGATACACCGGACGCCCGGTGGCACCGTAGTGAATGCTGGTGAACAAAATATTGATTTGCGCCAGCCAGATCAGATATTTGCGGCATGACACGCGGGAGATATTGACCGCGCCTGCCAGGTCATCGGTGGAGAATTCTGTCTCCGGATGGGCATCAATCCACTGACAAATCGTGCGCAGCGTCTGCGGCGTTAACCCTTTCGGCAGCTTTTTACTGTCCGCCAGCTCTGGCGCTCCGCCGTGAATCAGTCTGTCGACGTCGGCCTGCTCATAGTACTGGTGCGATCCCATCAGACTGTGCTTCGCCTTCCAGCCGTTCAGTGCCTCTTCAAAGCGCGGGAACTGGAAGGGTTTAATCAGATAATCCATCACGCCGTAATGGATGGAGGTCTGGATCGTAGCGGCGTCAGCAGCGGAGGAGATCATAATGACATCAATAGGGCGGCCTGAAGCGCGAATAACAGGCAACAGATCAAGCCCGTTATCCTGCTGCATATAAACGTCCAGCAGTACCAGATCGACAGGCTGGTTGGGGTTGTTGATAAAGGCCTCGGCCTGGTTGAGCGTAGAGGCGACACCGCAGCAGCTAAAGCCTTCAACACGGTTGACGTACAGACGGTTGAGGTCGGCTACCATGGCATCATCATCGACAATTAATACATTTATCACGCGATATTCCTCTCGCTATCCCAGGGGATGTGAACAAAAAATTGGGTAAATACACCAGGCTCAGACTCGACGGAGATGTCTCCACCCAGGTTCTGGATCTGCTGGCGAGCAAGGAACAACCCAACACCGCGGTTTTCACCTTTGGTTGAGAATCCCTTTGTAAAAATAGCCTCCAGCTGAGTGGGATCAATACCGGGGCCGTCATCACTGACTTCGCAACTGAGCCAGCCATTTTGATAATGCAACAGCAGACTGATTTCGCCTTCCTGCTGTCCTTCCATCGCGTCGAGTGCGTTTTCAATAAGGTTACCCAGCGCGGTGATCAGCACCGCAACCTGTTCCTCACTGGCGGTGTCCGGTATCTGGCACTCATCGGCCAGCGTCAGGGTGATGCCCACTTCTTTCGCCCGGTTTATTTTACCCAGCAGGAACCCGGCAATCACCGGAGATTTTACCTTGCTCTGTATCTCGCCGATATCTGTCTGGTAATTATGCGCGGTCTGGATGATGTACTCTTCCAGCTTGTCGTAGCGTTTCATGTGCAGCAGGCCAAGGATCACGTGCAGTTTGTTCATAAACTCATGTGTATGCGTGCGCAGGGCGTCGACGTAACTGACCATGCCATCAATCCGCTGCATCAACTGGCTGATTTCCGTTTTATCGCGGAAGGTGGTGATCGCGCCGATCACACGATCCTGGCTTTTGACTGGCACCATGTTGCACAGCAACAGCCGCCCGTTGCAGCTTATCTCCTGATCCTGGCGGGCAATTCCCGTTTTCGAGACTTCCCGCAGGCTGGCCAGTAGCGGCGCGCTGGCGTTTTCAGTCTGCTTACCTGAAGGCAGGAGTAAAATCTCTCTGGCGGTTTGATTAATCATCGTCACCCGGCCATGAATATCGACGGCCAGCACCCCTTCACGGAGCGACTGCAGCATAGCCTGACGCTGTTCGAACAATGCGGAGATTTCGTAGGGTTCGAGCCCGAACAGGATGCGTTTCAGTACCCGAACCAGACCCCAAATCGCCATAGAACTCATAAATATACTGAATATGATGGTCCAGACGGCGTTCATCCGCCCACGGGCGATCTGATCTTCCACTTTTTTGAGAGAGATACCGACCACCACCACACCGATCTGATCGTGCTGGCTGTCGTAAACAGGGGTGAAAACGCGGAGCGCTTCGGCGAGCGCACCACGGTTAACGGAGACATTCTCTTTACCTTCCAGCGCAGGCTCGAGGTCATTACCAATAAAGTGCAGGCCGATCAGCGCTTCGTTCGGGTGCGAGTAACGAATCCCCCGCATGTCAGTCACCACCGTGAGCAGCAGATCGTTGCGTTGGGTGACGGCTTTGGCGATGGGTTGAATAATATCTGCCTGCGGGGGCTGCATCAGACCTCGCTGGATCTCCGGGCTGTCGGCCAGCGTGCGGGCGATACCCAGAGCGGTATCTTTAACATCATCGCGGGTCGCCCGGGTAATTTGTACTGAATAGAGTGCAAAGACTACCAGCAGCACAGAGGCAATAATCGCGCATACCATCAACGTGACCAGCGTATTCAGTTTCATGGGACGCTTGCGCGTCAGAAGGAAAGGCTGCAAATCGCTCATCAACACTCCGCGATGATTAAGAAAGGGGGTAATTATCGCCGATGACGCGCTTTTCTTAAAGCCATGTAAAGGCGTGGATTTGCTCCTCTTTTCGTGACCCTCCTCGCATGTCATCCATATAAAACACTTTATAGTGTGTGGGTACTCATAATAAGGAGGCTGTTTATGAGCATTATGCTTACCGGTTCGGTCAAGGAAAGACGGCACGCCAGCACGATGAATATTGATAGATTGTCCACGCTGGACATGCTGAAAGTCATTCACCAGGATGATGCACTTATCACTGCTGCTATTACCCCCTGTTTAACAACTATCGCCCGCGTGGTGGATAACGCCGCCGCGACCCTCAGCCACGGCGGTCGTTTAGTCATTGTTGGCGCAGGCCCGTCGGGCCGTGTCGCGCAACAGGTAGCGGATGAATATGCTCCGGGTAAAACTCCTGTCATTGCCGTTACGGCAGGCGAGGGAGAAGGGAGCTATGAGCGTGGCGTTGCCGACCTGCAGGCCATCACCTTTGGCGAACACGATATGATGCTGGCGGTGACCATTAGCGGAAAAACACCGTGGGTCTGGGGCGCGATGCGGCATGCGTGGTCGCTGGGCTCTGCGGTTGCTGTCATTACCGGCGACGCGCAAAGTGAAGCGGCGCAACTGGCGAGTATGGTGATTGCCCCGGAACTGGGTGCTGATGTGGTCGCAGGCTATATCAATACCAAAGCGGGGATTGCGCAGAAAATGATCCTCTCGATGATCGCTACCGGGCTGGCTGTTCGTACCGGTCGTGTATACAGCAACCTGCGTGTGGATCTGGAGGCAAGCAATACCAAATGGGCTGAGCGACAAATCGCAATAGTGATGGAAGCCAGCGGATGTACCCGGGCGGAGGCGAAAGCCGCGCTGGAAGGGTGTAACCATAACTGTAAAACAGCGGTGTTGATGATGCTGACAGGGCTGGATGCGTGGAAAGCGCATGAACTGCTGGCGCAGAATAATGGATTTATTCGTGTGGCGTTGCAGGAAGCACCGTAATATATTCAGCACAGTAATAAAAAAGGCCGCAATTGCGGCCTTTGGTCTTTCAGTCAATCAAAACTGGTAAACAATACCCACTCCGAATTGATCGTCCGTAGCATTGCCAGTAATTTCACCGTCTTCTTCATCAAGCAGGTTGAATTTATAGGCAGTGTAGACGTTCATATTTTTATTGAAGTAGTACCAGGTGCCGACTTCAATATAATTCACGCGGTCAGCGTCAACGCCTTCAACACCGTTTTGTGCACCCAGATCTTTACCGTGAGAATAGACATATCCCAGGGATGGACGCAGACCGAAATCGAACTGATACTGAACAACGGCTTCAACGTTCTGTGTTTTGTTGGCGAAGCCAATTTCATTTTCAGAACCCGTTTTGGTCATATTACGTGTTTCACCATACATTACAGCTGCATACACGCTATTTGCGTCGTATTTTGCTGCCAGCGACCAAACTTCAGCAATATTACCGTAGCCATCCGTTGATTGCTTGTCAGTACGGTCGGATTTACCGTACACACCGACGAAACCAAAGCCGTCTACATTATAATTCACAGACATGCTGTAGCCATCGCCATTTGCTTTGAAGCGATCGCGATCGTCATTTTTTCCTTGATATTGCACAGCGAAGTTCAGGCCTTCAACCATGCCAAAGAAATCGGTATTGCGGTAGGTTGCTACGCCGTTGGTACGTTGGGTCATAAAGTTATCGGTGGAAGCCCACGAATCACCACCCCATTCAACCAGCATATCGGTATATGCTGCGGCATCATAAGCGACACCGTAGTTACGACCATAATCGAATGAACCATAATCGGCATACTTAAGACCAGCGAATGCCAGACGAGTGCTTTCGTCCTGACCTCCTTCAGGCTTGCTGGCATCAATGTTGTGCTCAAACTGGCCGTAACCGGTCAGGAGGTTGTTAATTTGCGTTTCACCTTTCACACCGAAACGGGCGTAGGAAGTATCAGTATTTTCACTATTACCACTATCAGTGTTAGACCAGATGCGTTCGCCAACCATCTTGCCGTAAAAATCAACTTTGTTACCGCCTTTGTTATAAATCTCCGCCGCATTTGCTGCGCCAGCCATTAATAAAGCAGGTACAAGAAGTGCCAGAACTTTTCTTTTCATTATATATTCCCTTTAAAGATAATTTATATGAATATATGTAATTACCCTCCGTAATTACATGGCTGATACTATTCTATCGATTGTTATTTTGGTTCAAAAATAAATGTAATTAAAGCCGTATAAATATTGCAAAACATTTCTAAATGTCGCTTTATTTTTCTTGTGAATTATTCAGTTGAATGTATAGGGGTTAATTATTGTTAAGTATTTCACGCTATTATTATTTCAGTTTTAAAATTGCTTGAAATTATATATCTCGCCCTTTCAGAGCAAAATTAATACAACCGTCAATCTTGCCTGAGATCAACTTAACGCAAACTGAGCGTAAGAAACCTTCCCACAAAGCCGCGTTTAATGACAAAATGTGATGATTGTCACAAAACTAAGTGAGAAGGTGAAAACGGTAGCGCTGCTATCGCGGAGTAAAGGGTAATGATGGAACGAAAAATTGAACGCGGCCTGGGAGGCAAACTGGCTCTGTGGGTATTCTACGCATTTTGCGGTTACTTTGTCTGGGCTATGGCGCGCTACGCGTGGGTGGTAAGTAAAATTCCATCACTGCCTGATACCGTTGCGGACGGTGATTTAGGCTCGACCAGCGGGAAGTGGCTTGGAGCCATTCTGGGGTTTCTGGTGCTGGGCACAGTCGGTCTGATTCTGGGCGCGATTGCCTGGTATACGCGTCCCCGTCAGGACAACCGGTGATAGCAGCGGGGAAAGTTGCTATTGTTACCGTTTCAACGACAGGATGTGATAATGGAACTTACGCAGTGGCAGCACCGCTTTGAACGCTGGCTCGACGAAAACCACACTACCGACGACGCCGCTCATGATATTTCACACTTTCGTCGTGTCTGGATGACCGCGCAAAAAATCATGGACAACCAGACGGTTGATCCGCTGGTTGTGCTGACCGCATGTTATTTTCATGACATCGTTAGCCTGCCGAAAAACCATCCGGAACGCAGCCAGTCATCCCGTCTGGCGGCGCGTAAGACACGTAGCATTCTGCAATGCGATTTCCCTGATTTTCCGTCCGAATGCTATGCCGCCGTGGAACATGCCATCGAAGCACACAGTTTCAGCGCCGGTCTGATGCCACAAAGTATTGAGGCCAAAATTGTCCAGGATGCAGACCGTCTGGAAGCATTGGGAGCCATCGGTCTGGCGCGTGTCTTTGCCGTGTCTGGCGCATTGGGAGTGGCACTGTTTGATGCTGACGATCCGTTCGCCGATGCACGAGCACTTGATGACCGGGCATTTGCCCTTGACCATTTTCAGACCAAGCTGTTGCGCTTGCCTGATACAATGCAAACGGATGTCGGGCGCGAGCTCGCGCATCACAACGCCGATTTTCTGATCCAGTTTATGGCGAAACTCAGTGCCGAATTACACGGCGACTGCATCGGGCTGGATAGCCAGGTTCAGAGCCGCTTCCGTCGCAGTTTGCGCAAATGAACTGTGGTAATCTGTTTCCAGTCTTTATTGTCCGGTTAAAAGAATGCAGGAAAATCGATCAGTGACTGAGCCCGCACCTGAGCAGGCTGAGAAATCAACGGCAACGGTGCAGGCGTTATTGCACCAGTTGTTAGATATCTATGATGCCAAAACCCTGGCAAATCAGCTGGTGGCACACGGTGAGAGCCACTGGAGCCCGGCAATCCTGAAAAGACTGCTGACCAGCGAGCGGGCAGGGCGTCGCCTGAGCGAAGGCGAGTTTCGTTACCTGCAGAGCCTGCTTCCACGCCCTTCAGCCGCGCACCCGAACTATGCCTTCCGCTTTATCGATCTGTTTGCCGGTATCGGTGGTATCCGACACGGCTTTGAAGCCATCGGCGGCCAGTGCGTGTTTACCAGCGAGTGGAACAAGCATGCTGTGCGCACCTACAAAGCGAACTGGTACTGCGATCCGCATGAACATCATTTCAACGCGGATATCCGCGATGTCACCCTGAGCCATAAAAGTGGCGTGAGCGATGCACAAGCCGCGGAGCACATTCGCCAGACGATCCCGGCGCATGATGTGCTGCTGGCGGGTTTCCCGTGTCAGCCTTTCTCCCTGGCGGGCGTCTCGAAAAAGAACGCCCTCGGACGCGCCCACGGTTTCGCCTGTGATACGCAGGGAACGCTGTTTTTTGATGTGGCCCGCATTATTGACGCCCGACGACCGGCGATTTTTGTGCTGGAAAACGTCAAGAATTTAAAGAGCCATGATGGTGGAAAAACCTTCCGCATCATCATGCAAACGCTGGACGAGTTGGGCTATGACGTGGCCGACTCACAGGACATGGGCGCGGATGACCCAAAAATCATTGATGGGAAACATTTTCTGCCCCAGCATCGCGAACGAATCGTGCTGGTGGGTTTCCGCCGCGATCTCAATCTGAAAGGGGATTTCACCCTGCGTGATATTCCTTCTTTATATCCGGCGCGCCGTCCTACCGTGGCTGATCTGCTTGAGCCTGCCGTCGACGCCAAATTTATCCTCACCCCGGTGCTATGGAAATACCTCTACCGCTATGCCAAAAAACATCAGGCGAAAGGCAACGGCTTCGGTTTCGGGATGGTAAACCCAAACGATCCGCACAGTGTTACCCGTACGTTGTCTGCCCGCTACTATAAAGATGGTGCAGAAATTCTGATCGACAGAGGCTGGGACAAGGCGCTTGGCGAGCAGAATTTCGACGACCCGGACAACCAGCGTCATCGTCCACGACGCTTAACCCCCCGGGAATGCGCCCGGTTAATGGGGTTTGAGACCCCGCAAGGCTACAGCTTCCGCATTCCGGTTTCGGACACGCAGGCTTACCGCCAGTTTGGTAATTCTGTGGTGGTTCCCGCGTTTGCGGCGGTGGCAAAACTGCTGGTCTCGCGCATCAAACAGGCAGTGGCGCTACGTCAGAGTGAGGCCGTCAATGACGGATGTTCACGATAAAGCAACACGCAGTAAAAACATGCGTGCCATCGGCACGCGTGATACCGCAATAGAAAAACGCCTGGCCGCACTTCTGACGCAGGCCGGGTTTGATTTCCGCGTGCAGGACCCCGCGCTTGCGGGTCGCCCGGACTTCGTTGTCGACGCGTACCAGTGCATCATCTTTACCCACGGCTGTTTCTGGCATCATCACGACTGCTACTTGTTCAAGGTCCCGGCGACACGCACCGATTTCTGGCTGGAGAAAATTGGTAAGAACGTTGATCGTGACAACCGGGATCTCACCACGCTTATTGCTCAGGGCTGGCGAGTGCTGATCGTCTGGGAGTGTGCCCTGAGAGGCAGATTAAAACTGAACGATGCCGATCTAACAGAGCGGCTGGAAGAGTGGATCTGCGGCGGCGGTCAGACCGCGCAGATCGATACTCAAGGGATTCACCCGCTTACGGTTTTTCCACCTCGCAAGGTGTGACAACCGGTTTGGCAGGCAGCAAATATTTGCCCAGCGTGACCAGCACAACAGCAAAAACAATCACCCCTAGTGCCAGCCATTCCACCGACGAGAGTGTTTCACCGCCCAATCCTGTGCCGAGCAGCACGGCCACGACCGGGTTAACATAGGCATAGCTGGTGGCGACGGCCGGAGAAACATTGCGGATCAGGAACATGTAGGCATTAATAGCGATGAGCGATCCAAATAACGCCAGATAACCGACCGCCAGAAAACCCGACAGACCCGGCATTGTCGTCAGCTTTTCTCCCGTCAGCGTTGAGGCGATCAACAGCACAATCCCTGCAGCGAGCATCTCTATTGCGCCAGCCATCATGCCGGAGGGCAACTCTATCCGGGAGCCGTATACGGAACCAAACGCCCAGCTCATAGAGCCGATCAGAATAATCACGGCGCCCCACGGGTTCCCGCTCAGGTTTCCGCCGCTGTTGAGCAGAATAATGCCAGCAAGACCAATACCAATTCCCAGCCATTCCAGCTTGCGGGTACGAATGCCGAAAAGACGGCTAAAACAGAGGGTAAACAGCGGGACGGTGGCAACAACCACGGCGGCGATCCCTGACGGTACATTCTGGTGCTCGGCAATGGTCACAAACCCATTGCCCACGGCCAGCAGCAGCAGGCCAATCAATGCAGCATTAAGCAGCGGGCGAAGTGGGGGCAGTTTATGCCCGCGTAGCAGCAGGAAAGCTAGCAACAAGACCCCTGCCGCGAGGAAGCGAATCCCCGCCATCATCAGCGGCGGCCAGCTTTCTACACCGATGCGAATGACAAAGTAGGTTGAACCCCAGATGATATACAGTGAAAAGAGTGCCCCAATGAGCGGTAGCAATTGCCGGAAACGCATAATCCCTCACGACGAAATAAAAAGGTCGCTGATAGTAAACGCGAAAACTTTCGTGCTGGCGAGCCCTTTAATTGTGTAGTTGATGTGAATTTTTTGTTGACGAAAGGTGCCTGTTTCCGGGTTTGTACTTTTGCTCCATACTATTCACTTAAATACCAAAAAAAGAAGGATTGAGATTTTGGCAGGAAGTAGCTTATTAACATTGCTGGATGATATTGCCACCTTACTGGATGACATTTCAGTGATGGGGAAACTGGCCGCGAAGAAAACCGCTGGCGTTCTGGGAGATGATTTATCGCTTAACGCCCAGCAGGTGAGTGGGGTAAGGGCTAACCGTGAACTGCCAGTGGTGTGGGGTGTAGCGAAAGGCTCATTCCTCAACAAGGTGATTCTGGTACCACTGGCGCTACTGATCAGCGCGTTTATTCCCTGGGCCATCACGCCGTTACTGATGATTGGTGGGGCATTTTTATGCTTCGAGGGCGTTGAGAAAGTCCTGCATTCGTTCGCGGCACGTAATAAGAGCGATACGCCTGAAATGCGCCAGCAGCGTCTTGAAGCACTGGCCGCGCAGGATCCGAAAACCTTTGAGCGCGATAAAGTGAAAGGGGCTATTCGTACCGACTTTATTCTCTCTGCAGAGATCGTCGCCATTACGCTGGGGATCGTGTCTGAAACATCACTGATGAACCAGGTTCTGATCCTCTCCGGGATCGCTATTCTGGTCACGGTTGGGGTGTACGGCCTGGTAGGCGTGATCGTTAAGCTGGATGATATCGGCTTCTGGCTGGAAGAGAAATCGAGCGTGGTGGCAAAAGGGGTCGGCAAAAGCTTACTGGTGCTGGCGCCGTGGCTGATGAAGAGTTTATCCGTGGTCGGCACGCTGGCGATGTTCCTCGTTGGTGGCGGTATTGTGGTTCACGGTATTGCGCCATTGCATCATGCCATCGAACACTTCTCGTCGGCGCAGGGGGCCATCGTGGCGGCTATCCTGCCTACACTGCTTAACCTTGTGCTGGGCTTTATCATTGGTGCTATCGTGGTGGCAGTCGTGAAGCTGGTCGAAAAAATGCGTGGCACGGCGCACTAATTGTTACTCGTTACAGATGCAAAAAGACTGTTCCTCGTCTAAATTGAAACAGTTTCACCCTGATACAGGAGGCAGGTATGGTCTTTTTGGTCAGTGATGAAGTTAAGCCTAAGAAGGGCGGCCCACGAATGATTGTCACCGGGTATTCCAGTGGAATGGTGGAATGTCGGTGGCACGATGGCTACAGCATCAAGCGGGAAGCATTTCGTGAAGATGAGCTTCAGCCGGGTGACGGGCAGCAGAAACGAGACAAGGCTTAATCACATAACGCCCGGCTTTGTCGGGCGTTTTTATTTCAGGTACCGGGTCCAGGCAGTCATCAGGGAGAGTGTGTGTGCAGCGCGATACATTTGTTGTAAGACGATCTTTTTTACAATGGCTGCAAAAGCGCAGCAACCCTGGCCTGATTGTTAATTCCTGTTTTCTTGTCGTTCTGATCTTTTCCACGCTTCTGACCTGGCGCGAGGTGGTGGTGCTGGAAGAGGCCTATATCTCCAGCCAGCGTAACCATCTGGAAACGGTTGCCAATTCGCTCGACAGACAGCTGCAATTTGGCGTTGATAAGGCGCTATTTTTCCGTAACAGCATGCGGGACGCACTGCATAAACCGCTGGCATTTGATGTTTTGCATGATGCGGTTGTACGTTTTGACACCCTTCGAAAGCAGCCTGCCTGGCAACTGGCGGTGGATAAAGAACGCACGCTCCCCATCAATGGCGTATCAGATGCTTTTGTTGAAAAAACCACGCTCCTGAACCGTGACGATGAACGCATCCGTAATGAAATATCTGCTGCGCTTGAAGTAGGGTATTTGCTGCGTCTGGCCTCATCGGCTGCGCAGAATGAAGAGCGGGTTATCTATATCTCCCGTGCCGGGTTTTATCTCTCCACCGATACACCTGCACAGAGTGGCGACATCATCACGCGTTATTACCACCTGGTGACCCAGCCCTGGTTTACGCAGCAGTCGGAACGCAATAATCGCGCACGGGCGGTGCGTTGGTTTATCTCCACCGCTTCATCCTGGACCGGCAATGAGCGCATGATTACGGCCAGCATACCCATCTATTTCGAACATTACTGGTATGGCGTAGTGGCGATGGATTTTTCGTTTAGCACCATGCAGCGTTTGCTGGCCGATGCAACAGACGATCATGCCGAAGGGGAATATCAGCTGTACGATTCGCGCCTCAACATTATTGCCTCTTCGGAATCCCCGGCCAGCCTGATGAACCATTTTGACGAACGCGAAATGGCGCAAATTGCGCATGCCATTGAAAGTGATACGGAAGGTGGTATCCGTCTCGGTAGTCGTTTTATCAGTTGGGAACGGCTCGATCACTTTGATGGCGTCGTTCTGCGGGTACATACCCTCCATGAGGGTGTTCAGGGTGATTTCGGTAGCATCAGCATAGTGCTGGCGCTGTTGTGGGCGCTGTTCACGGCCATGCTGCTTATCTCCTGGCTGGTGATCCGTCGAATGGTGAGCAACATGTATACCCTGCAAAACTCACTGCAGTGGCAGGCATGGCATGATCCGCTCACTCGTCTGAATAACCGTGGTGCGCTCTTCGAACGGGCCAGAATACTGGCGCAACAATGCCAGCAGCAGTCGCTACCGTTTTCCGTGATTCAGATAGATCTGGACCACTTTAAAAGTATCAATGACCGCTTTGGTCATCAGGCGGGTGATAAGGTGTTGTCTCACGCTGCCGGGATTATTGCCAGCGGGCTACGTGAAAACGATGTCGCAGGGCGCGTCGGTGGGGAAGAGTTTTGCGTGGTATTACCTGGGGTGGCACTTCCGGAGGCCTCGATGATAGCAGAACGCATCCGCGCAAGAATTGACAGCAAAGAGATTCTGGTGAAAAAAAGCACCACAGTACATATCAGTGCGTCATTTGGTGTGAGTTGTGCCCATGAAAAAGGGAACTACAACTTTGAACAGCTGCAGTCGATTGCCGATTCCCGGCTGTATCTGGCAAAACAGGGGGGACGTAATCAGGTTATCTGGCGCGATCGTGACAAGAAGTGATCCAGCCCCTCACACCAGCCCGCTGGTCCGGGCTGCTGCGTGCGATAGACCCGCGCAGGGCTAGTGTCCCGCAGCACGATACCTTGTCGGTTTATCCCTTTGATGACGACAGCGAAGTCCACGCTGTCCAGAAGTGGTGCATCATTTGGGCCATCGCCGAGCCCCAGGGTGGTAGGGACTATACCTTCCTGCTCATGGTACTGCTCAATAAGCCAGTTAACCGCAACGTCCTTACCACAGCGGGCGTCCAGAATATGCCAGAAGCGGGCGCCTTGCAGGCATTTCAGACCACTTTGCGCCAGCTCCTCTTCAAACTCAGCCATTTTCTCATCGGTGTCGCGCCAGATAAGCGTGACGGAGGCTTCATGCTTACGTGCAAGAGCTGAACGATAGCGCGTCAGCCCGGTCCACTCGCTGATCACCCGTTCATCAACGTCGTCAAAGGTAGTGAATTTAACGCGCAACTGCAGGCGGATTTGCTCAATCAGCCGGCGGATATCCTGGTGCGCCATCCCTCTGATTTGGCGCTTACCCATTTCCCAGCGGACATCAGGTTGAATCACTGCGCCGTTTTCGGCAATAAGAGGTAAACCTTCCAGCCCCAGTTCCTGCTGGATCTCAAGCATCTCTGCCACCGTCTTACTGCTGCAAAGAATGATCGGTATCTGGTAATCCAGTAGCCTGTCGAGCCAGGGTATCGCTGGTTGCCAGTCATAGGTATGAATATCCAGCAACGAGCCATCCAGATCAGAAAAAATCAGCAGTGTATCCCGCAGTGAAGGCATAGTGACTCCAGATAACGGATGTGTCAGCGACTAAGAATATTCCTAAAAAATTACGGAAATGGAAACCCGGGAGAAAGGAACTATCCCAGGCAAACCCGCATTCGGCGTATGTTGTCGCTCATAACAAAAATCAATATGTTAAAAATGTTATATTCATTCTGAGAATATATGCTTGTCAGACAAAATTGTTGGGGATAGTGTGGCGTGTACATCAGGTTTCCTGGTGTAACGAATTTCAAGTGCTTCTTGCATAAGCAAGTTTTGATCCCGGTCATCCCCATGACCGGGATTTTTTTCGTGCTACCGATTTGCTTCAGACACGCTAAAGTCATGTATATCAAGCTCGAAAGCCTCAGCCAGTTCACGATAGGTGTGATAATCCCTTCCGTTAACAATGACGCGGTCAGAATTATCGTCCATGCGACGGACTTCTGATTCACTGATCTCATTGATGGCGGCCAGCAGGGCATCGACATCCACTTCGACGTCGCGTTTGATAGTGTCGCTGTACGCTTTATCGGTCTTCATTACGGGACTCCTCTTTCAACCTACAAACGTGTCCAGGGTTAAGTATAGCCTGTGTATAAAAACGCCATTCGCGCCGGACGGCGATGTGCGCTTTTGCGTTTTGTTCTACACTGGCTCAAAACCAGAGGAGGAATGTATGAAGGTCAACGATCGGGTAACCGTTAAAACGGACGGTGGGCCGCGCCGCCCGGGTGTGGTACTGGCAATTGAAGAGTTTAGCGAAGGCACAATGTACCTGGTATCACTGGAAGACTACCCGCTCGGCATCTGGTTTTTTAACGAACTGGGGCATCCGGACGGCATTTTTGTTGAGAAAGCAGAGTAGCACGGCGTCGGGTAGCACATCGCGTGCCCGACAACCTCTCTAGAAGCAAAAATCTCTGGCCAGGCCAGAGATCAAAGGTAGGGTGCACAGGGTCTTAAGCGACTAACGCATGTTGACGAAAATCCCGTTCGTCACATTATCGGTCAGGCGTACTACGTGGTAGATCACTTGCTTATTATGCGTTTTAATTTTCCTTTTAATATTTCCTTTGTGTGACGAAACGGTTTTAGCTTTAATATTCATCTGGTCTGAGATCTGAATAGTTCCTTGGCCCGCCATCCACATTCTCAGCATACTTGATTCAGTCCTGCTTAATGATAGGGTGGGTAAGTTAACCGCTCCTACATTTTTAACTTCTTTATTCAAATAATCACCCAGAATGTCATCCAGCGACTCTGGTTTAATCGATTTAGAACTGATTAATAAGTTTTTACGGACCAATAAATACTCATCGAAATGGATATTCGCGATCGCCATAAAAACAATAAACAGGGTTTTTGGATGCTGATTAATGATTTGCTTAATGTGCTGACTGTTGGCTGGATCGTGAATGAAACAGTCCTCATTAATAAACACCACGCCTGGTTTTAGTTCGTCACAAGCGGCTGCGAGTTCGTCAACGGTGTGTGCATCGTTGATGTCTCTCTTTCTTACCCCTCTGCTTGCCAGGTACCCGGTTAACCCTAGCCGGGTGTAGCTGCATAAATCCATAATGATCGTTGACATGGCATACCCTCACTCAATGCGTAACGATAATTCACCATCTGCCTGAGAGCTCAAAACAGCCATACGGGATGGAAAAAAATAATAAACCTGTGAGCATGACAAAGACTTTCAGGCGGACTCACTATCCCGTAAAGTTACGTATAATTTGCCAGGAATCTTCTTAAAGTAAAGTAATTATTAAGTATTGTGAGGTGGTTAGAAACAATTAAACCGCGTCAGATATATCCTGGAAGATGTTTTTCGGGTTTTATTTTAGGAATATCCTCAGAAAGACAATATCAATAGTGAGGGCTATTATTTACGTGGCAGTTCGCTGACAATATCCGCTAACAGATTGAATATCTCGCCGAATAAATGTTCACAGAAGGGGGCGATAAGTGGCATGAGTAATGACATTAATAAAATTCCGACCGTCAACGTCAGCGGAAAACCAATGACAAACACCGATAACTGTGGCGCCATTCTGTTCAGTAAACCTAATGCCAGGTTTACTGTCAGCAGTAGCGTGATAATCGGTAGCGCGAGCATCAGCCCGTTCAGGAATATCAGCCCTGCTGCGCGGGTGAGCGCCAGAAAAGCATTGCTGTTCACCGGGTTCTCGCCAATCGGCAGCGTATGGAACGTATCCACCAGCATGGAGATGAGCCACAGATGACCGTTGAACGACAGAAACAGCAGCATGGCCAGCAGGTCGATAATGCGCGCCAGAACGGGCATGTTGAGATGGCTACCGGGATCGACAAACGTGGCGAACGATAACCCCATCTGCAGGCCGATGAGTTCCCCTGCGGTACGCACGGCGGCAAAGGCGAGTTGCATGGTAAAGCCGACGGCGACGCCAATCATCACCTGCTGCAATGCCACCCATATTGCATTGGCCGAGAAAATCGGAATATCCACAGGGGGGAGAGAGGGCGCAACGATAATGGAAATGATAATGCCCAGCCCCACTTTGACACGCTTGGGGATCGATTTCTCACTGAGAATCGGGGCTGTTGAGATCAGTGCCATGATGCGCAGCATTGGCCAGAAATAGACGCCAAGCCACTGAACCCACTGGTCGCTGGTGAAGTGCAGCATCGTCAGGTCAGCCGATAATGTACGGCAGATTGGTAAACAGGTTGCGCATATAGTCCAGCAACAGGTTCAGCATCCACGGCCCGGCAACGATAATCGCCACGAACACGGCGATGATTTTCGGGATGAATGACAGCGTCATTTCGTTAATCTGCGTGGCGGCCTGCAGAATACTGATAATCAGACCGGTTACCAGCGCAACAAGCAACAAAGGCGCGGCAACGGCTATCGCGATTTTCATCGCTTCCGTGCCCATCATCATGACCGATTCGGGTGTCATCGCCGTTCCTTAACTGTAGAAACTCTGGGCCAGAGAACTGACCAGCAGCTGCCAGCCATCGACCAGGACAAAGAGCATGATCTTAAAGGGCAGGGCAATGGTGGCGGGAGGAACCATCATCATACCCAGTGCCATCAGCACGCTGGCGATCACCAGGTCGATAATCAGGAACGGAATAAATATGGTAAAGCCAATCTGAAACGCGGTTTTCAGCTCGCTGGTGACATAGGCAGGCAGCAGAATACGCATTGGCACTGCTTCCGGGCCCTGAAGCTCACCGGTGTTGGACAGGCGAGCAAAGAGCGCCAGATCCGCTTCACGCGTCTGGCGCAGCATAAATTCTCGCAGCGGTTGCGCGCCTTTATCCAGCGCCTCCTGCATGGAGATTTTGTCTTCGCTGAACGGCTGGTAGGCGTCGGTATAAATCTTATCGATTACCGGCGACATAATGAAAAAGGTCAAAAACAGCGCCAGCCCCAGTAGAACCTGGTTTGGCGGTGCCGAAGGGGTTCCCAGTGCGTTTCGCAGCAGACCAAAGACGATGATGATGCGGGTGAAGCTGGTCATCATCAGCAGGATGGCCGGAATAAACGTCAGCGAGGTGATGAAAACCAGTGTCTGAACCGGGAGCGACCAACTTTGGCCGCCGCCAGCGAGGGGCGTTGAGACCAGACCTGGCAGTTGCGCATAAACCGCAGGAGCAAACAGGCCCACGCCTGCAAGCGTAAGGGATAACAAACGGCGCATCAGGATCTCCCGGAACGCTTAAGCAAACTCTTCATAACGGACTGGAAATCCGCAGGGGCGTCTGCGCGCTCGTCCACCACAACAGGAGCGGGCGGCAGTTTATGTAATACGTTAACGTTTGAGGCGGTTACGCCCAGGACCAGACGCGCATCTTCCACATCGACAATGACCACGCGTTCCCGTGGCCCGAGTGTGGTGCTGGCGCTGACCTTCAGACCGCGGGCACCGGCGGTTTTACCCGCCAGACCAACGCGTTTCGCCAGCCATGCGGCGATAAGAATAAAGGCAATAATACCGAACAATGCCCCGCTCACCTGGAGCAGAGGTGAGCCGGGGACGGCAGAAGGTTGTGATATTGTTGCCTGAGTTTTCATGCTTAACGGCTCAGACGACGCATACGTTCTGATGGGGTAATGATGTCGGTGATACGAACGCCGTATTTATCGGCAACCACCACCACTTCACCCTGGGCAATCAGATAACCGTTGATCAGAATATCCAGCGGCTCACCGGCCAGACCGTCCAGCGCCACCACGGAACCCTGCGTCAGGCGTAGCAGTTCTTTAATGGTCATACGGGTACGTCCCAGTTCCACGGTCAGCTTAACAGGGATGTCCATAATCAGGTCGATGTCCTGCAGCGTGCCGCTGACATCACCCCCGCCAAGTTGCTGGAATACTGCATCCGCCGCGCTTTTGCTCGGGGCGGATTGTTGCTCGTTTAACGCGTCAGCCCACAGATCGTCCAGTGCTCCGCTGTTTTCATCGGACGGATTGTTCATGTCACTCATTTGGGCTGTTCCTCATTCAGCGAATTCAATATCGGGTTGATCAAGTGCTCAACGCGTAACGCATACTGACCGTTAAGTGTGCCGTACTGGCTTGTCAGCACCGGGACACCATCCACATGGGCAATAATGCGGTCGGGTTTTTCTATCGGCAGAACATCGCCGGGTTGTAATTTCAGAATCTGGGATAACCGCAGCGGGATATCGGCAAAACTCGCGATCAGCTCAAGCTGCGAATGCTGAACCTGACGTACCAGGTTTTCACGCCAGTTCTGGTCTTCGTTGCGTGAGTTCTCCAGCGGCGGGTTAACCAGCAGTTCGCGCAGCGGTTCGATCATGCTAAACGGCAGGCAAATGTTGAATTCCCCGGTCAGGTTACCGATTTCCACATGGAACGGTGTGTTGACGACGATATCGTTTGGAGAGGTGGTGATATTGGTAAATTTCACCTGCATCTCAGAACGTACGTACTCCACGTCCAGTGGGTTAATGGCTTTCCACGCGTCGCTGTAAGATTCCAGCGCCAGCTTCAGCATACGGTTAATCACGCGCTGCTCGGTGTGGGTAAATTCACGACCTTCAACTTTGGTCGGGAAACGCCCGTCGCCACCGAACAGGTTATCCACCGCAATGAACACCAGGCTTGGCGAAAACACCACCAGTCCAGTGCCGCGCAGCGGCTTCAGATGAATCAGGTTAAGGTTGGTTGGCACCGGCAGGTTGCGGGCAAACTCATGATACGGCTGAATACGGATCGCACCGACCGTGATGTCCGGGCTACGACGCAGCAGGTTAAACAGCCCCATACGGAACTGACGTGCAAAACGTTCGTTAATGATCTCCAGCGCCTGCAGACGTTCACGTACCACGCGACGCTGGGTATTCGGGTCATAGGGGCGAATATCGCTATCGCCGCCAAGACCCGGTTGCGGATCATCACTCTTATCGCTGTCGCCGTTAAGCAGCGCATCGATTTCTGCCTGAGAAAGAATACTGTCGCCCATGTCGTTACCGCAGAATGAAGGCTGTATACAGAACGTCAGTGACTTCCTGCTTAGGTTGGCCGTTTACCAGCGGGGTCGCCAGCGTTTGTTTAATGGCGTCGACCAGCTTTTGCTTGCCGACATCGGTGGCCAGCGTAGAAGCATCCTGACGAGAGAACAGCAGCAGAAGGCGGCTACGCACTTCCGGAAGATAATCATTCAGGCGTGCGCGCGTGGCTTCATCCTTCAGGCGCAGCGTAATACCGACATACAGCACACGATCCGCATCACCGAGATTCACGGTGAAGGTATCGAGAGGGAAAAATACCGGCGCCGGCGGTGGTGCAGGTTCGGCTTTGGCCGCAGCGGTCGAAGGTTCCTGCTGCATACGCCAGTAACTATAGCCCGCGGTGGCGCAGGCGGCGAGCGTGATCAACACCAGCAGCGGGATCCAGATGGAACGCTTACTTTTTTTGGTGATAGCGGAGTCAGTCATCTGATACGAGCTTCCTGTTTCGGTACAGCTTAATAAGGTGATTATCCCGTGTCCTGCTGTCGTCAAAGCGTGGAAAAGACGGGGATAATCACGCTACCTCTGGCGTTTAGGCGAAGATGTCTACGGCACTGTTACCGCGCGCTGCGGATTGCAGGGCGGCAGGGGCAGGCAGTAACTCATCACTCTCTTCATTAAAACCGCCGGTGTTACCGGAACGCGAAGCCTGCTGTTGCTGCTGGGAGAAGGACTGCTGCTGCCCGGCAAAGCTCTCACTGCTGACACTGCTCTGTGCAAGCTGAATACCATTCTCAGCCAGCGATGTCCGCAGTACCGGCAGGGCTGCTTCCAGTGCTGCGCGCACGTGGCTGTGCGCCGAGACCATCTGCAGTTGCGCCTGGTTATCATCCAGTTTAAGCGAAATTTGCACCTGACCCAGGTCTTCCGGGTGCAGACAGCAGCTCTGCTGTCTGTTGTCCCTGTTTAGTGAACAGCGTGATGTGCTGGCTCAGGGATTGCTGCCATTCGTGAGTCCCCAGAGGCTGGCTTAACACCGGCGCAGTGGCAACAGTGGCGGCCGGCTGGCTGGTCGTATGGCTGGACATAACTGGTGCCAGGGTGGCCGTCGGCGATGTTGAAGACGACGCGCTGGCGAGTTCGTGCTTCTCCGCTGCAACGGTCACAACCGGTGTCGCGGGTGCGTTGTCAGGCAGAGCAGGGTCGCTGTGTTTCGCCTGACTCTGATAAGACGCAGAAAGCAGTGCTTTATCATGGCCTGCCAGCGGGGTGTTCTGGGACGATTGACCCGCGCCATTTTGTGCAAGCGTCGCTGAACTCAGAACAGACTTCGCGGTAATACCGTCAGTGCCTGTCGCGTGAGCAGTGCTGGTCTGCTGGTGGGGGAGCATCGCCATCAGCGCACTTAAACCTGCCAGCTCTTCTTCGCTCAGTTCGCTTTTGCTGTCATCTTTGCTGGCTGTATTCAGTGTCTTCAGGGCATCTCCCTTTGACAGCGGTGTCAGCCCGGAAACCAGCGTTTCCAGCGGTGTGGTTGAGGATGTTTCATCGCCATTCAGCGCACCCTGACGCGAGAGCAGGTCCGTAATTTTAGCCTGCAGCGTGGTATCGCCTCTGGCGTCCTGAGCGACTTTTGACAGCTTACTGCCAGCCGCTTTCAGGTCAGCCAGGGTCAGTGGCGCATCCTTGCCTTTGCCGGTTGCATCCGTCAGGGCGCCCGCCAGCAGAGAGAGAAAGTCTTGCGCACCGTCAGTGCCTTTCCCTGTCAGCGTGCCGCCTGACAGGTCGCTGTCGCTCATCAGCAGTTGTTGCAGTGTGATCATTCCGGTTTCCTCATTGATGCGCGCTGGGCAAACTCATCCATTTTTTTCTGATCCAGACGGTTTTCCGCCAGGGTCGAGGCTGCAATCTGCCGGTCCTGTAAGGTTTGCCAGGCCTGCAGCCGCTGTTTTTTCTCGCGCCAGAAATTCAGCGCGGTATCGACTTTCTGGGTCCACTGGTTAAGCTGCTGGCGATGCTGCTCTATCGCCTTCTCCAGCGTCTGGATAAACTGCTGATAGTTAATCCAGCGCTGGCTGCCAATGCCCTGTGTCATATCGGTATTGAGGTTGGTGCGATATTCATGCTGATAGTCGATTAACATCTTCAACTGTTCTTCAGCCTGCTGGCACCCGCGTCGCATTGCGCCAAGCTGCAATGCGGCATCATCAACTTCTTTTTCAGCCAGATCTTTCAGCGTTGATAACGCGCTGTTTTGCGCCATAACCTTCGCCCTCCACCTGTGTTACACCTGCGGGAAAATCAGCTCCAGTGCCTGAATTGAATCTTCCCAGTCGGCACGTTCAAAAATGCCTTGTTGCAAAAACGCCTCCAGTTGCGGCCACAGGTTAATCGCTTTGTCGAGCATCGGGTCGCTGCCTTTGGCATACGCCCCTACGCTGACCAGATCGCGGTTACGCTGGAAGCTGGAGAGGAGTTGTTTGAAATTACGCACGCGGGCGTAGTGCTTCTCGGTTATCAGCGCCGTCATTGCGCGGCTGATAGAGGCTTCAATATCAATGGCCGGATAGTGCCCGGCTTCGGCCAGACGACGCGACAGCACAATGTGACCGTCAAGGATCGCACGCGCGGAATCGGCAATCGGGTCCTGCTGGTCATCGCCCTCGGTCAGTACCGTATAGAATGCGGTAATGGAGCCGCCGCCGCTGATGCCGTTCCCGGCACGTTCTACCAGGGCAGGGAGCTTGGCGAATACCGAAGGCGGGTAGCCTTTAGTCGCCGGAGGCTCACCAATAGCCAGCGCGATTTCACGCTGTGCCATCGCGTAACGGGTCAGGGAATCCATGATCAGCAGTACGTGCTTGCCACGGTCACGGAAATCTTCGGCGATACGGGTGGCATAGGCTGCACCCTGCATACGCAATAACGGCGAGACATCTGCCGGTGCGGCGATGACCACCGAACGGGCGCGGCCTTCCGCACCCAAAATGTTTTCGATAAAGTCTTTAACTTCACGCCCACGCTCGCCGATCAGACCCACGACGATAACATCGGCTTGAGTGTAGCGCGCCATCATGCCGAGCAGGACGGATTTCCCCACACCAGACCCGGCGAACAGGCCCATACGTTGCCCACGGCCTACAGTTAGCAGGGCGTTGATCGGACGCACGCCGGTATCGAGCACATGCTCGATCGGAGTACGCTGCAAGGGGTTGAAGGGCTGAGTGATCAGCGCGCCGGTTTCAGTGGTGTCCGGAGAAGGCAGTCCATCAAGCGGTTTACCGCTGCCGTCCAGCACGCGACCAAGCAGGGCAGGGCCAAGCGGTAACTGTTTCCCGCTTTGCAGTCCATCACCGATAATATTTTTAGCGTATACGCGAGCACCGGGCAGAATGCCTTCCACCTCTTCAAGCGGCATCAGAAACAGACGCTGGCCGTTAAAACCGACCACTTCGCTTTCGACTTCGCGTGTTTCCTGTCCATCCTGACGCTCAATGACGCAGGTCGCCCCCAGCGGAAGCTGCAGGCCAGTGGCCTCCAGTACCAGCCCGGTGGCGCGCGTCAGCCGCCCATAACGACGAACAGATGGCAGTTGCGCCATCTTCGTCTCAAAGTTGTCGAGCGTGGTGAGCCAGCGGGTGAGGCGTGCGGTCATCAGACGACTCCCGGTGCCGCAAGGCGACACAGTTCCTGCCAGCGGGTCGCAACGCTGGCATCCAGGTCACCTTCATCGGCAGAGACTTTGCAGCCGCCGTGATGTAACGACGGGTCGCCGCGAAGACGCCAGCCGTGCAGGTTTAGCGTCGCCCCCAGGCTCTCTTCCACGCGCTGCAGGTCGTCCGGGTGAACGCGCAACTGCGGCTTACCGCTGAACAGCGGCTCTTGTTGCAGTAGCCCCTGAATTTGTTTGATCAGCGCAGTGTTATCCACCACTGGCGTCTGGCCGATAACCTGACGCGCGGCTTCCAGCGCCATCTGCATCAGTCGTGAGGCAATCACGCTGTCCAGCGCATCCAGCGTGTGCTGGAACTCGCTGACCAGCTGTTGCATGCGGGCATGGATCGGCGCTTGCTGCTGGCGCGCCTGATCAATACCGTGCTCTAACCCTTTCGCCAGTCCTTCCTGATACCCTTGCTCGTGGCCCTTCTGCCGGCCTTCGTTCAGACCGGCATTATAGCCTTGCTCGTGTGCCTGCATTTGCAGCTGAGCCAGCATCTGTGCTTGTTGCTCTTCTTCACTCAGTTCAGGCTGCTCAGCATCCGGGTCGAGCGCCTCGGGCGATACCACCGCTGGCGTGAATTCGGAGAGGGGAGGAGCCAGATCGTCCGGTGTCCAGCGCTTCCACGGCATCTCATTAGACATAGGTGTCGTCTCCGCTGCCAATCACCATCTCGCCGGTTTCCGCCAGACGACGAACAATAAGCAGGATCGCTTTCTGTTCGTTTTCCACCTGAGACAGACGTACCGGGCCACGGTTGGCAAGGTCGTCGCGCAGGATATCTGCCGCACGCTGAGACATGTTGCGCAGGAACTTCTCGCGCAGTGGCTGCTCGGCACCTTTGAGGGCGATAAGCAGCGACTCGGAGTCCACTTCCTGCAGCAGGCGCTGGATGCTGCGGTCGTCCACTTCGACCAGGTTTTCGAACAGGAACATCTCGTCGATAATTTTCTGTGCCAGCTCGCCGTCGAATTCGCGTACTGCGGTAATAACCGCCTCTTCCTGCTGGGTTTTCATCAGGTTGATGATTTCCGCCGCCGTTCTTACGCCGCCCATTTTGCTGCGCTTGAGGTTCTGGCCATCGAGCAGGTTGTTCAGTACTTCTGTCAGCTCCGCCAGTGCGGCTGGCTGCACGCCACCGAAGGTTGCGATACGCAGCATCACATCGTGACGCAGGCGCTCTTCGAACAGCGCCAGAATATCGGCCGCCTGACCACGTTTGAGGTGGACAAGGATGGTGGCAATAATCTGCGGGTGCTCGTCGCGAATAAGGTCGGCGGCACTCTGCGGTTCCATAAAGTTGAGCGTTTCGATACCGCTGGCGGTATCACGCGTTTCCAGAATATCTTCCAGCAGGCTGGAGGCACGCTCTTCGCCCAGCGCCTTGACCAGCACGGAGCGCAGGTAGTCATTGGCGTTGATGTTCAGTGCGGCAAACTGTTCGGCTTCCTGTTCAAACTCTGCCAGCACTTCGGTCAGCTGTTTATTGGAGATTTGACGCACGTTGGCCATGGCCGCACTGAGAATTTGCACTTCTCGCTGGGAGAGGTGTTTAAACACCTCTGCCGCGCGATCTTCGCCAATGGTCATCAACAGGATGACGCTTTTATCGGTGCCTGTAAGCGTATTACTCATGTTCGTTACCCATCCACTGGCGGATGACCAGCGCCACGACGCGCGGATCGTTATCTGACATTTCGCGAATGCGCTGGCTCATGACCTCAGCGCCCATGCGCTGGTTAGCACGGCGTTGCTGCAGTTGTTCATCTTTGCTGAGGCGAACTTCAACCGCTTCTTCCACTTCCTGACGCGCACTCATCTGTTCGCGAGCGGCTTTCTCGGCTTCAGCACGACGCTGGAGCTGCGGACGGACGCCTTTACGCCACAACAACCACGCGACAATCAGTACCAGCAGCCAGCGTCCCGCGGACATCAGCTGATCGATAAACGCCTGCTGTTGCCAGAACGGCAGTTCACCGCCGGTCTCATCCACCGCGTTGAACGGTGAGTTCACCACGTTGAGGCTATCGCCACGCTTCTCGGAGTAACCCATTGCTTCACGGGTCAGGTCTTCGATCTGCTTCATCTGCTCGGCTGTCAGCGCCAGCGGTTTGCCATTTGGAAGCGTCTTGTAGTTCACCACTACCGCAACAGAAAGACGCTGAATATCGCCCACGTTCAGTTTAGTGTGGCGAATCGTCCGATCCACTTCGTAGTTCGTGGTTTCGTTACGACTGCTGGTATGCGGACCGGCATTATTGGCCGTTGACGTCGTCTGCTGGTTATTTTGCTGACCGTTCTGCTGGTTAGCCGGAGGTGTAGAAATCGGTGCTGCGTTAGCCGGTGCGGGCTGGTTAGACAGCGCGCCCGGAACACCGCCAGGGTACGCACCACCAGACTGTTCGCTGGAGTTGATCTGGCGAGAGCGCATCACCGCCTGAGCGGCATCACCGTTCGGGCTGTACTGCTCTTCGGTCTGTTCTTTATTAGAGAAGTCGATCTGCGCGGTAACCTGCGCATGCACGTTGCTGTTACCCACGACCGGACCGAGGATCGCTTCAATACGACGCTGGAGACGGTTTTCAACATCTGCGGCATATTTCAGTTGCGCGTCATTCAGATCACGACCGGCGGTGTTGGATTGCGTCAGCAGATGACCACTCTGGTCAACCAGCGTCACGTTACCCGGCGGCAGACCGGCGACAGCGCTGGAGACGAGATGTGTCACCGCGCTAATTTGCCCTTCGTCCAGCGCGCGGCCAGGTTCGAGATTCACGGTAACGGAAGCGGAAGGTGATTTCTGTTCGCGGACAAATAAAGAAGGTTTAGGCATCGCCAGGTGCACACGGGCACTTTTCACCGGGCCTAACGTTTCAATGGTACGGGCCAGTTCGCCTTCCAGCGCACGCTGGTAGTTCACTTGCTCGCTGAACTGGCTGATACCGAATTTTTCCTGATCCAGCAGTTCAAAACCGACCGCGCCACCTTTCGGCAGCCCCTGCTGCGCCAGACGCAGACGAAGTTCGTGCACCTTATCTGCCGGTACCTCAAGCGCCCCCCCGTTATCGGCAAAGCGATAAGGGATGTTCATCTGGGTAAGCTGGGTGACGATGGCACCGCCATCCTGATCGGAAAGGTTACTGTAGAGCGTCCGGTAATCAGGGCTTTTCGCCCACAGGACCATCGCTACAAGGATCGCAATTGCGGCAGCGCCTGCCACGATCAACGGGATTTTAGGATTCGCGCGAAGGCGGTTCATCCACTCGAGTGATTTATTTTGTGGCGCTGTCGATGCTGTTGCACTCATTGCGCACCTCTTAAATCCTGGTGGTTTACGTTATTCGTGTAGAGAAACAAAACTGACTCCCGGGTCGGCAAACACGACAAAAGTTCCATATTGATGGCCCTGCCATTATTTGATGATTCGTGATTTTCTATGCGTCAAATAACCTGGTTTTTTCACGCTATTTACCGCCATTATCTTATTGACAAGCTGTTAGTCTTGACCGCGTAAAAAACCATCCAGGGGAGAGTCATGGCTATACAGGGTATTGAAGGGGTAATTAGTCAGTTGCAGGCAACGGCGATGACGGCCCGTAATCAGAATGTGGCAGAACAACAGCCGAGCATTAGCTTTGCAGGGCAACTGCATGCCGCTCTTGACCGTATCAGCGATACCCAGACCGCCGCACGGACCCAGGCAGAGAAGTTCACCCTCGGTGAACCGGGTGTGGCCCTGAATGATGTGATGACCGATTTGCAAAAAGCGTCGGTGTCCCTGCAGATGGGGATCCAGGTGCGTAACAAACTGGTGTCGGCTTACCAGGAAGTGATGGGCATGCAGGTTTAGGTTATCTAACCTAATGATATTTATAATTAATAACCATCCGATCCCACTGCGTGGGGCATGGATGGGGCAAACTCACTCAATTTCTGGTTGAGGATGAGTACCTGGTCATGGTTATTTTCAGCCATCCAGGATCCGTACACCCGGTAAACCATTTGCGCGTCGGTGTGGCCCATTTGCTTCGCGATGAAGTTAGGGTTGGCACCGGCAGCTAACGACCAGCATGCATACGTGTGTCGGGACTGGTATGCTCTGCGATAGCGAATCCCGGCGCGTCGCATTGCCGCTTCCCACGACTGGTTAATCGACCCCACTGCGTAATGATGCCCGGCACGGCCATTACGTGATGCGATCTGCGGGTTAAACACGAACGTGCACGGATGCACATCAGTACGGCCATACTCGCGCAGTTTCACCTCAACTTGATACTGCTTACCCAGGCGTGTTAGTTCTGCCTGGCTCTTCAGCACATCGATAGCCGGCTGAATGAGGTTAATGATGCGGTCCGTCCCGGCCTCAGTTTTCGGAAGGGTGAACTCTTTCGTTAACGTGTGGTTCCGGCGGATCATCATCGTACCCGCTTTCAGGTCGATATCTTCCCAGGCCAGCGACACCAGTTCGCCGTGACGCACACCGGTGTAGACGGCCAGCGACCACATGTTTTTCAGCTGCTGGTGGGCGCAGGCATTAATCATCCTGACGAACTCCTCACGCGTCAGCGGGTCTGGCTCGCATCGAGAACGCTTAAGCATGGCGATCCCGGTAAACGGATTCACCCGGACATACCCGCTGTCGGCGGCAAACTTAAACATCCCGCCCATGATCTTCATGTAGTTATTGACCGTTCTGACAGAGCGGCCTTTAACCGGCGTTTTCTGTCCTGCCTTCAGGGTGTGATAACCGGTCAGCAATTCCTTTCTGATAAACAGCAGGTCTTCCTGCGTCACCGCAGATACCAGCCTGTCCCCGCCGATCCTTGGCACCATGTTGCGCGCTATAGATGAATAGCGAGACATCGCGTTGGTGCTTATCTCCATGCGTTTCAATTCAAGCCATTTATTAGCCAGCTCAAGCACGGTGATTTCCTTACTCTCCACCCCAAACATTTTCAGGTTCGGCGAGTCCGGGAACTGGGCCGCATAGTTGAAGTTGCCGGTTTTTATCGCGAAGCACACCGACGCGCGCAGCTCGCCAGCGACCTTTCTGTTTTTTGGTGTATCCGGCACGCCGAGGCTTTCACGCACCCGGCTGCCTTTATAGATGAACCATATGCGGAGCGTACCGCCATGGTTCTCCACGCCTGTTGGGTATGCTGACTTAGCCATTATTCCCTCCTGACGTCCAAGAGCCCGCTAAGCATAAACGGATCTTCATTGGCGCGCACCCGGCTGTTTCTTTGACATGCTCTCAACCCACTGGTCGACAGCCTTGCGGTTATACATGCATTCACTGTTTTTCTTCGGCACGCCGTCCGGTGAGACGTGAAGGTATTCCCGTCCTACCATCCAGCATTTTTTGCGGGCCCGCTCGATAGTGCCAGGGCGAAGGCCGGTAATCTCGACGAGCTTTTCTTCGGTTACCCAGTCGTTGGGCACGATAAAGGTCATTTCGCTCATGGGTTTCTCCAGGCAAAAAGAACCCGGCGCGGGGCCGGGAAAAAGGGATAACGGAGCAGTGCTTTCGCACCCAATAGCCAGCTCATAACTGGCTATCAGTTGCGTCAGTCGTCTTCGTCTTCGTCGTATTTGTACTGGTCATTCATGCCGTGCTGTTGCGGCGTGTCGCCTGGATAGCGAACCTGAAAAGCAAACTTTCGCCATTTGAAATGCTCTTCTTCGGTCTGTTCACTCCAGGGAGCAATATCATCAGCAGACCATTCTCCATTCTTGAGTAAGACGGTTCCGCAGTTGCTACCCATATCTTCATCCGCATAACAGATATGAAACTCGAGGTGCGGGAATCTGCTGGCGAGCTCATGGTAAATAGGCTCTGGGCAACTCCATGCTGTCTTAAAACGAATCACCAGCGGGGCGCCGCTCGCCGCATGACGCGCCAGCTTCTTTTTGAAAACACGTTTATCGTATGCCCGCACGTGAGTTGGCCGATGCTGATATCCTCGCTTTACCCTTTCATATGGCCTGTATATAGGCATTTCTACGCTGTAGGCATTCCACTTTGTTCCCCATTTAGCGCACGACCAGTCATACCAGGAATAAAACCCGTAGCGGCGCTTATTTTCGATGCGCATCAGTGCGTGTTGCTTAACCTTTTTTATGTATTTGTCAGTGCTTCCATGCTTGCGCATCATCTCTATTACTGCGGATGGGCTTTCAATTTCCTCAAATGCGAAGCGGCCCATGTGCTCACCAGCAATGGCGCTGGCAAGTTTTTCCACCCAAGAGCTTTCGTCAATCATCAGGCTCTTCGGCATGCGAGAAATATTGTTGAAATCAATATTCCCGCGCTTATTGGTGATTGATCGGATAAACGCGAGGCGCTGTTTATTGGTTCCGCCGATAACGCGGATTTCGTTTGTTACGTGGTTTGGCATTCTGTCTCCTTACGCCGCACGCTGGGCGCGCAGCTTCTTCAGGTGTTCTGCTGTTTCGATTTCTTCGGAGATCCGCGCGGCCTGTGCTTTGGTCAGCGGCTCGAATTCATGTTGAAAGCGGCCCATACTGGCAATGCAGGTGCGACCGTTGCGGATGTAGTGGATGACTTCGTGGGTAGCCCGGATGATTTTGCAGGGTGCGCCGTGGAGGTCGGCATACCAAGTATTAGGCTGGATTATCCTGAACATTGGTCACCACCTTAAATTCGATTACCCAGACCCAGGGGTTGGAGTCGAAACTACCAGCGCCATTGGTCTTATCCCACCACGCTTTAAAGCCGTGCATTTCTGGACAAAGACCCACCGGAACGCCAGCGATCGCATAATGCTCGGCATGGTTGAAGGCTCGTCCAGCTACGGTTTCGCAGTGTTCAAGCATGTCTCCAAGGTCATTCAGTAAGTCCGATTCATTGGCCGTCTGAAGTTTCTCGACCCGGATGCCGGTTATCTCCAGGGTAATTCGACTGGCGGCGCGAGGCATTACTGCGCCAGATTGCGGGCGCGTCCAGTCTCCCCACTCCGGATCACCATCGGCCCAATACCAGAAATCCGGTACTTCATGAGGTACTGCGGGATCGAAGAAGTTAAATGAGTCGAGCCGTGAAAATGACTCTCTGACGTAAATAACATCGCCAACTGCACCGAATGGACATGGATGCCAGTAATCGCACACGTGCTCCGCATCTTCGCTCCATGGCCACATGCTTCCGTCGTCGCGCTCTGCAATTTCAGTAGCCCGAGTCTGACGCCATTTTATTGGCCGACGAACCTGCATCATTCCGCCATCAAGCAAGGCGCGCACCTGGTACTCGTTAAAAATCATTCCGCGCTCTTTCACTGGATCCCCCTCTGCTTATTCCTTAACTCAATGACGCCTTGGCACTCCGCGCACGTCTGGCAGCCGGGAACGGCAGCGCGCCGCGGCTCTGGGATATCCTCGCCGCATTCAGCGCAATGCTCAGATGACACGGCATTACGGTCGATGCGGTGAGCGGAAAGGGCAGCGTTACGCTGAAGCTCTTCAATCTCTGCTGCGGTATCGATGATATCGGCCATGGTCAATGCTCCCGGAATTGTCGGTTAATTCGGTTGAAGGTGAACGCCAGCAATAAAAAAGGCCGCTTTAGCGACCCGGCGATTAGTGCCTTCATGCTGCACCGCCTTCATTCTTCTCGGCTTCGACCGCCATGAGTTCAATCCGTCGCGATAACTTGGCGGCCAGCGTCTGGAATTCTTCCTCGGTCGCCACCGGAATCGGCACGAAGCGAATCCCGATGTGCGCCAGGTGGTTGGCTATTTCGAGGCTTTTCCTCAAATCAACTGGAGAAGCCCTGTTCATGCTGCACCGCCATTTTTTTCGGTTAGCACCAGTCTTCCGTCACATAAAGCACGGATTATTTCCTGATACTCCCAGCCGAAGTACATGCTCTCGACGTAGACCCGCAGAGGAGGATAATCATGCTGTTTGCGGCGAATGAAAGCCTCCGCTGCTTCACGGGTAAAGTGAGCGTTGATGTTCTGCCACTCTTTTCGGGTGCCGCAGACAGTGTGGCCGTCAAGGTCAGACAGTACTTCCCACTGAGCGTCTTCATCGAGATCGATAAAGGTAGTGTCGCACTGGTCAATGCAGAAGGCGTTTAACTCTTCCTGCTGCTGTTCATCCAGATCGTCCCAATACTCCTGCGGGCTGTCCCATTCACATTCCTCGAAATGGACTATCTTCGATTCGCCGTACTCTTCTGCCAGGCCATAAATGGTTGCCTGCTTCTGAACCATGAAAATCGGATCGGCGGTGGCGTGACGATTAATACCCTCCCCCCGATGGTGATATGTCAAACGTTCAATGAAATCTGCGAATGTTTCCGGCGTTAATTTCGCGCCGTTTGCTATCGAATCGCTCATGAATCAACTCCGAAGCGGCGATTAAGCCGCCCTGTGTATACGACGAACTCCAGGAGGCTAACTCCCAGAGCTTCAATTTTCTTGTGATGCTTGTTGATGATGGGAGGCACCGTTTCGTTCCAGTTTGGCTTAGGCTTCTTGCGCATGGTCTGCTGGATTTCTTCGGTGCAGCGGCGACAGGCTGCGCGGATGGCGTTGTCTTTTTCTGGAGTCATGCGGCCTCCGTTTTCATAACATCGATGGCGCAGCCTGGAAGCAGTTCTACCGCGGCGGTAGCGCACTGATTTCCCCAGTGATGCCAGCCTGGAGCCGCGCTGCGGCTGAAAAGCTCAATCCGCGGCACATCTCCGTAAAGCAGCTCCATCCGGTGGCGTACTTCCCACGGTTTTTCGCTATGCGCGCCGAGCGGGCTGTACACCACCTGCTTAATCCCGGCGTGCTGTCGTTCCAGCCCGGTGCCGCGGGTGGCAATCAACAGGTCTTCGGTGTTGGCCAGGGTGTGGTTTCCGCCGTTCATGCGCGTCTCGGCGTTAAGCAGATCGAGGAAGTCGTAAAAGTCGGTGAGTTCACCCTCGGCCAGCGCCTTGTTGATGCGCAGCTCGGCGTTCTGGTTCAGCTTCACCCAGGTAAAGCCTTTCATCGTGCGAACGGTAAAGCCCCAGGCATCGGCCAGTTCGATAGCCTCCTGGTTATGCGTGCCGGTGTACCACATCGCCAGCACCGAGTTTTCGGCGGAAAGCTCCCACACCGGGAGGCGCTTTATGTCGATGAGCTTCATGGTTGAGTAGTGGTCGGCAGCGGCCCCGTTACTGATGGTGTTCCCGTAAGACCAGGGCGGATCTGCATAGATAAGGGAGTATTTTCCAGTCATTACGAAACCTCACTCACAGAGTCCATAACGGGACGAGCAAACTGATGCGTCCATACTCGCTTTCACCAGGTCGTAAACCTTCCCGCCCCGGCCGGTCTTGGCCCATTCGACTACTTCCGGAACGGATGGCGCGCCCATATTTCCGCGCGGGCCATAGAACCCTGACCAGTCAATGTTTTGAACATCCGGGTCAAGCCCATAAAGCAGGACATCTTTACCGAGATGTACCGGGTATTTCCTGCTGCGCTCGATGATTCCTGGTGCTGATTCTTCTTCGGAGAATCCGGCAAATTCCCTCCAGTTGACCTCTCTGAACCCAAGCTGAGAACGCATCCATGCCTGGTTCTCTGTGCCAACGCTCATCCAATGAACCCAGCGAGAAACAAGGCGTACCTTATGCTCCCACTGGCGGTGCTTCTCAATGTGCTCCGGCCAGCGGGCGGCGGTTTCTGAAATTTCTTCTTTGTTGCACAGCACGCAATTCATGCATCCGACGCGCGCAGCACCCTGGGTATACAAGGGGTTTGGGGCAATGCCGAAATATTTATGAAGGGCGAATACATCTGCTGCTGTCCACTGGTGGATAGGAAGGAAGTTGTAGAGAAATTCAGGGTCTCTCTGGTCGGTTGAAAAGCGCTCGTAGCCAGCCCGTTTCGATGACTCATCACCGCGAACGCCAGACCACTGAACAACGACCTCTCCTTCTTCCAGCAAAGGCTTGATCGCAAAATCGAACGCAACCTGAATTTTCAACTCGTCTGTGCAGAATCGGTTGCGGAGCATAGGGAACATCCCATGCAATAACGCAGCGTCCAGGAAGCTGTTTCCGCTTGGGTGGAGAACTGAAAGAGCCGCCTCTAAAGGGGTGTCAAATTCAATACCCCAGCGCTCTGCTGTTTTCTGCCATGCGCGACCAAATGGAGTATCTGATCGTGACAGCGAAGGCATGATGACGCCGCGATAAGCACCACTTCGTATCGCCTGACGCTTGCTCCAGTTTTTGGTAAGGGATACACGGCGGGCATCAAATTCTTCCTGCGTATAAATACGCTTCACCATCTGCACTGGTGAGCACCCGATGCGCTCATGGATGGTTTTCCCAAATTCAATAGTCAGCTCATGTTCATTGTCGGTATCGGCCATGACACCCTGCACCTTGTCGCCGAACAGCGCGTGGGCAATTGCCATGGTTGCAGTGGAATCTTTACCGGCAGAAAAGTTAACGATGATTTTGTGGTCTTCAGGGATCCTGAAATCATCGACGTAACGCTGGTAAGCAGATTCGATTTCTTTAATCTTCTGGCCAATATCTGTCGGCACGATAATCATTGGTGCTTCGCTCATGCTGCCTCCTGCCTTTCCCGATATTCCTCAGCGAGCCGCTGCGCCTTTAATGGATTGCTGACCACTTCACCCCATGGCATTAGCCAGCCGTTACCAATGAAGGGAAGGCGCAGTGTGCCAACCCTGATGTCGTCGTGAGCGTGAGTCATAAGATGGACTCCATTTCGTCGATGTAGAGGCCCTGAGCAATCAGGCGGCGACGGCGTGCTGCACGTTCAATGCACTCCTGCCGTCTGCCTTCCTGCGATTGCTCTATAGCGCGCCGAGTGAACAGCCGCGATTTACCCTGCGGCGTTACGACCTTTGGCTTCGTGACCAGGTCGAATGTCCGGTCGCAGATACCGTCCCCGTTGACCCATTTTCCCGACTCAACGATCTGCGCTATCTGTCCGGAGCCGCGGGTGATGCCGTTGGCGACCCGGTTAAACTCGATGAGCGTTACGCCGAACTTCTCGGCGATTTCGCTGCCGGTTACCGGGCGGCCGCGCGTCTGAATCATCCAGATAACGCGCTCACGCAGACCGGAGAATTGCCCGGTTCGCCCGGGCCTGCGGTAGAAGGGTGTGCGTTTCATTCGAGCTCCAGAATGCGGCGCTTCGTGTCCGCAACAAGTTCGAGGAAATCTTTTCTGCGCGCGCGAAGCCTGGCTATTTCTGATTCACATTCAGCAGCTGTAAGGCGATAGACGATGAGCTGCTTACCGTCCGGGAAGTCTGAGCAGTAGCTGATGAAGTCCACCCAATCCCTACCGGAGCAATCAAGGTGCCCGACCAGTTGCCATCTGTATGCCGGATCGAAGGATCCTCTGGTGAGGGTGGAGTAGTGAGTGGCGGCAATGACCGACTTAATCTCAACGAGCCCGTCCTGGCCAACGAGGCCATCAGGGCTGTCACCGTAAGTTTCGTGATCAAAGAACCCGCCGTTATCCACGTCGACAAAGTTCATCTCTTCGTACAGCATGCGGGCAATTGGTTCCTGTTCGTGCCCGCGCTCCATGTGGTCGTTTGAGAAGCCAAACTCAGACTTGCAACCCTTAATCTGCTCAAGAGCCAACTGAAGGGCATAACGCTTGGCAGGATCGCCAAAAGCCTTCCCATCGTTAGCCATGATCAGGCCGAAGTTTGACGCGGTGGCCTTACCCAGGCGAAGAGCATCCCACTCTTCACCATTTTGCTCGACGTCGTGCCAGATCATGATGAACACTCCTGTTCAAGCTGGCGGCGATGTTCTGGAGAAATGTCCATTCTCGCCAGCACTGCATCAAGGTTGCCATCGCGCTTGAAGGCGGCCTTAGCGTTATTCCATGCCTGTGTTTTTTCCGGAGAAAGTACCGGCTTTGTAACGCGCGCCGGGCTTAAGCGGAGGCCTTCAACCGATTCCTTTCCGAACCGGACATTTTTATCGACGTAAACCGTTACCTTCACGCCAACCCAATCCTCAAGGAAGGGGGATCCGGTAATGCTTTTCAGCATCTTGCTGTTCGTAGCATTCAGAATCATCGGCTTAAGCTTTTCTCCAGGGCGCAGCTCGCGCTCTTCAAAATACGCAGTGTTAAAAACGTCTTTGGATTTTTTGGTTTTGTCGTTTTCTAACGTTGCCCGGGCGATCGTCAGCACCGTTGGCTCAACGATGTCGGCGCTGCTCAGGTAAGGGGAGTCAAAAGCTTTTCGGTAGTGAGTTTTAGATTCAGACATTTCATGCATCCTTAAAACGGGCAGCCGGTACGGTGCTCCCAGTCGTATTCCGCCTGGGCGTAAGCAACTGCCGAAATGAAATCGTTGTAGGTCTCGCCAGCTTTATCGCTGCGAAGCCCTTCGTATGGACTGGAGTCAATTGGGATCGTGAAGTGGAAGAGGCCGGACGGCTCACTTGGCATCATGTCGATGATTTGCTGTGCCCTGTCGTCGATCCACTTCTCCTTCTCGTCGGTGAGCTGCTGCTCAAACCAGCGCCGATCTTCGATGCGGTCGTAAGTGAGGTATGCGTTCATGGTTGCCTCAGTAATGAATTTTCGCGCAGGGGATCAGGTCATCTTTCAGAGCGGTGAGTACTTCGATAGCCTGTTTGCGGGTTAAGCTGGTATTGCTGGTGAGCGCGTTAACGATGTTGGTGCCGACCGTCTTGCGATGCTTCACGTCAGCTTCACGTTTTGCCTGTTCGTCGGCGATGCGCTTCTGCTCAGCCAGACGGGCTTCTTCTGCCTGTTTTGCTTTCAGGCGTTCAGCTTCTACCGCCGCGGCTTTTTCGCGTTCCGCCCGGGCTTCTGCTTCCTGCTTCTCGCGTATCGCACGCTGTTCCGCTTCAATGCGCTGGCGTTCCGCCAGTTCAGCGCGGGCTTTCTCTTCGGCTTCACGGCGCGCTGCGGCTTCAATCTCAGCTTTGTGCTTCGCTTCGGCATCGCGGCGGGCTTGCTCTGCCGCTTCACGCTTAATGCGTTCTTCGTGCTCACGCTGAGCCTGTTCCGCCAGGCGGCGCTGCTCTTCGCGGTCACGGTCAAACTTGTCATTCATCAGTAGAGCCATTTCGTGGTCTGCCTCGATCTGCGCGGCGCGCTGGCTGTCGAACTCTTCGTTCATCACCAGCGCTTCGGCGTGCAGTGCGTTCATTTCCTCTTCAGCCTTGATGCGCTCCTGCTCAGCTTCCCATTCGGTGAGTGGGCGGCGAACTTCATCTTTCAGCGCATCGAGACGTTCACGGACAACGCGGCGGCTTTCGTCGATCTGCTTCGGCAGGGCTTTAAGCTCGGCAACCAGATCTTTACCGGCGTTGTCGATGTAGGTTTTGGAACGGGCAACCTTATGCGCCATGGATGCGATAGCGTCGCGGCCTTTGCGGGTCGACACATCCGGTACCAGGCTGCGAGCTTCTTTCTCAATCGCCTCAATAATCGGGTCGAGCTGCTCTTTGGTGGTGAATACCGCCATTGCGTTCTGTTTCTCAATGACGACTAAGTCCGTTACTTCGCTCATGGTTTCTCCTGAAATTTGGATGTGCAGATCCCGCCCGCAGAAAGCCAGGCCGATCGGTTGAATAGGGTGGTTACTTAGAAAGTTTTGAGTTCCAGCACTCTATGGCTGAAATTGGTGAGTCGAAGGTAACCGGAGCGATCCATCCGCAACATTTCAGTTGGAACTGATTAAGGATGTATGGCTCAGGAGCAATCCTGCATCCGCGATTCCATTCGAACGCTTTAATTACTGGCTGTCGTTTGCAAAATGGACATTCTGTTGCGTCAGGGAGATTTTCGAAAGAAATCTCAGGCAATGAACCATCATCTTCAGCCCATTGAAGTTCGCCTGGCACAATAACCGAATATCCATCCCAACGGTCAAATTCAGGTGAAAGAACATCTTCGTAACCAGCGCCACGAAGGCGAAACTTAGCCCGGGCAATAACCGTAAGACCTTTAACTTTTCGGCTGCCCATTCGCCACATATAAACACCTGCTGCATCAGGCTTACGTTCAGAATATTTAACCCATTGCATGCTCACCTCCACGCTGATTCGAATTACCTCGATACCAAGGCATTCCAGCGGCTCTCTTCATCTCTTCGTTGGCTTCCATCCATTTAGCGCCATCACCGTTCTGGCGCGCATCACGGGCTTTCTTCTGAGCTAAGCGAAGAAGTGGGTGATTGATAGTCATACCTTCACCTCAACCTGTTTCAGGAGGCCGGCGATATGCATCTGCCAGCGGTTAAGCACCAGCTTTTCACGCGGTGCAGATACCGACGTCAGCTGCCACTCGTTATCGTTGAGCTTTTTGGCGGTGTACTGCTTGCCGTTGTGGGTGACTGTCATAAATCCTCTTGGCCTTATCGCGGCGAACGGAACGGTTAATACAAGACTTCAACGCATTTATTCAGTGTTTCAATGGCCGCCGGTTGTCATAAATGGGCAGACTCGAAAATCTGCCTATGTATGGCCGATAAAAAAGCCGCTGGTTAGGCGGCTTTAGCTTCAATGTGATGAATCAGCTTCCAGTCGGCGCTGGTTGAAGAGTGCTGGTAGTAGTCCCAGCATTCATCGTCTGCTGTGCTGGCGTTACATGTTTCTGCGTAACTGATGGCTTCTTGCTCAGAACCAAAAACATCGTTTGAATACCGGCATTTGCCATCATCGTGGACAAACAAAACATCAAACCTTGGCTCGTCATAATCAGCAGAGATATCACGAACATTGAATCCCTTTAAAATCTCTTGTCCTCTACTTGTTTTCATTGCCTTACCCTCTGTCGTTACCCGCTGATGCGGGAGAAATGCTGATCAATCGACCCATTCGACATACTGGAGAAGCGATTCTGTCTCCGCGTCATCCGGCTCTTTATTCTCTGGATTGCAGTTCTTGCAATTAGTGGCCTGAACCGGAATTCCGCCGCATCCACACATTTCAGCAAGACCAGAACAGCATCTGGTGAACACGAATCCGTGGTCGCATTTTTCACACCCAAGCATGATTTCCACCTCTCTGTTTGTTTACCGTCAGCCCCTCGCAAAGGGCTGCTGGTAAAGATTCCCCGATGTTCGGGAACTGAGCAGCAAACCATTCCGGTGCGGAGTCCTCTTCGTGTGCTATACCCGCCACGCGTTACACACCTGCCTCAATCCCATTGGGCGCCATTTCAATTTGCCAGGAGCGCTCCGGGTGATTTGCTGCTTGACTGAATTCTTAATGAGCAGGCGACTTGCTGTCCGCCGCTGGCTAACTTCGCTCAGCTGTCGATGTTTCGTTTCGATGAGTTGATAATAGCGATGAGTATTGTTTATAGCAATACGTATTGATATTAAATAATAGCAATTGCTATTAATGCGTTGATAGCTAAAGGAATTTATTTTGATATTTTTTCGAGTGAATGAGATTCGGATCGTGTTTTAAGTGGGATGGGGATTGCTGTGATGGGAGGGCTAGCTGCAGGCAATAAAAAACCCAGCGCTAAGGCTGGGTTCTTCTGAACTGAGAAATTTAGCGGGTAACCATAACTGTGTTGTTCTGTCCTGCTTTTACTGACGCAGGTGACATCAGCGCGCCGCCTTCAGTCACCAACCCGTAAGTGGATGGACGCATCCAGGTAACGGTGGTTTGAACGTAATATTCGCCAGGGGCAATGTTATCGAACTCAAACTTACCCTGGGCATCAGCAATGGTGACTTTCTCATACTTCGCAGCGCGCATATCTTCTTTGTCGCAGCGGGTCAGCCCCATGCAGGTGGTGAACTGGAAATAGGTGTAAGAGGTTTTTGGCATCAGGATCACCTGACTACCTGCAGCTACTTTTACGTCTCCGCCCATCGTCTTGAGGAAGGCCTGGCCAGTCAGCTTTTCTGAGCCATCAAGCTTCAACTTGTCATACTCGGCCTGCGGGAACGGCGGGAGATTTACGGGTTTAGGAATGGACATACACCCAGAGAGAAGCGCAGCTGCTGTCGCTGCAATAACCAACTTTTTCATGATAATCCTTGCTGTGAAAAGCCGTTAGGCAAAAATTTTAACCGTGTTTTCTGTATGTTTGAGGCATGCTGCCAATCACTTTACCGAACACCAGTATCCTGTTCATTTCTTCTTTTTCAATCGGATCCCATGGACGGTAAGTCTGGTTATCTGAAATGACCAGAAGCTTATCTTTCATCTTTTGGAGGCGTTTAACGTGCGAGGTGTCGTCGTAGATGAAGGCGTAAATCCCATCGCCATCAAAGTGCTGAACGCTGATGTCGACGAAGAGTAAGTCGCCTGGCTCAATGGTCCCGGACATGCTGTCACCGCGAACATTGATGATTCTGATCTGCTCCGCCTTCCTGCCGTTGAACATCCGGCGGGCATCTTCGACTGAATATTCCACGGATCGTAGCACCTCTACAAACTCGCTGTTGATGGCTCCTGGCCCAGCGCTCACGTAAAAGTCTAGCGCTTCAATGCGGAAAGTGTCAGTAGGTCCCGGATCGGTTTTTGTCTGAGAAATTGCGGGCATTTGACCATCGTCACGCATCGGGCCAACTCCGGTTGAAAGCCACTCAGAGCGAACGCCAAGCGCGTTGGCAATCTCAACGATTTTAGTTGAGCCGCGGGCATTGCCACTGGTCAGCCGCCAGATGGTGGGCTGAGCAACGCCAGACGCCTTAGCCAAAGCGCCCTGAGACATGCCAGATAGTTCCATCGCCTGATTCAGGCGTTCTGCAAGAGTTTCTTTTTTCATGAGTTTAAATTTATACGCTTGCGTATTGATGGTCAAAACACGTTTAGCTATTGCCTAAATCAATACGCATTGCTATTATCAATTCACACCAATACTCATAGGAATTGGAATATGACGAACAAAACCATCCAGCGCGCCATTGATATCGCTGGTAGCCAGAAGAAATTAGCCGACCTTTGCGGTGTGGCGCAGCCGACGGTATGGCGCTGGTTGCATGGTGGCGGAATCGATGCCCGCTACGTAATGAAGATTGTCAATGCAACCAACGGCAAGCTTAAACCAGCAGATATCCGTCCAGATCTCGCCCAGTTGCTTGGGTCGAATAACACAGCCGCCTAACCGGCGGCCATAACCACGAAAGGGAAAGCAATGCATTCACTTGCGTATCAACACAATACCGGAATACACCCGGGAGCGATGATAAACCGCGCTCAACCTAAGGCGGCGCCAGACCACGAAAAGATCCGCGATGCGGTACGTGCATGGTCGTCGGCCCTGGACAATCAGGACGTTGTGTCGGCGCTGATTATCAACGAATACCGGGAGCAGGGCGGGACCGCCATCAGCTTCCCGGAAGATATCAGCCGCGCGCGCCAGAAGTTATTTCGATTCCTGGATAACCGCTTCGACTCTGAGCAGTACCGCGAGAACGTGCGCCAGCTGACGCCAGCAATCATGGCCGTCCTGCCGGTTGAGTATCGCACTCGCCTGATCGGTGCCGATTGCAAAATGTCTCGCCTGGCTGAAGCCGAGAAAGAACTCGCAGAGGCTAAGCAGGCCGTGCTGCTGGACGCTCCAGAGCATCAGAAGCTGAAAGAGGTGAGCGAGGGTATAGCGTCGCTGTTCCGCCTCATGCCGGAGCAGGTAGGGCCGCTGATGACGATGGTCACGTCGATGCTGGGGGTCATGTGAGAGGCACCAGAAAAGAAAAAGCCCTTGAAGCGGTAACTTCAAAGGCCTTCCAAACACTGTGTTACGCCAAGTAACGGGAGTAATTATGGCAAACACCGCCAGAGTAATCAAATTCCCTGCGCAACAACCG
>NZ_JAWUEI010000016.1:0-102057 GCF_036663495.1 Enterobacter sp. 342
AAAAATCGGCCCAGATCCGCGAAATTTTAATCAGCGAGTCAGCTTGGGAAGAAATGACCTGCTTATTCGCACCTTCCTTAACTGTCCAACTTTTTGGGGTCAGTACAACCCGAGGCTACCCCTCAACCCCCAACAGGTTGAGAGTAGCCTCTTATTCTAGTTTTCACAAGGAGTAAAAGGCATGACGCCATTAAAAACTGCGTTAGGCATTGTCTTTATTATCTGCCTGACGATAGTGATATTTACCTTTATTACTCGCGGCAAACTCTGCGAGTTTTCAATAAAGAGTGAACATCAGGAGGTGGCGGCGAAATTAGCCTGCAACGCAGGCTAACCTCTTCGGGCGGAACGACGGTTCCGCCCGGCTTGTCGGATGCTGAGGTCTTAATGCACCCATTTTTTTCTTCTGCCACCGCGATTATACTGCGCGGCATGTACCAAGATGATAAGAATCCATGAAACACATTTTCCTGTTGTTGTTAGTTTTTACGTCGCTTGCCCGTGCCGATGAGATTGGCAGCCAGTATAAAGAGCAAGCTGAAGCGGGTGATGCCCGCGCCCAGTATTATCTTGCCGATACGTACTTCAGCTCTGGCGACAGCAAACAGGCGGCGCTGTGGGCAGAGAAAGCGGCAAAAGGGGGCGACGTCGATGCGATGGCACTGCTGTCGCAAATTCAGTTTACACAGGGTGATTATGCGCAGGCTAAAGCACTGGCGCAGCAGGCGAACATCGCAGGCAGTAAACGAGGGGCGATCATGCTGGCACGCGTGCTGGTCAACACCCTGGCAGGCAAAACCGACTATCCACAGGCCATCAAACTGCTGCAAACGGCAACCGAAGATATCGACAATGACTCGGCGGTAGATGCGCAACTGCTGCTGGGTTTGATTTATGCCAACGGTGTAGAAGTGGCTCAGGACGATGTTCAGGCGGCATCATGGTTTAAACGCAGTTCAGCACTTTCACGTACGGGCTACGCCGAGTACTGGGCTGGAATGTTGTTCAGACAGGGTGAGAAGGGCTTTATCATCCCCAATAAACAGAAAGCGCTGTACTGGTTGAACCTGAGTTGTACTGAAGGGTTTGATACGGGATGCGAAGAGTTTGATGCGTTGAGCGGGGAGTAAACATTGCCGGGTGGCGCAGGCCACCCGGCTTTTTACATTACTGGTCAGCCGTCTTATCAAAACGACCCAGCACCTCGCGTTCATACGCCAGCGCTTTTTTACGGTCGAATTTGTGTTCCCACTTGGCAATCACCAGCACCGCCAGGGCGTTACCCACCACATTCAGCGCTGTACGTGCCATGTCGAGGATACGGTCAACACCGGCGATGAATGCCAGGCCTTCCAGCGGGATCCCGACGCTACCCAGCGTTGCCAGCAGCACCACGAACGAAACGCCCGGTACACCTGCGATACCTTTTGAGGTCACCATCAGGGTCAGCACCAGCACGATTTCCTGCCACAGCGACAGGTCAATCCCGTACAGCTGAGCGATGAAGATCGCCGCAATACTCTGATACAGCGTAGAGCCATCCAGGTTAAAGGAGTAACCGGTTGGCACCACGAAGCTGGTGATCGACGCCGGTGCGCCGTAGGCTTCCATCTTCTCAATAATGCGCGGCAGTACGCTCTCAGAGCTTGCCGTGGAATAAGCCAGAATCAACTCATCTTTGAGAATACGGATCAGGATCCAGATACTCAACCCGCACAGACGCGCCACGATGCCCAGCACCACCAACGCAAAGAACAGGATGGCAAAGTGCACCAGAATCACCAGCTTCGCCAGCGGCCACAGGGAGGCGAAACCGAAATTCGCTACGGTCACAGCAATAAGCGCAAACACCCCAACCGGCGCATAGCGCATCACCATGTGAGTCACTTTGAACATGGTTTCAGAGATTGAGCGGAACACCGTCACCAGCGGCTCACGGTGTGTCGCAGGCAGGGAAGAGAGGCCCAGACCAAACAGCACCGAGAAGAAGATAATAGGCAGCATCTCGCCCTTCGCCATAGATGCCACGACGTTAGTTGGCACCAGTGACAGGATCGTTCCCATCAGGCCATGCGCATGGCTCTGCACATCAGCAGTCGTACTTTGATATTTCGAAATATCCACCGTCGCCAGTTGCGACATATCAATCCCGGAGCCTGGCTGGAACACATTCGCCATCGTAATGCCCAGGATAATGGCAATCGTCGTGATTACTTCGAAATAGATAATGGTTTTCGCCCCGATACGGCCTAACTGTTTCGCATCGCCGACGCCCGCTATACCGACCACCAGCGTCGAGATCACAATGGGTACCACAATCATCTTGATCAGATGAATAAAGATATCGCCTGCTGGCGAGAGCAGGTTCGCAATCAGCCATTCGCGGCTGTCACTGTGATAATGGAGGTAACTGCCCAGCAAGATGCCCAGCACAAGGGCTAGCAAAATTTGCCAGGCCAGGCTGACTTTAACGTTTTTCATAGAAACTGACTTCCTCAATGAAGCTCCCTGATCACTCAAACTGCATGAATATGGAGCCATACTGAAAGGGTATGAATTGTGTTGCGTTGGTTTATGGGATTTTTTAACGCGGCGTATGAGTATCATTTGCGCGGTATGTTGCGCAAGCCTTAAAGAACGATGCGTTTCACTACGAAAAGTTGCTATGACGAGAGTTTGTGGTAATTCCGATAAATAACCTTTTGTTATAAAAACGCTTTTTTAGGTTAAATTGTGAATAATCGTCTCGCTAAATTATTTTTCTTCAAAGTTTCATTCGCTCATTTTTCATACTATTCAAACAATGCGTGATCTGCCGCCCAAATAATAAACAAAGCTTGTAAAGCCCCTACAATTAACGTTTTTGCGACATATTATTAACATCTTACAAGGAGAAAAAAAGCCATGAGCCAAATACACAAACATGACATTCCCGCAAACATTGCGGACCGTTGCCTGATCACCCCGGAGCAGTACCACGAGAAATATCAGCAATCTATCAACAGCCCGGACATCTTCTGGGGTGAACAGGGTCATATCCTTGACTGGATCAAACCTTATCAGAAGGTGAAAAACACCTCCTTTGCGCCAGGCAACGTCTCCATAAAATGGTACGAGGATGGCACGCTGAACCTGGCGGCAAACTGCCTTGACCGTCACCTTGCCGAACACGGGAATGAGACGGCCATTATCTGGGAAGGCGATGATGCCTCGCAGAGCAAACACATAACGTATAAAGAATTGCACCGCGACGTGTGCCGTTTCGCCAACGTCCTGCTGGAAAAGGGCATTAAGAAAGGCGATGTCGTGGCTATTTATATGCCGATGGTACCCGAAGCGGCGGTTGCCATGCTGGCATGCGCGCGCATCGGCGCGATCCACTCCGTCATCTTCGGCGGCTTCTCGCCAGAAGCGGTTGCTGGTCGTATTGTCGATTCAAATTCTAAACTGGTGATCACCGCCGATGAAGGCGTGCGCGCTGGTCGCAGTATTCCGCTGAAGAAAAACGTCGACGAAGCACTGAAAAACCCGAACGTGAAAAGCGTCAGCAACGTTGTGGTGCTCAAGCGTACCGGCGGTAAGATCGACTGGAAAGAAGGTCGTGACCTGTGGTGGAGCGATCTGATTGAAAAAGCGAGTGACCAGCACCAGCCAGAAGAGATGAATGCAGAAGATCCGCTGTTCATTCTTTACACCTCCGGTTCGACCGGCAAGCCGAAGGGTGTGCTGCATACCACTGGCGGCTATCTGGTCTATGCGGCTACCACCTTCAAATACGTTTTCGATTATCACCCGGGCGACATTTACTGGTGTACTGCTGATGTGGGTTGGGTAACCGGGCACAGCTACCTGCTGTACGGCCCACTGGCCTGCGGTGCCACTACGCTGATGTTTGAAGGTGTACCGAACTGGCCAACCCCGGCGCGTATGTGCCAGGTGGTCGACAAACACAAGGTCAACATTCTCTATACTGCGCCAACGGCGATCCGTGCGCTGATGGCGGAAGGCGATAAAGCCATCGAAGGTACTGACCGCTCTTCCCTGCGCATTCTTGGTTCCGTGGGTGAGCCTATCAACCCGGAAGCCTGGGAGTGGTACTGGAAGAAAATCGGTAATGAGAAATGCCCGGTGATGGACACCTGGTGGCAGACCGAAACGGGCGGCTTTATGATCACCCCAATGCCAGGTGCGACCCAACTGAAAGCGGGTTCTGCAACGAACCCATTCTTCGGTGTACAACCTGCGCTGGTAGATAACGAAGGTCATCCGCTGGAAGGGGCAACCGAAGGCAACCTTGTGATCACTGACTCCTGGCCAGGTCAGGCGCGCACCTTGTTCGGCGATCACGAACGCTTCGAGCAGACCTATTTCTCGACCTTTAAAAACATGTACTTCAGTGGCGATGGCGCGCGTCGCGATGAAGATGGTTACTACTGGATAACCGGACGCGTGGACGATGTATTGAACGTCTCCGGCCACCGTCTGGGCACCGCCGAGATTGAATCTGCGCTGGTGTCTCATCCGAAGATTGCTGAAGCCGCCGTTGTGGGTATCCCGCATAACATCAAAGGCCAGGCGATTTACGCCTATGTCACCCTGAACCACGGTGAAGAGCCATCGCCAGAGCTGTATGCCGAGGTGCGCAACTGGGTACGTAAAGAGATTGGCCCGCTTGCCACACCGGATGTTCTGCACTGGACTGACTCGCTGCCGAAAACCCGTTCAGGCAAAATTATGCGCCGTATTCTGCGCAAAATCGCGGCAGGTGACACCAGTAACCTCGGTGATACTTCAACACTCGCCGATCCGGGCGTGGTGGACAAACTGCTCGAAGAGAAGCAGGCCATCGCAATGCCTTCGTAACCCCCTCACCCTAACCCTCTCCCGCAAGGGAGAGGGAATAATAAAACCTCCCCTACCAATACTTCTGGAGACTCTGTGATGAATAACGATATTTGTCAGCAGATAGAGAATAGTGCGCACTACAGGGAGCTCGTCGATAAACGGCAACGGTTTGCCTTCTTCCTTTCCATCATCATGCTGATTATCTACGTCGGCTTTATTCTGCTTATCGCCTTTGCCCCACACTGGCTCGGTACCCCGCTCCACGAGGGGACCAGCGTCACGCGCGGGATCCCCATTGGCATTGGCGTGATTGTGATTTCATTTGTGCTGACCGGCGTGTACGTCTGGCGCGCAAACGGTGAATTCGATCGTCTTAATAAAGCGGTACTGAGAGAGGTAAAAGCATCATGAAGCGAGTCCTGACGGCGCTAGCCGCCACACTTCCCTTTGCCGCCCACGCGGCGGATGCCATTACCGGCGAGGTACAGCGCCAGCCAACCAACTGGCAGGCGATTGTGATGTTCCTGATTTTCGTCCTGCTGACGCTGTACATCACGTACTGGGCGTCGAAACGCGTGCGCTCCCGTAACGATTACTACACTGCGGGCGGCAACATCACCGGTTTCCAGAATGGGCTGGCGATTGCCGGCGACTTTATGTCCGCGGCCTCGTTCCTCGGCATCTCTGCCCTGGTGTATACCTCAGGCTACGATGGTCTGATTTACTCGCTCGGCTTCCTGGTCGGCTGGCCAATCATTCTGTTCCTGATTGCTGAACGCCTGCGTAACCTGGGACGCTACACCTTTGCAGACGTCGCATCTTATCGCCTGAAACAGGGACCAATTCGCACCCTCTCAGCCTGTGGCTCGCTGGTGGTGGTTGCGCTGTATCTGATTGCGCAGATGGTCGGCGCGGGTAAATTAATCGAACTCCTGTTCGGCCTGAACTACCACGTCGCAGTGGTATTGGTTGGCGTTCTGATGGTGATGTACGTCCTTTTCGGCGGCATGCTGGCAACGACCTGGGTGCAGATCATCAAAGCCGTCCTGCTGCTGTTCGGCGCCAGCTTTATGGCCTTCATGGTGATGAAACACGTTGGGTTCAGCTTCAATAACCTGTTTACCGAAGCGATGGCGGTCCACCCGAAAGGCGAAGCCATTATGAGCCCTGGCGGCCTGGTGAAAGACCCGATTTCAGCCCTTTCGCTCGGTCTGGGTCTGATGTTCGGTACCGCAGGTTTGCCGCACATACTGATGCGTTTCTTCACCGTGAGCGATGCACGCGAAGCACGCAAGAGCGTTTTCTACGCCACTGGTTTCATGGGTTACTTCTATATCCTGACCTTTATCATCGGCTTTGGTGCCATCATGCTGGTGGGAGCAAACCCGGTGTTCAAAGATGCGGCGGGGGCGCTGATTGGTGGTAATAACATGGCGGCGGTACATCTGGCCGACGCGGTGGGCGGTAACCTGTTCCTCGGCTTTATCTCCGCCGTGGCCTTCGCCACCATTCTTGCGGTGGTAGCAGGGCTGACGCTGGCAGGTGCATCTGCGGTGTCACACGACCTCTACGCCAACGTCTTCCGTAAAGGCGCGAGTGAACGTGATGAGCTGAAGGTTTCCAAGATCACCGTGCTGGTGCTGGGTGTGGTCGCTATTCTGCTGGGTATTCTCTTTGAGAAGCAGAACATCGCCTTTATGGTGGGGCTGGCCTTCTCGATCGCGGCAAGCTGCAATTTCCCTATCATCCTGCTCTCCATGTACTGGTCAAAACTGACCACCCGTGGGGCGATGATTGGTGGTTGGCTGGGACTGTTGACGGCGGTGATCCTGATGATTCTGGGTCCAACCATCTGGGTACAGATCCTCGGCCACGCAACTGCGATTTTCCCGTATGAATACCCGGCACTGTTCTCTATTGCCGTGGCGTTCATCGGTATCTGGGTCTTCTCGGCCACCGATAACTCCCCGGAGGGTAACCTGGAACGCGAGAAATTCCGCGCCCAGTTTATCCGCTCTCAAACCGGCCTGGGCGTTGAACAAGGCCGCGCACACTAAGTCTTTCTCCCCGGTCACTCTGGCCGGGGAATTTAGAACATCACCCACGCCACCAGCGGCGCAATCAGTACCATCACCACACCAGAGAGCATCATCACCAGGCTTGCCACGACGCCCTCCTGCTGACCCAGTTCATAGGAACGTGCCGTGCCCGCACCGTGCGATGCCGCGCCAAACCCCGCGCCTTTCGCCATTCCTTCCCGAATAGACAGGCGCAGAAACAGCATATCGCCCACCGCCATGCCGAAGACGCCGGTGACAACAACAAACAGCGCCACCAGATCCGGCTGTCCGCCAAGCGGTTTGGCTGCGGCCAGCGCAAATGGCGTCGTCACCGAACGTACGGCCAGGCTGCGCTGAATTTCATCGGGAAGCGTAAACAGCCGCGCCAGCCAGACCGAGCTACAGACCGCCACCACCGTGGCGGTGATCACGCCTGCACTGAGTGACATCCAGTGGCGTTTGATAATCGCCAGGTTGTCATACACCGGGACGGCAAAGGCGATAGTTGCTGGCCCCAGCAGCCACAGTAGCCAGTGGGATTCGCCAATGTAGTTCTGCCAGGAGATGTGACCGAAGACCAGCATCATCACCAGCAGGATCGGTGTGAAGACCAGCGGCATCAGCGGCAGGGCGTGAAAACGGCGATACAGCCGCTTGTTAGCAAAGTAGATCACCAGCGTCGCAATCAGGCACAGCACGCTTATCTGAAAGTTAGTCATTTCTGTGCCTGCTGATTTCAAACCGATAGACTTTATCTACCACCCAGGCGGTCGCTCCCAGCACCATCAGCGTGCTCAGCGCGATAACTGCAAAGATGCGCCAGCCATCCACCATCAGCAGTTGCGCATAGTTCACCACCGCCACCACAGCAGGGACAAAGAACAGCAGCATCTCCGCCAGCAGCCAGCGCGCGCCAGCCCGCACCCATTTGAGGGGAATAACGCGACAAAGGATGAGCGTAAGCATCAGCATCATCCCCACCAGGTTGGCTGGCAGCGGCAGATGCAACCAGCCGACAAGATATTCCGCAAAAACAAACAGTCCCGCGTAGAGCAGTACCTGAACCGGTACCTGGAGTCGTTGCACAACGGCAGGCGTAACACGGCTTAACGCCACGGCCATGGGGGGTTCCTCAAAAATGAGACGAAGCGCCAGTATAGTGAGCGCACGGTATGGACAGAAATGAATTAAAATCATCAAAGGTATAGTTTCGAGGAATAATCATGGACATAAGAACGCTGCGCTATTTTGTCGAAGTGGTTCGTCAGCAAAGTTTTACCCGCGCAGCGGAGAAGTTGTTTGTTACCCAACCCACCATCAGCAAGATGCTGAAAAACCTCGAAGATGAACTGAACTGCACTTTGCTGATCCGCGACGGGCGCAAGCTGTTACTGACCGATACCGGACGCGTCGTCTTTGAACGTGGGCTGGCAATCCTGGCGGAGTTCCGTCAACTGGAAGCGGAGCTGGACGATATCAATCATCTGACGAAAGGTGTGCTTCGTCTCGGCATTCCGCCGATGGTAGGGATGATGATGGCCGGGCCAATTAGCCTGTTTCGTCAGCGCTATCCCGGCGTTGAGCTGAAGATATCTGAGTTTGGCGGATTAACCGTCCAGCAGGCGGTTATCAACGGCGAGCTGGACGTGGCGATGACCGCCCTCCCCGTTGAGGAAGAGAGTGGCCTGGCGACACTGCCGCTCTTCAGCCATCCACTGTGCGTACTGGTTCCCCGCTCCGGCGACTGGCTGAATAGAGACTCGGTGAAACCCGAGCTTCTCGGCGAACACCCGCTGCTGATTTACAACGAAGACTTTGCGCTCAGCCGCCAGTTGATGACGTTATTTAATCAACATAACGTGAAGCCGCGCATTGCGGTGCGCAGCGGTCAGTGGGATTTCCTGGCCGCGATGGTGCAGGCAGGTGTGGGGATTGCCATCCTGCCACAACCGATTTGCGAGCGACTGGATAAAAACACGCTGCGCTGGATCCCGCTGGAGAGCAATCTTCACTGGCAGTTAGGGATGATATGGCGCGAAGGGGTGTATTTGTCGCACAGCGCACAGGCATGGCTGCAGTGTTGTGAAGGGTTTTGGGTCCCTAACCCCTCACCCTAGCCCTCTCCCTTTGGGAGAGGGAACCGATCGAGCCCCTCGCCCCTATGGGGAGAGGGGAAAAGGTTACTGATTCTCTATCAACAACGCTTCCAGCAGATCCAGATCATGCAGCAGCTTTTGCAGCGTCTCGTTACTGATCTGTCGCGTGGCGCGCAGGTGGTACAGTTCGGCACGCTCTGAACGCAGCGCCGCCAGACGGAACCGACGTTCCAGGTTCTCCTCCTGCAACGAGCTTTCCACATCGTTACGCCCATCGGCACGACGACGCAGGTTACCAATCACGCGGGAACTGACTTCCGTCAGCAGCTGATTGTCGATGTTCTCTTCCGCATCGGCGGCCAGACGTTCTTCCATTTTCTGAATTGCCACAATCGCCACTTCGGCAGTCGCCGCACGGGCAATGCGCTCTTCCTTATGCTGTTGGGTCGAATCACCCACATCAATGTGCTGCAGCAAAATAGGCAACATCACCACACCAACAAACAGCGAGAACAGAATCACACCTGCCGCAAGGAACACCAGTTCATAGCGCGCCGGGAAGACATCGCCCGTCGGCAGCAGCAGTGGAATAGAGAGCACACCGGCGAGGGTAATCGCCCCGCGTACCCCCGCGAAAGAGGCAATCAATAGCTCACGCGTAGTCCACGAGCCGAACTCCATCGGCTTTTTCGTCAGGAAACGCATGCTGAACTTTTTCATCGTCCACAGCCAACCGAAACGCACCAGCATCAGCGCCAGGTAGATCAGCACGATATCGGTAAACAGTATCCAGACTTCAACGTTCGGGTCGGCTTCTGCCGCCACCAGTGAGGACTCCATAATGCCTGGCAATTGCAGGCCCAGGAGCAGGAACACCATGCCGTTAAAGACAAATTCCAGCATTGCCCAGGTGCTGTTCGCGCGCAGACGCATAGCCAACGGTGCGCGACGCATCACGCCGGAGCGGGTGATGGTCATGCCTGCCGCCACCGCCGCCAGAATGCCTGACACGCCTATATGTTCGGCAATCAGATAAGAGGCAAAAGGCAGAAGGAACAGCAGCACGATTTGCGTTGCAGGCTCATCACCGCCCCAACGGCTGAGGAATCGCAGCGAACGTCCATACAGCCAGCTCACCACGAAACCGGCCAGGATACCGCCAATCGCCACTTTGAAGAATTCCAGCGTCGCGCCGCCGACGGTAAAGACCATCGTGCCCATCGCGACCGCTACCGCAAACTTCAGGGCAACCAGGCCGGAGGCGTCATTCATCAGCGCCTCACCCTGTAAAATCCCCATGATTTTCTTTGGAATACGTCCTTCACCCACGATGCCGGAAAGCGCCACAGCATCGGTTGGTGACAGCACGGCAGCCAGCGCAAAAGCGGGAATTAACGGGATACCCGGCACCACCCAGTGGATCAGAAAACCAATTCCGACCACAGTGACCACCACCAGCGCCAGTGCCAGACCGAAGATCTCTCGCCCGTGCTCAAGGAATTCGCGCGTGGGCGTTTTCCAGCCATCAGCAAACAGCAGTGGCGGGATAAACAGCACGAGGAACAGTTCGGGATCGAACTCCACGTGCAGGCCAAACGTCGGCCACGCCAGCAGCGCGCCGATGGCAATTTGCATTAATGGCAGAGGGATCTGAAAGGGTAGTACGCGTGTAACCACCCCGGATAGCGAGACCACAAGGGTCATGATGAGTATTGTGAAGAAGATTTCCATGCGTTCCCTGTTTGCTGTGTTGCTTATCTACTACGGAAGGCGTCGTGCCTTTTATTCTATCTTCCTCAGAGTAACGTAAAAGGCAACGGGATGAGTCCTGAAAATAAAAACGGGCGGCCTGAGCCACCCGTTTTCGCATCAAAGGACAACTTAGATTGCCCAACCGCCCGCGTAGAACGCCACCAGCGCAACAGCGATCACCACCGTGCCGATGTTCAGTTTGCGCCACTCACCAGAGACCAGACGACCAATCACCAATGATGCGAAACCGATCATAATGCCGGTCACGATGTTACAGGTCAGCACAATAAATACCGCAGTGATGAGGCCGGACATCGCATCCACAAAGTCAGCAAAGTCGATTTTTGCCACGTTGCTCAGCATCAGCAGGCCAACGTACATCAGCGCTGGTGCGGTCGCATACGCCGGAACCAGATAGGACAGCGGAGAAAGGAACAGGATCAGCAGGAACAACACGCCGACGGTGATCGCCGTCAGGCCGGTTTTACCGCCCGCCGCCGTACCCGCTGCGGACTCGATGTATACTGCAGCCGGAGCCGCACCCACCAGACCAGAGAAGACGCTGCTCAGGGAGTCGGTCGTCAGCGCTTTTCCGCCATCAATAATCTGACCGTCTTTATCCAGCAGGTTCGCTTGCCCCGCGACTGCACGGATTGTACCGGTCGCATCAAACACAGCGGTCATCACCAGCGCCAGCACGCTTGGCAGAATCACCGGGTTCAGCGCGCCGACGATATCCAGGCTACCAATCAGGGAGTTGCCTTTGTCATCGCTCAGCGACGGCATGGCGAAAATACCGGAGAAGTGGACGTTTGGATCGAAAATCAGGCCAACAATAGAAACCCCGATAATGGTCAGCAGAATACCACCCGGAACTTTCAGTTTTTCCAGACCGATAATCACCGCCAGGCCAATCAAGGACATAATCACCGGGAAGCTCGCGAAGTGACCAAGCGCAACCGGCAGACCGTCCAGCGGGTTCTTGATGACCAGACCGACGCCGTTGGCGGCAATCAGCAGCAAGAACAGGCCGATACCGATACCCGTACCGTGCGCTACACCGTGCGGCAGGTTGCGCAAAATCCAGCTACGGATGCCGGTCGCTGAAATAACGGTAAACAGCACACCCATCAGGAACACGGCGCCCAACGCAACCGGTACGCTGATGTGTTGGCCCAGCACCAGACTGAATGCGGTAAACGCCGTCAGAGAGATGGCGCAACCAATCGCCAGCGGCAAGTTCGCCCACAGCCCCATCACGATGGAGCCCACACCGGCCACAAGGCAGGTAGCAACAAAGACAGCTGCAGGCGGGAAGCCCGCTTTGCCCAGCATGCCCGGCACAACAATGACGGAGTAAACCATCGCCAGGAACGTTGTCAGACCGGCAACAACTTCCTGACGCACGGTGCTGCCGCGAGCCGAAATTTTAAACATGGCGTCAAGTGAACCGCCAGTACGCGCAGATGGCGTAGACATAGAAAACATCCCCTGAGAGTTTTTTAGAAAGTCCGTAAGCGTGGTGGAGACGCCACTGCCAGCTAAACGTCAAATCCTTGAGTTGCGTTTGTGACGAAAGGGCGTCACAAAAAAAGCAAACGTTTAGCTCCGCACTTACAAACGGGTGGTCAAATTAAGGCAAACGATTATCTAGCCTAATCACCGCCCTTTTCAACTGAACTTTGTCGTTTTTCGCTAAAATTCACTTATGACGCTGAAGAAATAAACAGAGGATGCGCAAACGTTATCGTTTATGCGCAATTCGTTTACATTTCAATCGTCACCCGGGATTGATAAAGGACCACCTTGTTCCAGTGTTCTTTGCCAGGCAGGGCTATTCTCAATCTTTTTCTTCCATGCCTGAATATGCGGCAGATTATTGATGCCACCCCGCGCCAGCAGGGCAAAGATCGGGAAACTCATCTGAATATCGGCCATGCTCATCGCGTCCCCGGCAAACCAGCTGTTTTCCGCAAGATGTGAATCAATGAAACGTGCATGGGTTTCCAGCTGACGGTTGAGATAGGCTTTTTGCACTCCCTGCCCCAGCGCTTTGCCCAGTGTTCGGATACCAAACGGCACAGGGGGTTTACCGAGGCTGTTAAACACCAGCTTCATGAGTAACAGCGGCATCAGCGACCCTTCGGCATAATGCAGCCAGAAGCGATATTGCACCTTATGAGCGGGATCTAAGGGTTTCAACCGTGAGTCGGGATCGTACGTTTCCTGCAGATACTCCAGAATGGCGCCTGACTCGGCCAGAATCAGGCCGTTATCTTCGACGACTGGCGATTTGCCCAACGGGTGCACTTTTTTGAGGGACTCAGGAGCCAGCATATTCTTTTCGCGCTGGTAGTGAATGATCTCATAAGGCAGGGCGAGTTCTTCCAGCGCCCAGATCACGCGATGTGAGCGCGACTGGTTAAGGTGGTGTACCGTGAGCATGGTTGTCTCCTGTTATTCATACTTTTTAACTATAGAAAATCGAACAACACCGCGAAAAAAATTCGGCTAAAAAACAACCGGCGTAGCTGGCGAAATGACGGGTCTTGCATAGAATTAAAGTGTCAGCACAATCCGGAACCTCCCCAACCAGCTCGACATGAGGGGTGCTGATGTCGGGGGAAACCCTCCCGTGAACCAGCGGGATAGAGAGAAAGACAAAGACCGGGAAAAACTAAAGCGCCCTTATGTGGCGCTTTAGTTCTTTATTAATCCTCTTCCAGCAACCGCGCCCCCGTCCCCTGTTCACCCAGCCTGTCGCCCGGGTTACGCAACGGACAATCACTACGGGACAAACAGCCGCAACCAATGCAACCATCCAACTCGTCACGCAGTGCGACCAACGTATGGATACGCCTGTCCAGTTCTTCACGCCACTGGGATGAAAGCTCTTTCCACACTTTCGGGCTTAGGGTGTGACCTTCCGGCAGCACACCAAATGCCTCGCCGATGGTGGCCAGGGGAATTCCGATTCGTTGCGCAATTTTGATAATCGCCACATAGCGGAGCACGTCGCGGGTATAGCGACGCTGGTTTCCACCGTTACGGATACTCTTGATTAACCCTTTGCTTTCATAGAAGTGGAGCGCCGATACCGCAACACCGCTTCGCTTCGCCACTTCACCAGGTGTTAAAAGTGCTTTAATTCGCGGCAATCTCTTTTCCATAAAACCTCTTTACCTCAAGTTAACTTGAGGAATTATACTCCCCCGCAGAGAAAACGACGAATTAACCAGGAAAGTTGTATCTACAGAGGGGCAACCGTATGTCGCATCAGCAGATTATTCAGACACTTATTGAATGGATTGATGAACATATCGACCAACCGTTGAACATTGATGTGGTCGCTAAAAAATCGGGCTATTCGAAATGGTATTTACAGAGAATGTTCCGGACGGTTATGCATCAGACGTTGGGTGAATACATTCGTCAGCGCAGACTGCTGCTGGCAGCTCAGGCGCTACGCTCCACGCAGCGGCCCATTTTTGATATCGCAATGGATCTTGGCTATGTGTCGCAACAAACCTTTTCCCGCGTGTTCCGTCGCGAATTTGACCGCACGCCAAGCGATTATCGCCATCAGTTGAATTAATCACTATCAATGCAAAGGTTGCTGCTGCCAGGTCATAAACTCCTGGGGCGGCATCGCTTTCGCGAAGTGCCATCCCTGACAGAACTGAACACCGCGCTTCAACAACCAACCGACCTGCTCTGCCGTCTCTACACCTTCCGCAATGGTTTTAAGCCGCAGGCTTTGTGCCATCTCGATAATATGCTCGGCGATCAAGTGACTGGTGCTGTTGGTCGTTAAGGTGTCGATAAAGGATTTATCGATTTTGAGGATATCAACGTTCAGCGAATAGAGGTTATGCAGGTTAGAGTAACCCGTCCCGAAATCATCGATTGCCACTTCATAACCTGCCTGACGGAAAGCCTGAATCACCGGCGTGGTTTTTGGCACATCAATAAACCCGCGTTCCGTCACTTCGATTTTGATCTGCTGCGCGCGCACGTCATAGTGGCGGGCCTTGTCAGAAATCATGGCGATCAGCCGCGAAGAGTGGAAATCCGTGGCCGACAGGTTAATCGAGATATAGAGATGCGGATGCGCAGCCAGGAAATGGCCCAGATCGCTGAACACCTCCTCAACAACATAATCCGTTATCCGCTCGCTCATTCCCTCTTTTTCAGCCAGCGGAATAAACTCAGCCGGGCTCATCACCTGTCCGTTAAAACCAGGCCAACGTAACAGCGCTTCAGCCCCTACACACTGGTTGTTCTTGATATCAATGATCGGCTGATAGTGCACACAAAGCTGGCGTTTGTTGAGCGCGCGTTGCAACAACCGCCCTGGGGAATTAAGTTCACGATGGGTACGCGACCATACCAGCAAAATAATAATGCTGCAGATCATCCCCAGTGGCAGCGTCAATGTTGCCTGATGATAAAGCGTTTCATAAAAGCGTTTATTCGATGTTGACACAATAGCCGCAATAGGTCTTTTTGGCGATTTCACGACGGTATAAAAACGGTTATCTTTTTGAAATACCGATTCCTTATCCCGAATCATCGAATTTAATAAAGAAATATTGGCTTTTTGGCTAACGGAAAAGAATGCGTTGGTTATCGTGTCGTACACTCCCCATGAAAGGGAATGATCGTTTGACATCACTTCACTGTACGAAAGCGGATTGACCACCACCACATAATTACCACGCTGCATATATGTCATTTTATAACCAGTATAAAATGGGGTATCGCGATAATAATAGATAGCGACGTCAGGTTTACGCGTGTAATTGGCGACGGAAATTGAGTATGGATGTTCCGGTGTAAAAACGGTCGAACAAAGAAAATTCTGACCTTCGGCATAAATTAAATCGGCGACAAACAGACGGCCACGAACAACGTTCAGCATATATTGACGATGTCCTGGCGTGCAAAGTTCGCCCTGGTATTTTGTCGCCTCGTCCCGGGCCAGTTCAACCTGTTGAATAACCAGTTCTGTTTTGTCTAAAGCCAGTTCAGCAAAGGTACGTAGCTGAGCGCTTGTTTCCGATACGGCTCTTAGCTGGGCAAACCATAGCGCAAGCATCACCGGTAGCATAACTACCATGATGATCCCTACCACCCTGAGCATCTTGCGCCGCGCGCTACGATTCATTTCCCGCCCTATATCCCTGCATGTTGTACGCCTGTAGTAATGAAGGCCGGATGCTTTGCTAAACAGGTGATTACGTTGCATGAATCATGCGAAGTTAGCAACTGACTTTTAGTATTAAAAATCTTAAATTTCGTTATGACGATAATATTTTCCCGTAAGCTAAACTGTAAGTATTCGTTCCGTTTCAATTAAGGAAAATATTTATCCATCCCATAAGGGAAGTGCGAAGATAACACAACAGAGGATCGTTGATTAAGCCAAACTTTTGACAGCATGAAAAAAGCACAACTTCTTCATGAAATTCTATGCTATTTTTTCGGGTGTATTTTGTTCGCTGATTTATAAATAGTCAGCTGCCACTACCGTTTTTCCCCGCCCCGTACGCTTGGCGTCATATAATGCTTTATCAGCGCGCGTCAGCAATGCCGACGTATCGAACTGATCCCCGCACACCTCCACGACCCCAGCACTAAACGACAGCTCCAGTTTTTTCTCTCCAACCCTCAGCGGTTTGGTTTTTAGCGCGGTATGCAGCCTGGCGGACAGTTGCGCCGCGTCATGACCATGAGTTTGCGCCAGCAGAAGCAAAAACTCCTCCCCTCCCACGCGCCCTAATGCAGAATCTGAAGGGGCTAACTCACGGATACAATCACAAAAGTGAAGAAGCGCCGCATCGCCTACCTGGTGTCCCCACTCATCATTGATTTGTTTAAAAAAATCCAGGTCAAACATCAGGACACAAAAATGGCTGTTAGCCTCCCGCCTGGCATTTGCTGATTGAGCGAGTTCCAGCTGCTGCAAAATCGCCGAACGGTTAAAACAGCCGGTGAGATCGTCAATCGTGGCTTTCACTTCCAACTGCTGCTCTGCTTTCTTCCGCTCGGTAATGTCGAGCCCAATATTCAGGATAGAGTTGTCCGGCAACAGTATGTTTGACCACAATACGGTCAACTGCGTACCGTCTTTACGTAGCGGATGCCACTCATACATGTCCTTGAGGGGAGAGACATTTACCGACTCTCTTACCCGACGCCGCTCTTCAGGATCGGGGTAAAACAGCGAGAGCGGATCGGCATGAGCCCCGATCTCCGCCATCGTCCAGCCAAATACTTTTTCACACTCGGCATTCCACAACACGCAGCGGTTAAATTTGTCGAAAGAGTTCATTAAAACCGGAGCCCGTTCAAACAGGGTCTTATATTGTGTCACGACACGCTGCATTTCCTGTGCAGTTTTCTCGCGGGCAATAATTTCCTCAAAATAGTCTTTTAATTTTTCGACCAGCACCACGACGATATTTTTCAGGATTGGCAGAGAATACAATTTCTCATCAAATGCCAGAAAGAAATATCCCCTGCAATGCCAGTTATGGGTCGAAAGTTTGCATAGTACACCGCTTTGCAATTGCGTATAGCCAGGGTGCTGCGGAGGAAATAAGGCGCGACCAATCTTCTCTTTCCAGTAGACCACCCGCCATGACCGGTGATGTCGCTGTAACAGGGTTCCCGCCAGAAAATCGGCGACTTCAAAAGAGTGGCAGGCTACATCACCCGCGCAGACCACACGGTGCAGTCCGTCATTATCATTAACGCTAACCCAGGCAAGGCTTGCCCCCAGAGATCGATTGATCGTCTCCAGCATTTCTGCCAGTGAACACTGAGTGTGAAGCTGGGGCATCAACTTAGCCAGTGCATGCAAAGCCTGCATGCTGTCATTGACAATCTCACATCGTTTTTTTTTCATCTTTTCGCCGATTATCACGCGATAAACCGGACGCAACTTTCTTCAGATTCAAAAACTGGTCAGCCAAAGCTGGAGGCTGAATATCAGCACAGCGAAATGAAACGACTGTTGTGTGTAATTAAAAACGGACAAATAAATAAAATAATAATAAAATTCAAAAACCTGAAAGGTTAGCTGCGAGTAAATTAATATGTCCACTCAAGCATAATCCATAGGTTTATTGCTGTAAACGCTGTACAACAGGCGCCGTCTTGCAGAGGTTTTGCTATCTCAATGAATTCGTTATGAAGAGCAGGGGAAAAGGGTTTCTTAGCCTGCAAAGATATATTTTCTTTCTGATACCTCCCCCTTCACTCAGTTGTAAATCCACCCATTTTCACGCCCCTGACTCTGGCGAATAAATCATCAAACGTGATATAGTTCACATATCTTGTGTAATAATAAACACTGTTTCATTCAGTGAGTCTGTTTTGTAGAGGATGGGTTTTATGGCAACCATTACTACCAGCATGGTTCTCTTACGCTGGCCGTTGTTGAGTGCGGTATTGATGTTTTTAGCCAGCACGCTGAACATTCAGTTTCGTAAGTCTGATTACGCTGGCCTTGCTATCATCAGCACTCTGTTGGGGTTAGGCGCAGCTTGCTGGTTTGCCACTGGTCTGCTTGGCATCACCCTGCTGGACATTGCCGCCGTCTGGGAAAATATTAAAGTGGTGATGGTTGAAGCAATGAGCCACACACCGCCAGACTGGCCGATGGTGATTACCTGATCCCTTACGGAATAAAAAAACCCAGACTATTGTCTGGGTTTTTTGTTTGGATATCAGAGGATCAGAACGGAATATCGTCGTCGAAATCCATTGGTGGTTCGTTAGACGGTGCAGGAGCAGACTGCTGCTGCGGGCGAGACTGTGCGCCGCCGCTAAACTGGTTGCCACCCTGCGGCTGCTGAGGCTGACCCCAACCGCCCTGCTGCTGACCACCACCTGCTGGTGCGCCACCACCCTGACGGCCACCCAGCATCTGCATGGTGCCGCCAACGTTTACCACCACTTCAGTAGTGTATTTCTCAGCGCCGGACTGATCGGTCCATTTGCGGGTACGCAGCTGGCCTTCGATATAAACCTGAGAACCTTTACGCAGATATTCACCGGCCACTTCTGCCAGTTTGCCAAACAGCACAACACGGTGCCATTCAGTCTGCTCTTTCATCTCACCGGTCGCTTTATCACGCCAGGATTCGGAAGTAGCCAGCGTAATGTTGGCAACTGCGCCACCACTCGGCATGTAGCGTACTTCCGGGTCCTGGCCCAGATTACCGACGAGAATCACCTTGTTTACGCCTCTGCTGGCCATGTTCGTGTCTCCTGAATACGTTTCTTAATAGTGTAAACGCGCGAGTGTACCATTTCCATGCTGCATTTTGATAGCTGCGAGATGGATTCCAGAGTTCTCGTGCGAACGCTACATTGTTACATAGCCAATCGGAAAATGCATTCCAATACTGTATATTCAAACAGGTTAAATTGTGTCATAATTAGCCGTTTCTGACAGCCGTTTGTCCTTCAAACAAACCAGGCAATCCGTGTTCCAACCGGGAAAGGTGAATGGATAAGATCGAAGTTCGGGGCGCCCGCACCCACAATCTCAAGAATATCAACCTCATAATCCCTCGCGACAAACTCATCGTCGTGACCGGGCTTTCGGGGTCTGGCAAATCCTCACTGGCTTTCGACACTTTATATGCCGAAGGACAGCGTCGTTACGTTGAATCACTCTCTGCGTACGCGCGTCAGTTCCTGTCGCTGATGGAAAAACCGGATGTCGACCATATTGAAGGGTTGTCCCCTGCCATCTCCATTGAGCAGAAGTCTACCTCGCATAACCCGCGTTCAACGGTCGGTACCATTACCGAAATTCACGACTACCTGCGTCTGCTGTATGCCCGTGTGGGTGAGCCGCGCTGCCCGGACCACGACGTCCCGCTGGCGGCCCAGACCGTGAGCCAGATGGTGGATAACGTGCTGTCGCAGCCTGAAGGCAAACGCCTGATGCTGTTGGCACCCATCATTAAAGAACGTAAAGGCGAACACACCAAAACGCTGGAGAACCTCGCAAGCCAGGGTTATATCCGCGCTCGTATCGACGGTGAAGTGTGTGACCTGTCAGACCCACCCAAGCTGGAGCTGCAGAAAAAGCACACCATCGAAGTGGTGATTGACCGATTCAAAGTACGTGACGATCTCGCGACACGTCTGGCGGAATCCTTTGAAACGGCACTGGAACTCTCTGGTGGCACGGCCGTAGTCTCCGATATGGACGACCCAAAAGCAGAAGAGCTGCTCTTCTCCGCCAACTTTGCCTGCCCGATTTGCGGCTACAGCATGCGCGAGCTGGAACCGCGCCTGTTCTCCTTCAACAACCCGGCGGGCGCGTGCCCGACGTGTGACGGCCTTGGCGTTCAGCAGTATTTCGACCCGGACAGAGTGATCCAGAACCCGGAGTTGTCTCTAGCGGGCGGCGCCATTCGCGGCTGGGACAAGCGTAACTTCTACTACTTCCAGATGCTGAAATCGCTGGCAGAGCACTATAAGTTCGATGTTGAAGCCCCGTGGGCCAGCCTGAGCCCGAGTGTGCACAAAGTGATTCTGTTCGGTTCCGGCAAAGAGAACATCGAGTTCAAGTACATGAATGATCGCGGTGATACCTCCGTGCGTCGCCACCCGTTTGAAGGGGTGCTGCACAACATGGAGCGCCGCTACAAAGAGACCGAATCCAGCGCAGTACGCGAAGAACTGGCAAAATTCATCAGCAACCGCTCGTGCGCCACCTGTGACGGTACACGTCTGCGTCGGGAAGCGCGCCACGTGTTTGTCGAAAACACGGCGCTGCCGACCATCTCAGACATGAGCATCGGCCACGCGATGGACTTCTTCAACAACCTGAAACTCTCCGGCCAGCGCGCGAAAATCGCCGAGAAAGTGCTGAAAGAGATCGGGGATCGTTTGAAATTCCTGGTGAACGTCGGCCTGAACTACCTGACACTTTCCCGCTCCGCTGAAACGCTCTCCGGCGGAGAAGCCCAGCGTATCCGTCTTGCCAGCCAAATCGGTGCGGGTTTAGTTGGCGTGATGTACGTCCTGGATGAGCCATCTATCGGCCTGCACCAGCGTGATAACGAACGCCTGCTCGGCACGCTGATCCACCTGCGTAACCTCGGTAACACGGTGATTGTGGTCGAGCATGATGAAGACGCGATTCGAGCCGCTGACCACGTTATCGACATTGGTCCAGGTGCAGGCGTGCATGGCGGCCAGGTGGTCGCGGAAGGGACGCTGAAAGATATCATGGCGGTACCTGAATCGCTAACCGGCCAGTATATGAGCGGTAAGCGCAAGATTGACGTGCCGAAACAACGCGTGGCAGCGAACCCGGAAAAAGTGCTGAAGCTGACTGGCGCACGCGGCAACAACCTGAAAGACGTCACCCTGACGCTGCCGGTTGGCCTGTTTACCTGCATCACCGGCGTGTCCGGTTCCGGTAAATCAACGCTGATCAACGATACGCTGTTCCCGATAGCACAGACGGCGCTGAACGGCGCAACGCTTGCTGAACCTGCACCATACCGCGATATTCAAGGGCTGGAGCATTTCGACAAGGTTATCGACATCGACCAGAGCCCGATTGGCCGTACCCCACGTTCTAACCCGGCGACCTATACTGGCGTCTTTACGCCTGTACGTGAACTCTTTGCTGGCGTACCGGAATCTCGTTCACGCGGCTATACACCAGGACGTTTCAGCTTCAACGTGCGTGGCGGACGCTGTGAAGCGTGCCAGGGCGATGGGGTGATCAAAGTTGAGATGCACTTCCTGCCGGATATCTACGTGCCGTGCGACCAGTGCAAAGGCAAACGCTATAACCGCGAAACGCTGGAAATTAAGTACAAAGGCAAGACTATCCATGAAGTGCTGGATATGACCATTGAAGAAGCACGCGAGTTCTTCGATGCCGTCCCGGCGCTGGCGCGTAAGCTGCAAACGTTAATGGATGTGGGGCTGACCTATATCCGTCTCGGTCAGTCAGCAACGACGCTTTCGGGTGGTGAAGCCCAGCGCGTGAAGCTGGCGCGTGAGCTTTCCAAACGTGGCACGGGCCAGACGCTTTATATCCTGGATGAACCCACCACAGGTTTGCACTTTGCCGATATCCAGCAGTTGCTGGACGTACTGCATCAGCTCAGAGACCAGGGCAACACCATTGTGGTGATTGAGCACAACCTTGATGTGATTAAAACCGCTGACTGGATTGTCGATCTTGGCCCGGAAGGCGGTAGCGGCGGCGGTGAAATCCTCGTCTCCGGTACGCCAGAGACCGTTGCAGAGTGCGAAGCCTCGCACACCGCACGCTTCCTTAAACCATTGCTGTAATTGTCACACGGAGAGCTGCTGTCGGGTCGTTTCCGGCAGCAGTTCAACTGCCTGCTTGTACGATGCATCCACCAGATAGTAAATTTGCGAGCCCGGCAGAGAGCCGTCGAGGTAGACAGTGCTCCAGTGAGCCTTGTTGAGATGCTGGCTCGGTCGGACGTCATGGTGCTGCTGGCGTAATAAATCAGCCAGTTCCGGGCTGGTTTTCAGTGCAGCCGCCGGACGGCCTTCAACCTCTTTCACCATCGCAAAAAGCACGTCACCCACTTTGATCTGCGTGGCTTTCCAGTCGCTGTGGACGCTTTGTTCAGCGCCGGGCTTACTCATGCAGTACTGGAGTATCTCCGAAATTGTCATCTTAGCTCCCCTGTAAATGGGTTGGACACGACCTGAGTTCCTGCCTCTTTAAGTGTGCAGCAAGACGACAAAAGGTAAACCCGGCAGGCGTGATTTGTACAAAAAACCAGCATACCTCAGTATTCAGAATTAACAATCACCTCTTCACCAAATTTCCCGGCCATCGGCAGTGGTCGATAGGTCGAATTAGAGGCGCGTAACACCCTGATCCCTCTGGCCCCCACATCATGCGCGGCGGTGATATCGTTATCAGAATCGCCATAAAACACTTTGATATTTTTCTGCTCCAGCCACTGCGTTTTGCTGTTCTGACCGGGTTTATCTCCCGCAAAAATGACTGGATTCATGTTAGCGGCAGGGATCAGAAAATCGTCCTGCAAGGTTTTGGATACCGTTTCCGTTTTGGTCTGACTACGTCCGGTAACAAAGTAAATGCTGTCGCCGCGCTTAACATGCATGGCAATAAGCGATCGGGCGACCTCTTTCGGGATGCTGAACTCATCCCAGCCGTTGTTCATTTTTTCCCAGAACTCCGGGTTCTTCAGATAGTCTTCGCTGTCTGGTGAATATGTTTTCTTGCCGCGCCAGAAACCCGGGCTTGAGAACAGGACGGTATCGTCAATATCGAAGCCCACAGCCATTGGCGGACGCCCCATCAGACTGTTTTCGATTTGTGCCACAGAGACCCAGTGAACAGGCGCCTGCTCGGCAAGGATGGCGGCGGTGGTTCCGGTGTAAAGCGGTGTCGGTGCGGAAGCTCGCGCAACGACTGCACTATTAAGCGAGAACAATAAGCAGGCGGCGCTGAGCGCCAGTGTGATCTTGCGCATGTTTTCCCCTGAATATTCAGTTTGTTATCGTTTTATTTTGAGCGAATGGTCAAAAAACTATCCGACCATAACCCCAGCGGGAAGCGAAGGAAAGGAGTTTTTGCTTATGGATCAGCGAAAAAAGAAGAAAGATCACATTCTCTCTTCAGCAAGAAGAGAGAATGTGATCACTTACTTACATCACGGCAGCAAATGCCTGCGCCACGCGCTGAACATTGCTGGCATTCAGCCCCGCCACGCACATACGGCCGCTGGCAATCAGGTAGACACCGAACTCTTCGCGCAGGCGATCAACCTGAGCGGCACTCAGACCGGTATAACTGAACATCCCGCGCTGCTTGAGCAGATAGTCGAAGTTATGGCCCGGCACGGCCTTTTTCAGGACGTTAACCAGCTCCTGACGCATCGCCAGAATGCGCGTACGCATTGATTCCACTTCAGCAAGCCAGGATGCTTTCAGTTGCTCATCACCAAGAACCGTGGCGACGACCTGCGCACCAAAGTTTGGTGGGCTGGAGTAAATGCGGCGCACCGTCGCCTTCAGTTGACCCAGCACACGGCTGGCGGCTTCGGCATCTTCACACACTACGGACAGACCGCCGACGCGTTCGCCATACAGAGAGAAGATTTTAGAGAAAGAGTTACTCACCAGTGCCGGCAGGCCTGCGCTGGCAACGGCGCGGATTGCATAAGCATCTTCTTCCATGCCTGCGCCAAAGCCCTGATAGGCAATGTCGAGGAATGGGATCAGATTACGCGTTTTCAGTACCTCAATTACCGCATCCCACTGGTCATTAGTGAGGTCCGCACCGGTCGGGTTATGACAGCATGGATGCAGTAGCACAATACTGCGCTCCGGCAGGGTGTGCAGTTTTTCCAGCAGTGCCTCTACACGCACACCGTTGGTTTCGCTGTCGAACCATGGATAAGTCGCGACCTTAAAACCTGCGCCTTCAAAGATAGCCACGTGGTTTTCCCACGTAGGATCACTCACCCATACCCCGGAATCCGGGAAGTATTTTTTCAGGAAGTCTGCACCGACTTTCAGCGCACCTGACCCGCCAAGCGTCTGGATGGTGGCGACACGTTTTTGCGCAAGCACCGGATGATCGGCACCAAACAGCAGCGGCGCGATGGTGTTACGGTAAGTATTTAGCCCTTCCATCGGCAGATAAAGCGATGCGCCATGTGGTACAGCATTCAGGCGTGCTTCGGCTTCTGCAACCGCCTGCAACTGAGGAATAATGCCATCCTCGTTGTAATACAGACCAATGCTGAGGTTCACTTTGTCGCTGCGAGGATCTTCTTTGAAACGCTCCATTAAGGAGAGAATAGGGTCGCCGGCATAGGCGTCAACTTTCTGAAACACGCGATGGTTCTCCGGAATTCGATGAGGCAGGGATTTCAACAATAAACCGGATATGGCAGAAGATCGAGGGGATGTTAATAAACGTGGAGTGAGAGTAACACTCTCACTCCAGCCATGGATTAATCTATGTACTTCATCGCTACCCGCGACGTCAGGCGCGTGATAAGTTCGTAAGCACTCACTTTCGTGATTTCAGCAATGCGTTCGACAGGCAAGCCTTCACCCCACATCACCACTGCGTCACCCGCTTTCTCCTGCGCTTCCGGCCCCAGATCGACGCAAATCATGTCCATCGCCACGCGACCAACAATCTTCACTTCGCGACCATTAACCAACACTGGCGTACCCGACGGCGCGGCACGTGGATAACCATCTCCATAGCCCATCGCCACAACGCCCAAACGGGTATCACGCTCGCTGATCCAGGTTCCCCCGTAGCCCACGGGTTCACCCGCTTTGTGCTCACGCACGGCAATCAGGTTAGACACCAATGACATCACTGGCTGGAAGCCAAAATCCGGCCCCCAGGGTTTGTTCTCCAGCGGCGATACGCCGTAAAGAATAATGCCCGGACGCGCCCAGTCGAAGTGCGATTGCGGCCACAGCAAAATACCGCCAGACGCGGCAATCGAGCGCATTCCCGGCTTACCTTCGCAGAAGGTATTAAAGATATCGAGCTGTTGTTCGGTCGCACCACATTCAGGCTCATCAGCACGAGCAAAGTGACTGACGATGTTCACTGGCTGGCGCACATTTTTGCACTGACATAAACGCTGATAAAACGCTTGTGCGTTTTCCGGACGCACGCCCAGTCGGTGCATGCCTGTATCGAGCTTCATCCACACGGTTACCGGCTCGCTTAACTCGGCGGTTTCCAGCGCAGCCAGTTGTTCTTCGTTGTGAACGGCGGTATGCAGGTGCTGATCAGCAATAGTGGGCAAATCAGTGGCTTCGAAAAAGCCTTCCAGCAGTAAAATGGGTTGTGTGATCCCACCCGCGCGCAGACGGATGGCCTCTTCAAGACGGGCGACGCCAAAGGCGTCGGCATCGGGGAGCGTTCGCGAGGTCTCAAGAAGACCGTGTCCGTAAGCGTTCGCTTTCACGACTGCAACGAGCTTGCTGGCGGGAGCCAGTTCGCGCAGTCGTTGCAGGTTGTGTCGCAGAGCGCGGCGGTTAATGACTACTGTTGCCGCTTGCATTTGAATTCCTTAGAAATTACTCATCATCATATTGAGGACCGGCATAGTTGTCGAAACGCGACCACTGTCCGTTAAAGGTCAAACGTACCGTACCGATTGGGCCGTTACGTTGCTTACCAATAATAATTTCGGCGATCCCTTTCAGGTCGCTGTTCTCGTGATAAACCTCATCACGGTAGATAAACATGATTAAGTCAGCATCCTGCTCGATGGAGCCAGACTCACGCAGGTCGGAGTTGACCGGGCGTTTGTCGGCGCGTTGTTCCAGGGAGCGGTTAAGCTGTGAGAGTGCCACCACTGGCACGTGCAGCTCTTTGGCTAACGCCTTGAGTGAGCGGGAAATCTCTGCAATTTCCAGCGTACGGTTGTCGGAGAGCGACGGGACGCGCATCAGCTGAAGGTAGTCGATCATGATAAGGCCGATGCCGCCGTGTTCACGGGCGATACGACGCGCACGGGAGCGGACTTCCGTCGGCGTCAGGCTGGAGGAGTCATCAATATAGATATTCCGTTTTTCCAGCAGAATGCCCATGGTGCCGGAGATCCGCGCCCAGTCTTCGTCATCCAGCTGACCGGTACGAATGCGGGTCTGATCCACGCGCGAGAGTGACGCCAGGGAACGCATCATAATCTGCTCGGAGGGCATCTCAAGACTGAAAATCAGTACCGGCTTGTCCTGCAACATCGCTGCGTTTTCGACGAGGTTCATCGCAAATGTCGTTTTACCCATCGACGGACGCGCCGCAACGATAATCAGATCCGACGGCTGCAGGCCAGCGGTTTTCTTATTGAGATCGTCATAACCGGTGTTCACACCGGTCACACCGTCATGTGGCTGCTGGAACAGTTGTTCGATACGGGCGACGGTGGCGTCGAGCACATCAGCAATGTTTTTCGGGCCTTCATCTTTATTTGCGCGGCTTTCCGCGATTTTAAAGACCCGGGATTCGGCGAGATCGAGCAGATCTTCACTGGTGCGACCCTGCGGATCAAAACCAGCCTCGGCGATCTCATTCGCTACCGAAATCATCTCACGAACTACAGCACGTTCACGCACGATATCGGCGTATGCACTGATATTCGCCGCACTTGGTGTATTTTTCGATAATTCTGCCAGGTAGGCAAACCCACCGACGCTGTCCAGTTGTCCCTGTCGCTCCAGCGATTCCGCAAGTGTGATCAGGTCAATCGGGCTGCCCGACTCCTGCAGACGCGCCATTTCGGTAAAGATATGACGATGTGGTCGGGTGTAGAAATCCTCAGACACCACGCGCTCAGCGACGTCGTCCCAGCGTTCATTATCCAGCATTAAACCGCCCAACACCGACTGTTCCGCTTCAATCGAGTGCGGCGGGACTTTTAATCCTGCGACCTGGTAATCACGCTCGCGAGGTTCAGTCTGTTTGTTGAAGGGTTTGTTTCCTGCCATAGTGAATGGAGTTACCGAGATAAAGAGTGGGTCGAAAGATTACCATATTTTTCTTACGGAGGGAGCATGGCAACGCGCATTGAATTCCAGAAACACGGTGGGCCAGAAGTGCTGAAAGCGGTGGAATTTACCCCTGTAGCACCTGGCGAAAACGAAGTTCAGGTTGAAAACAAAGCCATAGGTATTAACTACATTGATACCTATATTCGCGGAGGCCTCTACCCGCCTCCGTCACTGCCAAGCGGTCTGGGTACCGAAGCGGCAGGAGTGGTTATCAAAACTGGCCATGCCGTTAAGCATCTTAAAGAGGGTGATCGCGTGGTGTATGCGCAGTCTGCTCTGGGAGCATACAGTTCCGTTCACAACGTCCCGGCGGATAAAGCCGCCCTGCTGCCCAACGCCATCTCCTTTGAGCAAGCTGCAGCCTCATTTCTGAAAGGGCTTACGGTCTACTACCTGCTGCGTAAAACCTACGAAATTAAACCTGACGAGCAGTTCCTGTTTCATGCCGCTGCGGGTGGTGTGGGGCTGATCGCGTGTCAGTGGGCAAAAGCGCTGGGGGCAAAACTGATCGGTACCGTGGGCAATGCGCAAAAAGCGCAGCGCGCCTTGCAGGCGGGAGCCTGGCAGGTGATTAACTATCGTGAAGAGAACATTGTCGAGCGGCTGAAAGAAATCACTAACGGCAAAAAAGTGCGCGTAGTGTATGACTCGGTGGGGAAAGATACCTGGGAAGCCTCTCTGGACTGTCTGCAGCGCCGCGGGCTAATGGTGAGTTTCGGTAATGCGTCAGGCGCTGTGACCGGGGTTAACCTTGGCATTCTGAACCAGAAAGGTTCTCTGTATGTGACTCGCCCTTCCCTGCAAGGCTACATCACTAACCGGGAAGAGCTTGAGGAAGCCAGTAACGAGCTGTTCTCGCTGATCGCCAGTGGGGTAATTAAAGTGGATGTGGCAGATGCGCAGAAATATCCGCTGGCCGATGCGCAACGCGCGCATGAGGTACTTGAGAGCAGGGTGACGCAGGGTTCAAGTCTGTTAATCCCCTGAATCCAGAAAAGAAATTGGGCTTCCCTGAGGAAGCCCTTTCTTTTTTTAGTTCGGCTGTATGTAGGGTACAGCTCGATGAATTCTTTAGCGGCAGTCATAGTGACAGATTCGATAAGTAAATCCTATTCTGTTCTAAGCAATGCCACCAGAAAAGTTACAAGTATGTGACGAACCCCTCAATACCTTAGTAACGAAAGCGGTTATTACGCTGATAAGTGGACACTTTTGGCGTTTTAATCGCCCGTATCACCCACACCACCACAATAGCCAGCAGTAACCACGGCAACAGCTTGATCATCAGGGCAAATAATCCGCCGATAAACATCACCACCGTGGCGACAACGATAGCGGCCAGAATGCCGAGCAGCGAAACGCCCGTGGCTAATAGCATGACAAAAAAACCAATCACAAAAAGTAGTTCCAGCATGTTTTTCTCCCACACGCTCCTGAGTAATGCAGTAAGCATTACAAAAAGCATGCCAAAACTAACCCCTTGTTATAAAAGAAAAACGCCCCGCAAAAATTTGCAGGGCGTGGTGAATTTGACGATCTTTTAGCGAAATTTATCGCTTATCTGCCACCAGTTTCAGCGCATGTTCCAGCACCTCGATGTCGGCACCGGCTTTATGCGCATTCTCGCTCAGGTAACGACGCCACTGACGCGCGCCCGGAATCCCCTGGAACAGGCCAAGCATGTGGCGGGTGATATGGCCAAGATACGTGCCGTTGCTCAGCTCGCGTTCGATGTACGGATACATGGCACGTACCACCGCAACCGGATCGGTATCTGCGCCTTCTACACCGTAGATTTCGCGATCGACCATCGCCAGAATGCCCGGGTTCTGATACGCCTCGCGCCCGACCATCACACCATCCATATGTTCCAGATGCGCTTTGGCCTCTTCCAGCGACTTGATGCCGCCGTTGATCGACATCGTCAGGTGCGGGAAGTCACGCTTCAGTTGATACACGCGAGGGTAGTCCAGTGGCGGGATTTCACGGTTCTCTTTCGGGCTAAGGCCGGAGAGCCAGGCTTTACGTGCATGGATGATAAACATCTCACACTCACCTTTTCCGGATACCGTATTAATGAAATCACACAGGAATTCGTAGCTGTCCTGGTCGTCAATCCCGATACGGGTTTTGACCGTCACCGGAATGGAGACGACATCGCGCATCGCCTTAATGCAGTCTGCCACCAGTTGTGCATTCCCCATCAGGCACGCGCCAAACATACCGTTTTGCACGCGGTCAGACGGGCAGCCTACGTTCAGGTTGATCTCATCGTAACCACGCTCTTCTGCCAGCTTCGCACAGTGCGCCAGCGCGGCCGGATCGCTACCGCCAAGCTGCAGGGCAACCGGGTGCTCCTCTTCGCTGTAAGCCAGATAGTCTCCTTTACCGTGAATAATCGCACCGGTTGTGACCATTTCGGTGTACAGCAACGTATGACGGGAGAGCTGACGCAGGAAGTAGCGGCAGTGTCTGTCCGTCCAGTCGAGCATTGGCGCAATGGAGAAACGGTGTGCAGGGAAAGCAGTCTGTAATTCTGACGACATGGCGAAGTTTTAAGCATCTGGTGAAAAGGGGCGCTACTATAGCACAAAGAAAAGCCGGAGGCGCAGCGCCTCCGGTGGACTTTAGAACGTCATGCTCAGTTGTGCCCCCGCACCCCAGGTTTCGTCTTCACCATACAGACCCATCAGGTCGATATGAACCGTGTTAAGCGGTGCAAACCCCACACCCGCGGTAAAGACATTGCTGTCATTGTCTTTCACATCGGCACGATAACCTGCGCGAACCGCCAGCCAGCTCAATGGCGTCACTTCCGCACCCACGCCAACATATTGGGAGTTCTCTTCGCTTTTAAAACCTTTGGTTTCGGTCAGGTCACCATCCGCTGTCAGCGTCAGGAGATCGGTATGCCAGGCCGCACCCGCCGTAACGACAGGGCTGATTTGATAAGTATCACGCACACCATCCACTACTTTGGTATCGATATCGCGCGAGAAAAGGTTTTTCCCGGTCAACCCCACCGTCCAGTTTTCGCCGAAATCAGCAGCAAGGCCAGCATCAACGTTAAACCCGGTATCGTCGTTGCGATAGCGGCTGCTGTTGATATCGCCACTGTCAAAGTTGTAGATCGAGACCGTGTAGTTATAGAGCCAGGTCTGTTGCAGCTTAGGAGTGATACCCACGGAAACAGGCACGCCGCTGATATCAAACTGACGCGCTACTGCCACACCATAGTCTGAAACGATTGCCGCACGACCAAAACCCTTTGATTTCAAATCATTCGGGTCAACCCCAAATACGGCCGCCGGAACGGCTTCCACCGCGCGCAATTTGTCGATATCGCCCTGATCGATGTAAGAGCTCACGCGAGCACGTGCATTGGCTTTGGCCACGAAGGCCACTGAGAGCACGTCATTAGGAATACTTACAGCAATCCCACCCCCGGCTTTACCGCTGGCGGTTTTCCCTTTCAGTGAATCCAGTTGATCGGCAAGGTCGCCTGCGGCGGCAGAGACCTGTCGCGATGCAGCGCTGGAAGGATTAAGGAGATCGATAGGATTGATATTATCCAGGGTACTGCGATAGTTGCTGACATCATCGCTGATGTCATCAATCTTATCGCGCAGATTGTCTTTGTCTGAAATTTGCGCACCGATAGAGGGCAGGATCACTGTAATGCCTTCGTCAGGTTTCGCCTTTGCAAGCAACGCCGGGTTGATTAACACCCCGCTGCCATAGCTCCCAGCCGCGACCCCAGTTCCTCCCATTGCATCGCTACGTGCTTCTGTCCAGGTATTGGCTGCTCCGGCCTGATTTGCCATAAACAAGGAGACAGCGATGCTAACCACCGAAAATTTAAAATGTTTTTTCACAGTATGCTCGTCTTATAGTCTGTTATGAAATAACCCCTGTCTGTTATCACCCAAACAGGTACGAACTATTGCTGTGAATAAGTACAAAAAGACCCGCCATTTCCTTAAGTTAAATTCTAACCAGACCTGTTGTAATTTGTGACGGTCCTCAATATTTATAGAAGAGGAAATTATTTTTTCCCAGGTTTTCCATCATGCGGCCCGAAAAACTGGGGCGGGTGATCGACCCAGCGATCCTCTCGCGTGGCGGCATATACTGGGTTGAGCGGATAGTAGATGCGGTTGTGCTTCTTGTTGGCTTCGCCCACCACCAGGAGCCGAACCTCTTCGTCCGTGTTGTTGATAAAGGTATGGCAGATACCCGTTCCGGCGGGAAACCCTACGCTATCGCCAGGTTCAAGCTTCCACAAATAGCCATTAATCCAGGCTTCAGGATATCCTTCAAGCACATAAATGAACTCTTCTTCGTCGCTTTCCGCATGGGGATAGGATGTCCGACGTCCGGGGGGTAGACGCTCATGATGGATGCCAATACGCCCAAGCCCGAGCTTGCGAGCCAACGGCGCACCGATGGAAAAACGCTCGTCACTGTCGGGATAAGTTGAGTTATCAGCGCCTTCCACATCGCGCCAGTGTCGAATACAGTCAGGTCTTTTCATTGTTAATTTCCCGGTTTGCAATGCGTCAGGTATAGCACAGACAGGCGGATCTCGGTGTTTTTAGCAGAACATGATAAAGTGAGGGTTTTCCGTCGTATAACATCCGGGGTGCTAAATGGATAAGTCCACAAAAGAGCTGTTAGCGCAGGCCGAAAAGCTCTGCGCGCAACGCAATGTGCGCCTGACTCCGCAGCGCCTTGAGGTATTACGCCTGATGAGTCTGCAACAGGGAGCCATCAGCGCATACGATCTGCTCGACCTGCTCCGCGAAAGCGAGCCGCAGGCCAAACCACCTACGGTTTATCGCGCGCTGGATTTCCTGCTGGAACAAGGTTTCGTGCATAAGGTTGAATCCACAAACAGCTATGTGCTGTGTCATCTGTTTGACCAGCCAACCCACACATCGGCGATGTTTATCTGTGACCGATGTGGCGTGGTGAAAGAAGAAGGGGCTGAAGGTGTTGAAGACATTATGCATACGCTGGCGGCCAAAATGGGCTTTGCCTTGCGTCATAACGTTATTGAAGCACACGGGCTGTGCTCTGCCTGTGTCGAAGTGGAATCATGCAGCCATCACGACAAGTGCCAGCACGACCACACAATTGTTGTGAAGAAAAAACCTCGCTAGCAACCAAAAAGGCGGCTCATGGCCGCCCTCAGGGTGTACTTCCTTGTACTTGCGGGTATTACCCGGTTACCAGCGGTAGTCGTTGCGTTTTTCCCAGTCGCCGACTTCCTTTTCCGCCTGGTCTTTTGCGTAGCCGTACCGCTCCTGGATTTTACCGACAAGCTGATCGCGTTTACCTTCGATGACGGTCATATCGTCATCCGTCAGCTTACCCCACTGTTCTTTCGCTTTACCTTTGAACTGCTTCCAGTTGCCGCTGATTTCGTCTTTATTCATCATCGTGTCCTCATGTTAAGCGTTAGGTCGTAACGTCCGTTACGTTCTTTTCTGCTGGACGTGATAATTATTGTAGTTAAGGATTCTGTGGTTAATTTCATATTCGGAATCTTTAACCGTCACGATATATCGGGGCGCGAGGGAAACCAGGTATTATTTCGCCAGTGACGGCGCCAGATAAAGGCCAGAGACAACCCCCGCAACGAGAGGAAAACGGCCAACGCCAGCCACAAACCGTGATTGCCAAGCCAGGGAAGCGTCAGCAGCGTCAGACCAAACCCGGCTGCCGCCACCGCCATACTGTTGCGCATTTCGGCCCCGCGTGTCGCACCAATAAACATGCCGTCCAGCAGATAACACCAGACACCGACTACCGGTAAGATCACCTGCCAGATGAGATAGTGGCTCGCCAGTTCACGCAGTGTGGGAAGTGAGGTGAGTAACGCAATAATCTGCTCGCCAAAAACGGCATAAACCAGACCAAATGCCAGCGCCACAAACCCCGACTGACGACAGGCTGCCCGCCAGACATCCTGAAGCTGCCCGCTTTTGCGCGCACCGTACGCTTGCCCGGAATGCGCTTCCACAGCATAGGCAAAGCCGTCCAGCGCGTAAGCGGTAAAGGTCAGCAGCATCATCAATACGGCATTGACCGCAACGATGTCTGGCCCCAGCCGAGCCCCGAAAACCGTCAGCGCGCCGAAACAGAGCTGAAGGAGAAGTGAACGCAGCATAATGTCACGGTTGAGTGCCAGCAGCTTACGGATATTGCCGCGCCATGCGTTTTTTAATAGCGCAAGAGAGATCCCGCGCATCGCCAGCACACGCCAGACCATCCACAGGCCGATGATAAAAGTCCCGTATTCGGCAATTACCGTCGCCAGTGCAGCCCCCTGCACGTTCATATGCAGACCCATTACCAGCCAGACATCAAGCACAATGTTGAGCAGGTTTCCCACCACCAGCAGAATGACGGGGGCGCGGGCATACTGCACGCCGAGTAACCACCCCAGCAGAACCAGGTTAGCCAGTGATGCGGGTGCACTGAGCCAGCGGATTTCAAGGAAACGTCTCGCCTGCTCCAGTACCGCCTCGTTACCGCCAACGATGTGAAGCGCGAGGTCAATCAGGGGCGAGCGCAATACAACAATTAATGCCCCCGCACCAAGCGCCAGAATGAGCGGCTGCACCAACGCGCGCGCCAGACGCAGCGGATCTCTGGCACCATATGCCTGTGCCGTGAGCCCGGTAGTACTCATGCGCAAAAAGAGCAGCAGCATAAACAGGAAGCTGGTTGCCGTCGCGCCAATCGCCACACCGCCAAGATAAACAGGTGAATCCAGATGGCCAATAACAGCAGTATCTACCAGACCCAGCAGGGGCACGGTGATATTGGAAAAAATCATCGGCAGTGCAAGACGCCACAATGCCTTATCTGATGCCGTCAGCAGTGACATGAAAAATACCGGGAGAGGTAAAGGAATCAGGCTACAGCAACGCCGTAGCCTGTCAGGAAGAGATTACAGCCATTCGCCGTTGCGAATCACCCCTACTGCCAGCCCTTCGATAGAGAAGTTCTGCTCGCGAAGATCCACCACAATCGGGGAGAATTCGCTGTTTTCAGGCAGCAACTGTACGGTATTACCCTGTTTTTTCAGACGCTTAACAGTGACTTCGTCATCAATACGCGCGACCACAACCTGGCCGTTTCGCACATCCTGCGTTTTGTGAACCGCAAGCAGATCACCGTCAAGAATACCGATGTCTTTCATCGACATGCCACTTACGCGCAGCAGGAAATCAGCGCTTGGTTTAAACATCCCCGGATCGACCTGGTAGTGGCCTTCAATATGCTGCTGTGCCAGTAAAGGCTCACCGGCCGCAACACGCCCCACCAGCGGAATGCCCGTCTCTTCTTCCACCAGCAGGCGGATACCGCGTGACGCGCCCGAAACAATCTCAATCACGCCCTTACGCGCCAGCGCTTTCAGGTGTTCTTCGGCAGCATTCGGAGAACGGAAGCCCAGACGCTGAGCGATTTCCGCACGCGTGGGTGGCATACCCGTCTGGCCGATATGATCCCGGATGAGATCAAACACCTCTTGCTGCCTGGTCGTTAACGCTTTCATTCCGCCCCCTGGGTGTATATACAGTTATGCTGTGAGTATATACAGTCAAAGGCGATTTTGGAACCAAAAACTGCACAAAAAACCAGGGACTTAATTATTCCTCGAGGCTCATCGGAAATGTGACCAAAGCAGCGTGACCCAGGTAATGACCGCAGTAATAATCGCCAGCAACACGGCAGCGGAGCCCATGTCTTTTGCCCGGCCAGAGAGCTCGTGGAAATCTGAGCCAATCCGGTCAACAACAGCCTCAATAGCGCTATTGAGAATTTCCACTATCATCACCAACAGTACGGAGCCGATCAGAAGAACGCGTGTTATTGCATCAACATCAAGGAAACAGGCGATAATCACCGCGATGATAGCGGCGACGCCCTCCTGGCGAAAGGCGGCTTCATTGATCCACGCGGCACGGAAACCTTTCCAGGAATAGCCGGCGGCTTTGATGATTCGGGTTAACCCAGTGGTATTATTGGCCATTAAAAGAACCTTTTATTGGAAATAGCGTCAGTAACTAGAGTGGCAGCGCGTTTCGCTGCCGCCTGAAGTATGACGGGTAACAACAGAAATTTTGCGCGCTTTCTGTTATCCTTGCGCCGCAATTGCATTATTAACCAGAGGCTTTACATCGTTTATGTCCGGCTGGCCACGAATTTACTACAAATTACTTAATTTACCATTAAGCATCCTGGTAAAAAGCAAGTCTATCCCAGCAGAACCCGCGCTGGAATTAGGGCTCGATACGTCGCGCCCCATTATGTACGTTTTGCCTTATAACTCGAAGGCAGACTTACTGACGCTTCGCGCCCAATGCCTGGCGCATGACTTACCTGACCCGCTTGAACCGCTTGAAGTTGACGGTACGCTGCTGCCGCGCTACGTGTTCATTCACGGTGGACCGCGCGTGTTTACCTATTACACGCCGAAAGAAGAGTCCATCAAGCTGTTCCATGACTATCTCGACCTGCACCGCAGCAATCCTGATCTGGATGTGCAGATGGTGCCAGTATCGGTGATGTTTGGTCGTCGCCCGGGTCGTGAAAAAGGTGAAGAGAATCCACCGCTGCGCATGCTTAACGGCATCCAGAAGTTCTTCGCGGTCTCCTGGCTGGGACGCGACAGCTTTGTGCGTTTTTCCCCTTCCGTTTCGCTGCGTCGAATGGCGGACGAGCATGGCACTGACAAGATCATCGCGCAAAAACTGGCGCGCGTAGCGCGTATGCACTTCGCCCGTCAGCGCCTCGCTGCCGTTGGGCCGCGTCTCCCGGCGCGTCAGGATCTGTTCAACAAGCTGTTGGCCTCCAAAGCGATTGCCCGTGCCGTTGAAGACGAAGCACGCAGCAAAAAGATTTCGCATGAGAAAGCCCAGCAGAACGCCATTGCACTGATGGAAGAGATTGCAGCGAACTTCTCTTACGAGATGATTCGCCTGTCCGATCGTATTCTCAGCTTTACCTGGAACCGTCTCTATCAGGGCATCAACGTCCATAACGCCGAGCGTGTACGCCAACTGGCGCACGATGGCCATGAAATTGTCTATGTCCCCTGCCACCGCAGCCACATGGACTACCTGCTTCTCTCCTATGTGCTCTATCACCAGGGGCTGGTACCGCCGCATATCGCTGCCGGCATCAACCTGAATTTCTGGCCAGCTGGCCCGATTTTCCGCCGTCTGGGTGCATTCTTTATTCGTCGTACCTTTAAGGGCAACAAGCTCTACTCCACGGTGTTCCGCGAGTATCTGGGTGAGTTGTTCAGCCGCGGTTATTCCGTTGAGTACTTTGTGGAAGGTGGCCGCTCCCGTACCGGACGTCTGCTCGATCCGAAGACCGGCACGCTGTCCATGACCATTCAGGCCATGCTGCGCGGAGGAACCCGTCCAATCACACTGGTGCCAATCTACATCGGCTATGAGCATGTGATGGAGGTGGGGACTTACGCTAAAGAGCTGCGTGGTGCAACCAAAGAGAAAGAGAGCCTGCCGCAAATGCTGCGCGGTTTGAGCAAGCTCCGTAATCTTGGCCAGGGCTACGTGAACTTTGGCGAGCCGATGCCGCTGATGACGTACTTGAACCATCACGTTCCGGAGTGGCGCGAGTCTATCGACCCTATCGAAGCCGTTCGTCCAGCCTGGCTGACGCCAACGGTCAACGGCATCGCGTCTGAGCTGATGGTGCGCATTAACAACGCTGGTGCGGCTAACGCCATGAACCTGTGTTGTACCGCGCTTCTGGCGTCTCGTCAGCGCTCGCTGACTCGCGAACAACTGACAGAGCAGCTGGATTGTTATCTCGATATGATGCGTAACGTCCCGTACTCGGTTGACTCGACGGCACCTTCTGCGAGCGCCAGTGAGCTTATTGATCACGCTTTGCAGATGAACAAGTTTGAAGTCGAAAAAGACACGATCGGCGACATCGTCATTCTGCCGCGCGAGCAGGCCGTGCTGATGACGTACTATCGCAACAATATTGCCCATATGCTGATGCTGCCGTCACTCATGGCAGCTATCATCACCCAGCATCGTCGCATTTCACGTCAGGAGCTGTTGCGTCACGTTGACACGCTCTACCCGATGCTGAAAGCGGAGCTGTTCTTGCGCTGGAGCAAGGATGAGCTGGCTGGCGAGCTGGATAAACTGACGGAAGAACTGCGTCGTCAGGGGCTGATCACCGTTGTGAACGACGAGCTGCACATCAATCCGTCACGTTCCCGTACCCTGCAACTGCTGGCGGCCGGTGCGCGTGAAACGCTGCAACGTTATGCCATTACATTCTGGTTGCTCAGTGCGAACCCGTCTATCAACCGTGGAACGCTGGAGAAAGAGAGCCGGACGCTGGCACAGCGCCTGTCCGTTCTGCACGGTATTAACGCTCCTGAATTCTTCGACAAAGCGGTCTTCAGTTCACTGGTTCTGACGCTGCGTGATGAAGGCTTTATCAGTGATACGGGCGATGCCGAGCCGGAAGAGACGCTGAAGGTCTACCAGATGCTGGCTGAACTGATCACGTCTGATGTGCGTCTGACGATTGAGAGTTCAACGCAGGGCGAGTGATAATAAAAAGCCGGGCGGAGTTTTCACTCTTCCCGGCCTGTCATTCGCAGAATGATTAAGGCCCGGTAAGCGCTAACGCTACCGGGCCTTATTTTTAGCCTTGCCACATCACCGCATTTAGCTCAGCAGCGTAAAGGCAATCATCCCGACAATTGCGCCTGTCGTACCGAGGATGGTTTCCATCAGCGTCCAGGTTTTCAGCGTCTGCGCTTCGGTGGCACCGGTAAATTTACCGAACAGCCAGAAGCCTGCGTCATTCACATGAGAAACCACGATAGACCCGCCCGCAATACAGATAGACAGCGCAGCCATTTGCGCACCGGAGTAATGCAGCTGTTCAATCACCGGCATTACCAGCCCCACAGCGGTTAAGCACGCGACAGTCGCCGAACCCTGGATAATACGTACTGCAGCCGCCAGCACGAAGCAGGTCACCGCAATCGGCAGGCCCATTCCAGTCAGCGCTTCACCCAGAGCTGGACCCACGCCGGAATCAACCAGAACCTGCTTGAACACCCCGCCCGCACCAATCACCAACAGAATAATGCCGGCTGGTTGCAGCGCATGACCGCAGATTTCCATCACTTTGTCTTTTGGCATGCCCTGACGCATCGCCAGGCCATAAATCGCCACCAGACACGCCACCAGGATCGCCGTGAACGGATGGCCAATAAACTCAAACCATTCGTACGCGCTGGAACCCACCGGCACAAAGCGCGCGGCAATGGTTTTCAGCCCAACGAGCACCAACGGCAGCAGGATCAGTGACAGACTGAAGCCGAAGGAAGGCATTTTACCTTCGCCCAGGTGCGGCTCGGTGATGTCATCCGGAATGTGCAGTTCAACGTAACGGCTGATGAAGTTGCCCCACAGCGGACCGGCAATAATCATCCCCGGGATTGCCGCACACAGGCCAATCAGCATCATCCAGCCGAAATCAGCGTGCATCTGAGATGCCAGCAACATCGGTGCTGGCCCAGGCAGCAGGAACGCCGCTGCTGCTGCCACGCCCGCAAACAGTGGGATAACCAGTTTCACGAGGTTAGTCCCGGTGTGGCGCGCCATAGAGAACGCCACGCTAATCAGCAACACAACCGCCACTTCAAAGAACAGCGGCAGCGCACAAATCAGACCGGCCAGGCCAATCGCATAATGCGCACGGTTATGTCCGAAGGATTTCAGCATCTTGACGGCTATCTGATCAACAGCGCCTGTCTCATGTAAAATCTTGCCAAACATTGCCCCAAGCGCGACGACAATCGCCAGGAAGCCCAGCGTACCGCCCATCCCTTTTTCCATGGTCGCAGCGATTTTGTCGAGCGGCATTCCAGAAAAGAGACCTGCACCAATAGAAACCACCATCAAAGCAACGAAAGCGTGCATACGCGCCTTCATCACTAAAAACAGCAGCAGCAACACGGAACCCACTGCTGTCAAAACAAGCGTTAATGTACTCAAAACTTACTGCCTTTTATTAATGACCTCGATGGTGCTGGCGACAACACCTTCCAGTGACTGATCGATATCAACCACTAAGACATCTTTCTCATCTTCACCCGGTTCCTGCAGCGCTTCGAACTGCGTCACCAGCATCTGAGTTTTGAAGAAGTGACCTTTACGCGCCTTAAGACGGTTTTCAATCACCTCAAAATCCCCTTTCAGGTAGATGAAAGAGAGGTTCGGGTTGCCGTCACGCAGCAGGTCGCGGTAGGTTTTTTTCAGCGCGGAGCAAACGATAAGGGAAACTTTGTTGGTGCGCTGCATCGCGAACGCGGCATCATTCAACGCCTGCAACCACGGTTTGCGGTCGTCGTCGTTCAGCGGCTCGCCGGAGGCCATTTTCATGATATTGCTGCGCGGATGGAGGAAGTCACCATCAAGAAACGCAGCCTGGAGTTGATGCGCCACTTCGCTGGCCACGGCTGATTTCCCGCTACCGGAAACGCCCATCAGGACGTAGACGTGGTGATCATGATTAGTCGTGCTCAAAGGGTGTCCCTCAGTCAATTGTTACGGGTAACAGTTATCGGTAACATTGTCCTGCTGGGGCAAAATAGAAGCAATATCCAAACGTGCGAGAAGTGAATAAGTGTGAGCTAGTTCAAATTTGTCAGCTCAAATAGATCCACCCGGTGACAAGGTGAAACCTAAATCTAACATTTTAGGAGTAACCGTCTCGCCACGAATGCGCGCCAGCAGGCGTTCTGCGCCAATACGGCCCATACGTTCACGCGGTGTCAGGACGCTCGCCAGACGCGGCTCCATGACCTGGCCGATATCGTGGCCGTGGAAACCGGCAATCGCCATATCACGCGGGATGGAAAGTCCCAGACGCTGACATTCGAACGCTGCACCGACAGCAAGGTCATCGTTGGTACAGAAAATACCGTCCAGTTGCGGATACTCGCGCCGCGCCTGACGCATCAGCTCAATACCCGACGTATAGGAAGAGGACTGCTCCACCATCACGCTGTACGGGACTAAGTTCGCGTCGAGCATCGCCTGCTCGTATCCCTTCTGTTTGATGATAGTACGTTCATCAAGACGCGCTCCCAGATAGGCGATGTGACGATGACCGCGCGCGATAATCGCCGCCGTCATCTGACGTGCCGCTTCGAAGTTATCAAAACCCACGGCGATATCGAGGCATGGGGACTGGCTGTCCATCAGCTCCACCACCGGAATACCCGCCACTTCAATCATCTTCAGCGTGCGCGGCGTGTGGGTACGTTCCGTTAAGATCAGGCCGTCGATGTTCCAGGAAAGCATGGACTCAAGACGTTCCTCTTCCAGCTCCGGCTTGTACCCGTAGTGCGCAAGCATGGTCTGATAACCAAACGCATCGGTCACACTTTCAATTCCGCGCAGCACTTCGGCGAAAACCTGGTTGGTTAAAGAGGGAAGCAGGACGCCCACCGCACGACTGGTCGCATTGGAGAGAATATCGGGTGCGCGGTTAGGGATATACCCCAGTTCATCAAGAGCCGCGGCAATCTTGCCACGCAGCGCCACGGAAACCTGCTCCGGGTTACGTAAAAATCGGCTGACCGTCATTTTGGTCACACCAACGCGGTCGGCGACATCCTGAAGTACGGGGCGTTTCTTTTTCATCGTCCTGAGAAATCTTGAAGTGAGAGATTTGCTCAGTTTATCACGGACAAAGCCCAACCTTCCCCTGTCAGAGGGAAGGTTGGGCATTTATTTATGATTTATTACACCGGAGGCAGGTCAAACAGCAGAATTTCACTTTCGCTGTCAGCGTGTACGGAGATCGCCTGCTCGTCCCAGATGGCCAGACCATCAGCCGTTGTTGCTTTAGTACCGTTGATGGTGACTTCACCTTTCACCACCTGGATCCAGATGCGGCGGTTAGCAGCAATCTGATGAACAGACTGTTCGTCTTTCGCCAGCGCCCAGCGATACAGTTCCATATCCTGATGCACTTTCAGGGAGCCTTCTCGCGCATCCGGGGACAGCACCAGTTGTTTACCCTGTTTCGCGTCGAAGCGGCGCTGCTCATAGCGTGGCGTGATGCCGGTTTCTTCTGGAATAATCCAGATTTGATACAGGTGCAGTTTTTCCGTTTTGCTCGGGTTGTACTCAGAGTGACGCACCCCGGTACCCGCGCTCATAATCTGGAACTCACCCGCAGGAACCTGCTCTTTGTTGCCCATGCTGTCCTGGTGCTCAACCGCCCCTTCCAGCACATAGGTCAGAATTTCCATGTCTTTGTGCGGGTGGGTGCCGAAGCCCTGCCCTGCATCAATCACGTCGTCGTTAATCACGCGCAGTGCGGAGAAGCCCATGAAGTTTGGGTCGTAGTAGTCGGCAAACGAGAATGAATGCCATGAGTCCAGCCAGCCATGATTCGCGTGACCACGTTCGTTTGCTTTGCGTAAGTAGATCATTGTTTTCACCCTCAGTTCGTTTCGATGGAGTAAGTGTGGACGCAAACGGCCTGGGATCATAGAGGGTGAAAATTGACTCCTCTGTTCAAAAATTATGAACAAGTGCAGAGGAGCCATTTTTGCTTATTTCGCGAGGGTTACCGTGGCAGGAGAAGCCTGTTCAAAGGCCCGTTCAAGGATTTCAAGGTTAGTCAGTACGTCAGATTCCTTGACGTAATTCACTGCACCGCTATTGATAGTCGCAAACAGTGCATCGTACACGCGGCCATAATCACCCACCTCGGGCTTCAACTCTTCTCTGGCTGTCGTGCCATCCGCCTTTACATATTCCAGTACGCCAACCGAATTATCCGCCGCAAAGCCCGGTTCACCTGGCATGATATTGGCCTTCAGGCTGGTCTCCTGCTGGTCGATACCGTACTTGATAAACGAGCCTTTCGTACCGTGAACGATAAATTTCGGATAGTCGATTTTCACCAGATGGCTGGTTTTGACAATGGCTTTCAGGTCACCGTAGAACAGCTGCGCTTCAAACGTGTCGTCCGGGTTGGCTTTGTTACGCAGGCTGCGGATGTCATATGCCACGTGGTCCGGGCGGCCAAACAGGGAGATGACCTGATCCATGGTGTGTACGCCCAGCCCATAGAACGCGCCATCCTGCGGCAGGCCTGGTTGAGTTTCTGCTACCGGGCGGTAGTAGTCGAAGTGACTTTCGACTTCCACGATGTCACCGAGCTTACCGCTCTCAATCACTTTTTTCGCCGTCAGGAAGCAACTGTCAAAGCGACGGTTTTGATATGGCGTAACGGTCAGTCCTTTGCTTTTCGCCAGTGCGAACAACGCCTTCGCTTCGGCGATAGTCGGCGTAAACGGCTTTTCCACCAGTACGTTTTTACCTGCTTCCAGAGCGCGTTTCGCGTAGTCAAAATGGCTGTCAGCATGAGTACAGACAACAACCAGTTTCACCTGCGGATCGTTAAGGATTTCGTCCAGAACGCTGGTGAAATGGATGTGGGAATACTGCGGAGACTGCTCCTCTGGCTTCGCGCGGCGGCGGTAGATATGGGCCACATGCCAGGAATCTTTACGGTGAAGGACATACGGAAGGTGATAGCGGGTCGTACTTTTACCAAATCCAATAAATGCGCAATGTAGTGTCATGGCTCAGTCCTTTTGGAAGGTTACTGAGACCTACCATAACAAAAAAAAAGCCAGCTAAAAGCTGGCTAAAGTAATACTGGAAGCAATGTGAGCAATGTCGTGCTTTCAGGTTCCCGTAGCGGTCTTCCTGAATGCAGGACAATAATAATCATTCTCATTCGCAGTTGTCCAATACTTTTTGCAAAAAATAGCGGTTGACTCAAATTTTAAAGTCACTGATGTTAAAGAGGACATTAACCCACAGAGGACGAAGGAATGAGTGAGATAGTGATACGCCACGCTGAACCGAAAGATTATGACGCCATCCGTCAGATCCACGCCCAGCCGGAGGTGTACCACAACACGCTACAAGTCCCTCATCCTTCTATGGAAATGTGGCAGATGCGGCTAAGCGATCAGCCTGGGATTAAGCAGTTAGTTGCCTGCATTGATGATATCGTCGTCGGGCATCTCACGATCGATGTCGCACAGCGGCCGCGCCGCAGCCACGTCGCTGATTTCGGTATTTGTGTAGGGGTGCAGTGGCACAACCGCGGCGTTGCCAGTGCGCTGCTTCGCACCATGATTGATATGTGCGACAACTGGCTGCGGGTTGATCGTATTGAGCTGACGGTGTTTGTCGATAACGAACCGGCCATTGCGGTCTACAAGAAGCACGGATTCGAAATTGAAGGCACCGGCAAACGTTACGCGCTGCGCAACGGCGAGTATGTCGATGCGTATTATATGGCGAGAATGAAGTAGTGTGTTGCCGGGTGGCGGCTTCGCCTTACCCGGCCTACGTTCGTGCAGTTGTAGGCCCGGTAAGCGCAGCGCCACCGGGCAATACGTTAATACCCCGCCGTTAAATCATCCACCGAACGCGGGTCCGACGCCCCAAACAGCGCGCCATCCGGCCCGACCATAATGCTCTGGGTGCTCCCCATTGCCTCTTTCACCGCCACCTTCTGTCCGCGCTGCTCCAGCAGTTTGATCGTATCCGGGCTAAAGCCTTTCTCGACACGCAGCTCATCCGGCAGCCACTGATGGTGGAAACGCGGGGCATTGGTCGCTTCGGCAACGTTCATCCCAAAGTCGATACTGTTCACGACCATTTGCAGCACAGTAGTGATAATACGGCTACCACCAGGACTACCGGTCACCAGCCAGGTTTTACCGTCTTTCACCACGATGGTAGGCGACATGGACGACAATGGACGTTTCTTCGGCCCCACCGCATTCGCATCACCACCGACCAGCCCGTAGACGTTCGGCACGCCCGGTTTGGCAGAGAAGTCATCCATCTCGTTGTTCAGCAGAATGCCGCTGTTGCCCGCCACAATCCCGGTACCGAAAGTGGTATTGAGTGTATAGGTCACTGCCACCGCGTTACCGTCTTTATCCACCACCGAGAAATGGGTGGTCTGGTTGCTTTCGTACGGTGCCAGCTTACCGGGGCGGATCTCGCTCGACGGCTTAGCCTTGTTGATGTCGATCTGTTCAGCAATCGATTTGGCATAAGCCTTATTGGTCAGCGCCTGCCACGGCACCTTCACGAAGTCCGGATCGCCGAGATATTCCGAACGGTCAGCGTAGGCATGCTTTTCCGCCTCGGCCATCACCTGCATGGCATCGGCACTGCCGAAGCCGAATTTGTGCATATCGAAGTTTTCAAGAATGTTGAGGATCTGCACGATGTGAATGCCACCAGAGGACGGTGGTGGCATGGAGAAGACTTCATAGCCGCGATAGGTTCCACTGATCGGCGCACGCTCCACCACCTTGTATTCTGCCAGATCCGCTTTGGTGATGAGCCCGCCGTTCTTTTGCATCTCTTCAGCAATCTGGTCAGCAATCGCGCCTTTGTAGAAGGCGTCCGGGCCGTGCTCCGCAATCAGCTCCAGGCTTTTGGCGAGGTTCTTCTGCACCAGCTTATCGCCCTTCTTCAGCGGCTCACCGTTTTTCCAGAAGATCGCCTTGCTGTTTTCATGGTTCGGAATGACTTCACTGCCGTAGGTTTTGAGATCATCGGCCAGGGCGTCATTCACAATAAAGCCCTCCCGCGCCAGTTTAATCGCAGGCTGGACGACCTTGTTCAGCGGCATCGAGCCGTATTTTTCCAGCGCCAGCGAGAAACCCGCCACGGTGCCCGGCGTGCCGGATGCGAGATGCGAGGTCAGCGATTTTTTGCTGTCCGGGTTGCCCTGATCGTCAAGAAACATATCACGGGAAGCCTTGCCGGGAGCCATTTCACGGAAGTCGATAGCCGTGGTTTTCCCGTCTTTGGTGCGCAGCATCATAAAGCCCCCGCCCCCCAGGTTACCCGCCTGCGGATGCGTCACCGCCAGCGCGTACCCGACGGCAACAGCCGCATCCACCGCGTTACCGCCCTGCTTAAGAATATCGACGCCCACTTTTGTTGCCAGCGCATCCACCGAAGCCACCATGCCATGTGTCGCCCGCACGGGATGGAAAACATCTTCCTCCACGCCATAGGAGACTGGCGGTGCCGCTGGCGGGTTGGCCGCCACGCTAAATGTGCCGCCAGCCATCAGCGCGGCGATCGCTACCCAGCGTAAAAATGTTGGTTTCATCATTATTGTTCTCCAGGTGAAGGGATCCATATTCCCCGCTTAAGCCTGGTTCACAACTCCTAAAAAATCATCGTCATGGTGAAATCAGGGTAAACTTAAGAGAGGCCTCAAAAGGAGGAAATGACAATGAAACGCTTACTGATTCTTACCGCGCTGTTACCGTTTACCGCGCTCGCACAGCCACTGAATACCATGAACAATCCGAACCAGCAGGGTTATGTCATTCCAAGCCAGCAGCGTATGCAGACGGAGATGATGAGCCAGCAGCAGCAGCAAAAAGGGATGCTTAACCAGCAGTTGAAAACGCAGACCCAGATGCAACAGCAGAGCCTGCAAAATCAGATGAACGCTAACACTCAGCGCGTGCAGCAGGGTCAGGTACGGGAACAGCCGTTGCCCAACCATAACGGTGGCATGTTAGGCAACGGAACAATGCAGAGCAGCGGCCAGCAGCATATGCTACCGCAGCAGTCGAACGGCAGTATGCTTAATCCGCAGAACTAAAGTCCGGGCCGATCAGGTCAATCGCATCGGTACAGATGCTGTCCACACCCCAGCGCAGCAGTTCGGCTGCACGCTGGGGTTTATTGACGGTGTAGACCAGAATATGCAGACCCGCGTTTTTCAGCATCTTCACGCGCGCCTCATCCAGCAGCTTGTGATTGAGATGGATAGAGACACACGCTAAGCGTGTCGTCAGCTCACGCCAGTCCTCGCGCCACTCGTCCAGCAGCAGCCCACGCGGCAGCTCCGGTACGGCCGCCTGTGCCGCTTCCAGCGCGTCAATTTCGAACGAGGAGAGCAACGGTGCGGTCATTCCTTCCCACAACTCACGCGCTGCCAGTGCGATGACCTTGCCTGTTAGTGGTCCAGTGCCGGTTGTCGGTTTGATTTCAATGTTGGCCATCATCCCGTGCTGACGGCAGCGTTCCGCCACTTCCACCAGCAGCGGCAGCGGCTCGCCTTTGAATTCACCGCTGTACCAGCTTCCGGCATCCACTTTCAGCAGATCGCGCCACGGCAATTCACCCGCCACGCCCCAGCCGTTGCTGGTGCGTTCGAGGTTGTCATCATGCAGCAGGAAAATTTCGCCGTCTTTCGACAGCTTGGCATCGAATTCAATCATTGTGTGGCCGTAACGTGCGCCAACATCAATTGCTGCCAGGGTGTTTTCCGGCGCCAGTTTACCGCCGCCACGGTGGGCGACGATGTGGGGATAAGGCCAGTTGCTCATACTCGTTGTCCTGTTTCACCGTCAAATAAGTGCAGGTGATTTTCCGGCAGATGCAGCCATAGCGTGCTGCCTGCTTTAGGGCGTTCCTGATGTGCCAGACGCACCACCATTTTTTGCTCGCCCCAACGTCCGTGCGCCAGGTTATCAGCCCCCAGCATCTCCAGCGTATCCATCACCAGCGGTACGCCGCCTTCCGCCTGAGAGGTTAAACCAATATGCTCCGGGCGGATACCGAGCGTCATTTTACGTCCGGCGTAGCCACGATAGTACCAGTTGATCGGCAATGCCATCCCGCTTTCCAGCTCAAAATGGGTTCCCGCACTGCTAATACGCCCTTCCAGCAGGTTCATTGCCGGGCTGCCGATAAAGCTCGCCACAAAGCGGGTGGCCGGTTTTTCATACACTTCAACCGGGGTACCAATCTGCTCAGCTATCCCCTTGTTCATCACCATCACGCGCTGGGCGAGCGTCATCGCTTCGACCTGATCGTGGGTCACGTACAAAGAGGTGGTTTTCAGGCGGCGATGCAGCTGCTGTAGCTCCAGGCGCATCTGCACACGCAGCTTGGCGTCGAGGTTGGAGAGCGGTTCATCAAACAGGAACACCGCCGGGTCACGCACAATCGCGCGGCCCATCGCCACACGCTGACGCTGGCCACCGGAAAGCTCGCGCGGTCTGCGCTTCAGCAGGCCATCCAGCTCCAGAATGCGCGCCGCTTCTCTCACGCGCTCCTCGATATGCCCTTTGCCCATCCCGCGTATTTTCAGCCCCCAGGCCATGTTCTCTTCCACGCTCATGTGCGGATAGAGCGCGTAGTTCTGGAACACCATCGCGATGCCTCTGTCTTTCGGCTCCATCTCGGTGACGCGCTGACGGTCAATCCAGATATCCCCGGAAGTCACGCGCTCAAGCCCTGCCACCATGCGCAGCAGGGTGGATTTACCGCAGCCAGACGGCCCGACCATCACGATAAACTCGCCGTCCGCCACGTCGAGCGTTAACGGCTGAATAACCTGGTTTTTGCCATCCCAGCTTTTAGTAACTGCCTGAAGTTTTAAACCTGCCATCTTATTTCTCGCTATCGACCAGGCCACGGACAAATGCACGCTGCATGGCTAAAACAATGACTACGGGTGGGATAAGGGTGAGCAGCATCGCCGCCATCACCTGGTTCCAGAGGGTGGTACCTTCACCAGTGGCGATCATGCCTTTAATGCCTGCCACGGCAGTACCGAGGTTAACGTCCTGAATAATCAGCAGCGGCCACAGGTACTGGTTCCAGCCATAGATAAAGGTGATCACAAACAGCGCCGCGAGGTTGGTTTTCGACAGCGGCAGCACGATGTCGCGGAAGAAGCGCATCGGTGAAGCGCCGTCGATACGCGCGGCTTCAATCAGCTCGTCCGGCAGGGTCATAAAGAACTGGCGGAACAGGAAGGTGGCGGTCGCCGAGGCCATCAGCGGCAAGGTTAAGCCCGCATAGCTGTCGAGCATCCCAAGATTGGCGATGACCTCCACCGTCGGGAAGATACGCACCTCCACCGGCAGCATCAGGGTAATGAAGATCATCCAGAAGAACAGGTTACGCAGCGGAAAGCGGAACCAGACGATGGCAAAGGCCGAGAGCATCGACACTGTAATTTTGCCCACCGTGATACCGAACGCCATGATGAAACTGTTGAGCATCATCAACCAGAACGGTGCGCTGTTAACACCCACGCCCTGCGTCCAGATGGTCGACATATTCTCGAAAAGATGACCGCCCGGGATCAGCGTCATCGGCGTATCAAACACCGCCTTGGTGTCCAGCGTGGCGGCGACAAAGGCCACGTACAACGGGAACAGGATGACAATAATCCCTAAAATCAGCATGGTATGGCTGAAAATCGTCAGCCCGCGACGGTTCTCAATCATTGGTAGCGCACCTTACTTTCGACATAACGGAACTGCACCACCGTGAGGATGATGACAAGGAACATCAGCACGACGGATTGCGCTGCGGAGGCTGAGAGATCCAGGCCAGCAAAACCTTCGCGGTAGATCTTATAGATAAGCGTGGTCGTCGCCTGTACCGGACCACCGGCGGTGGCGGCATCGATCACCGGGAAGGTGTCGAAGAAGGCGTACACCAGGTTGACCACCAGCAGGAAGAAACTCACCGGGGCGATCAGCGGCAGCGCCAGTTTAAAGAAGCGGCGGATCGGGCCTGCGCCATCAATCGCCGCGGCTTCCACCAGCGAGCGCGGAATGGATTGCAACGCGGCAAAGAAGAACAGGAAGTTATAGCTGATCTGCTTCCACACCGAGGCAAACACCACCAGGAACATCGCCTGACCGCTGTTCTGCGCGTGGTTCCAGTCGTAGCCGAATTCTGCCAGGAAGTGGGTAATCAACCCGCGGCCAGGGTTAAACAGGAAGATCCACAGCACGGCAGCGACGGCGGGCGCAACGGCGTAAGGCAGGAGCATCAGCGTCTGATACAGACGGCTGCCGCGTACCACGTAATCCACCAGCGCGGCGAAAAACAGCGATGCAACCAGACCGCTGACGGTCACCAGCGCGCTGAATTTCATCGTCGTCCAGAAAGAGTCCAGATAGTAGCTGTCATGGAACAGCGCGGTGAAATTATCCAGGCCAACAAACTGGCTGGAAAGCCCGAACGGATCGACGCTTTGGACCGAGTACCATAGCGCTTCGCCCGCAGGCCAGATAAAGAAGATAACGGTGATGACCAGTTGCGGCGCGACCAGCAGATAGGGCAGCCAGCGGGAACGGAACACCGGACGAGATGAGGACATAGGATAACTCTAGTTGGTTTCCCCTCACCCCGGCCCTCTCCCTGTGGGAGAGGGTTAGGGTGAGGGGAAAAAGATTACGATTTGGTCGACTGCTCAAAACGACGCAGCAGCTGATTCCCGCGCTCTACCGCTGAATCCAGCGCCTGCTGTGGCGTTTTCTTCCCGGTCCACACGCTTTCCAGTTCTTCATCGACGATGGTGCGGATCTGCGGCATATTGCCCAGACGCAGACCTTTGGTGTAAGGCAATGGCGGCTTGTTCAGCATCTGACGCGTCGGGATGTCCGCGCCCGGGTTCTTGCTGTAGAAGCCCTGCTCGCGAGTCAGGTCATACGCGGCTTTGGTGATTGGCAGGTAGCCGGTTTTCTGGTGCCATTCGGCGGCATTTTCTGGTTTCGCCAGGAAGTCAAGGAACTCGGCTACGCCTTTGTAGGTCCCTTTGTCTTTGCCCTGCATCACCCATAGGCTCGCCCCGCCGATGATGGCGTTCTGTGGCGCACCTTTCACATCAGCGTCGTATGGCATCATGCCCACGCCGTAGTTGAATTTGGCGTAATGACGGATGTCTGCCAGTGAACCGGAAGAGGCGGTGGTAATAGCGCAATCACCGTTGTAGAACTTCTCGGTAGATTCGTCTTTACGGCCGAAATAGCTGAAATCGCCCTTCTTGTTCAACTCTTCCAGCAGTGCAATGTGTTTCACCTGCTCTGGTTTGTTGAACTCCAGTACCGCATCGGTGCCGTCGAAACCGTTGTTTTTGGTCGCCACCGGCAGGCCATGCCAGGCGCTGAAGTTTTCAATCTGGATCCAGCCCTGCCAGCCGCTCGCATAGCCGCACTTCATCCCTGCCGCTTTCAGCTTCGCGGTGTACTCCGCCAAATCCTGCCAGGTTTTTGGCGGTTGCTCTGGATCTAAACCGGCTTTCTTGAAGGCGTCTTTGTTGTAGTACAGCACAGGGGTAGAGCTGTTAAACGGCTGAGACAGCAGGTGACCGGTTTTGGAATCGGTGTAGTAACCGGAAACGGTTGGCACGAACTGGGATTCGTCGAAGTTGATACCCGCATCTTTAAAGACTTCATACACCGGCTTGATGGCTTTAGAGGCCATCATGGTGGCGGTACCCACTTCATAAACCTGTAACAGTGCAGGTGCATTACCGGTACGGAAAGCAGCGATACCTGCGCTCAGGCTCTGCTCGTAGTTACCTTTGTACACCGGCACAATTTTGTAATCCGGATGAGTGTCGTTGAAACGCTGCGCCAGGGAGTCAACTTCTTTACCCAACTCCCCTTCCATGGAATGCCAGAACGGAATGGTGGTGACAGCCATTGCGTTCGTCGCAAAAGCCAGACCGATTGCCAGACCCAAAGCTGTGTGTCGTAACGATGTCATAGTCGTCTCTCTTATTATGCCGGATGCGCGATATCACGCGTTTTATGGTCGCGAGGTAACATGACATGCTCGAATGACAGAAAAATAACTGTTTGTTTACAGGTAGATGACAGCCAGGCGTCAGGGGGATGATGGTTGTGTGAAGGGGGTTGGGGGTGAAAAAAAGCCGGGTGGCGGCTACGCCTTACCCGGCCTACTCGATCCCGTAGGCCCGGTAAGCGTAAGCGCCACCGGGCGATGAAGACGGCTCAGCCGCCTAAATAAGCACTCCGCACCGCTTCGTTCGCGAGTAGCGCATCGCCAGTATCAGAGAGTACCACGCGACCGTTCTCCAGTACGTAGCCACGGTCTGCAAGCTTCAGCGCCTGGTTAGCATTCTGCTCGACGAGGAAGATGGTCATTCCCTCTTTACGCAGCTGTTCGATGGTGTCGAAAATCTGCTGGATGATGATTGGCGCAAGCCCCAGCGACGGTTCATCGAGAAGCAACAATCGCGGCTGGCTCATCAGCGCACGGCCAATCGCCAGCATCTGCTGCTCACCACCGGACATGGTACCCGCACGCTGAATACGACGCTCCCACAGGCGCGGGAAGAGTTCGTACACCCACTTGATGCGGGTCTGGTATTCATCGCGGTGAGCGAAGAAGCCGCCCATCGCCAGGTTCTCTTCCACCGTCATGCGGGAAAACACGCGACGCCCTTCCGGGACAATCGCCACCGCTTCACGCATGATTCTGGCGGTCTGCCAGTCGGTAATGTCTTTGCCATCGAACACAATCCGCCCGCTGGTGGCGCGCGGGTCGCCGCACAGGGTGCCGAGCAGCGTGGTTTTACCCGCGCCGTTGGCCCCGATCAGGGTGACGATTTCGCCCTGATTGATGTGCAGGCTGACGTCGTGCAGCGCCTGAATCTTGCCGTAGTGCGCATTGACCTTGTCGAACGTTAACATCGCTTTTTCCATCTTATGCCTCACCAAGGTATGCGCGGATCACGTCCGGGTTGTTGCGGATCTCTTCCGGCGTGCCGTTTGCCAGCGGCGTGCCCTGGTTTACCACGTAGATACGGTCAGAAATGCCCATCACCAGCTTCATATCGTGCTCAATCAACAGGATGGTGGTGTCGTGGTGATCGCGCAGTTCAGCAATCAGCTCGTCCAGCTCTTTGGTCTCTTTCGGGTTGAGGCCAGCAGCAGGCTCGTCGAGCATCAGGATTTCCGGCTGCGTCACCATGCAACGCACAATCTCCAGACGGCGTTGGTCGCCGTAAGCCAGGTTGCTAGCCTGACGGTTAGCATGCTGCAACAGACCGATGCGGTCGAGCCAGGTGGCAGCGCGATCCAGCGCTTCATCCTGTGCGCGACGGAAGGCCGGGGTTTTCAGCAGGCCAGAGAAAAGCCCGGTTTTCAGCTGCTGATGTTGCGCCACCAGCAGGTTCTCAATGACCGTCATCTCACGGAACAGACGCACGTGCTGGAAAGTACGCACCACGCCCATACGGGCGATCTGTTGCCCGGGCAGGCCTTCAAGGTGCTGGTCGCGCAACATAATGGTGCCGCCCGTCGGCTTGTAGAAACCGGTCAGGCAGTTGAAGACCGTCGTTTTACCCGCGCCGTTCGGGCCAATCAGGGAGACAATCTCTTTCTTGTGCAGATCCAGATTCACGTTGTTGACCGCCAGCAGGCCACCAAAACGCATCATCAGACCGTTAACGGATAATAATGGCTGACTCATGCCTGCTCTCCTTTCGCTTGCCCGTTCTTCAGCTTCAGCTGTGGACGGGTCATCGGCAGCAAGCCCTGCGGACGCCAGATCATCATCAGCACCATTAAACCACCCAGCATCAGCATGCTGTATTCGTTAAAGTCGCGCATCAGCTCACGCGAGACCACCAGCAGGATGGCCGCCAGGATAACGGCGAACTGCGAACCCATCCCGCCGAGCACCACAATTGCCAGCACAAAGGCAGATTCGGCAAAAGTGAAGGATTCCGGGCTGACAAAGCCCTGGCGTGCGGCAAACAGCGTTCCGGCAAAACCGGCAAACGCGGCACTGATGGTGAACGCGGTCAGCTTGATACGGGTCGGGTTCAGGCCCAGGGAGCGGCAGGCGATCTCATCTTCACGCAGTGCTTCCCACGCGCGGCCCAGCGGCATGCGCAGCAGACGGTTGATCACGAACAGGGTAATCACCACCAGCAGCAGCGCCACCAGGTAGAGCCAGATCACACGGTCAGACGGGTCATATTTCACGCCAAAGAAGTTGCTGAAGGTATCCCAGCCGCCTTCACGGGCGGTACGGCTGAATTCCAGACCAAAGAAGGTCGGTTTCGGGATCTGGCTGATACCGTTCGGGCCACCGGTCACTTCAGTGTTGTTGAGCAGCAAGATACGGACGATTTCACCAAAGCCTAAGGTCACAATCGCCAGGTAGTCACCGCGCAAGCGCAGCACCGGGAAGCCCAGCAGGAAGCCCGCAGCAGCAGAAACCAACCCTGCCAGCGGCAGACATGTCCAGAAGCCGAGGCCGTAATAGTGGTTCAGCAGCGCGAAGGTGTAAGCACCGATGGCGTAGAAGCCGCCGTAGCCCAGCACCAGCAGGCCAGAGAGCCCCACTACCACGTTCAGACCCAGACCGAGTATCACGTAGATCATGGTCAGGGTGGCAATGTCTACCGTCCCGCGCGATACCACGAACGGCCACGCCACTGCCGCCACCAGCAGGGCGACGAGGAACAGCTTCTGTTTAACGGTTGAACCATCAATCGCAGGCAGCACGAATTTCGGGCCAGAAACGCCTTTCAGCGTCTTCTGGAACAGCGGACGCAGCAGCTGGAACAGGAACACCACGGCAGTGCCGATAAACACCCACTGCCAGCGGATGTCTGCTGCGGTGTCCACCACCAGCTTAGTACCGTTCAGCTCTAACTGAACGCCCATAAAGACGCCCGCCAGCACGAAGAACATGGCGGCAGAGAGCAGCGCCATTGCAAAATGCATCGGTTTCATACTTTCTCTACCTCCGGACGACCCAGAATACCGGTAGGCATTACCAGCAGAACCAGAATCAGCAGGGCAAACGACACCACATCTTTATATTCCGTACTCAGATACGCCGAGGAGAGCGCTTCCGCCACACCGAGGATCAGACCGCCAATCATCGCGCCCGGAATACTGCCGATACCACCCAGCACCGCGGCGGTGAAAGCTTTCATCCCGGCCATAAAGCCGATGTACGGGTTAATCACACCGTAGAACTGACCGAGCAGCACACCTGCGACAGCAGCCATTGCCGCGCCAATCACGAAGGTGAGTGCAATCACGCGGTCAGTGTTAATGCCCAGCAGGCTCGCCATCTTCAGGTCTTCCGCGCAGGCACGACAGGCGCGCCCCATGCGGGAATAACGAATGAACAAGGTCAGCGCCAGCATCGCAATGAAGGTCACGATCCAGATAACCAGCTGCATGGTGGTAATAGACGCAGAGAAGTTATCACTCGCCCCGACAACCCACTGGCCATTAAACAAGCTTGGCAGCGCCACGTCGCGCGAGCCTTCGGTCAGGCTGACGTAGTTTTGCAGGAAGATTGACATACCGATGGCGGAGATCAGGGCAATCAGGCGCTTGGAGCTGCGCACCGGCCGGTAGGCCACGCGTTCGATGCTCCAGCCGTAGGCACTGGCAATCACGATCGCGCCGACAAACCCGGCAGCGACCAGCAACCAGCTGCTGTCGATACCCATCATCATCAGCGCGGCGATGATCATAAAGGAGACATAACTACCGATCATGTACACCTCGCCGTGGGCGAAGTTAATCATGCCGATAATACCGTAAACCATCGTATAGCCGATGGCGATCAGCGCGTAGGTGCTTCCCAGCGTGACGCCGTTAAACATCTGCTGCAGGAAATAGAGAAACTGCTCGGACATATGCAAACCTTTTTATACCCGCCCGTCAGTCCGGGCGGTGGGATAATTATTTGGCGGCCGAGGATGAACCGTCGGCGTGCCACTTAAAGACACCAAACTCAAATCCCTTCAGATCGCCTTTCTCATCCCAGTTCAGCGGCCCAATCACGGTGTTCGCCCCGTGTGCTTTTAAATCTTTCACCAGATCCAGCGGTTCTTTGCTGCCGGAGCGATCCAGTGCGGTTGCCAGAGACTGCACAGCCGCGTAGGTGATCCAGACGTACGGACCACTCGGATCCTTCTTCTGCGCCTTGAGCGCATCAACGATAGCCTTGTTGGCCGGATCCTGGTCATAGCGTTTTGGCATCGTGACCAGCATGCCTTCGGCGGCATCACCCGCGATGTTTGACAGGGAGGCGTTACCCACGCCTTCCGGTCCCATAAACTGGGTTTTCAGCCCTACCGAACGCGCCTGGCGCAGCATCTGGCCCATTTCCGGGTAGTAGCCACCGTAGTAAACGAAATCAATATTCTCTTTTTGCAGACGGGCAATCAGGGCTGAGAAATCTTTCTCACCGGCGGTAATTCCATCGAAGAAGACGACATTCGCGCCGCCTTTTTTCAGGCCGTCCTGAACGGAACGCGCCAGGCCTTCACCGTACTGCTGCTTGTCATGAATAATGGCAATGCGCTGTGGCTTAACGGTGTCGAGGATGTATTTGGCGGCGGTTGGGCCCTGAGAGGAGTCCAGACCCGCGGTACGCATAATGTGCTGATAGCCGCGTTGGGTCAGCTCCGGGTTGGTCGCACCCGGGGTGATCATCAGAATGCCTTCGTCTTCGTAGATATCAGACGCCGGCTGGGTGGAGGATGAGCACAGGTGGCCAATCACATACTGAATACCGTCGTTGACGATTTTGTTGGCGACAGCGACGGCCTGTTTGGGATCGCAGGCATCGTCGTATTCCACGCCGACCAGTTTGTCGCCTTTGATGCCACCTTTGGCGTTGATGTCTTTGATGGCCTGGCGCGCACCGTTGAACTCCATATCCCCCCACTGGGCAACAGGACCGGACATCGCACCGACTACAGCAACTTTAATCTCTTCCGCCATGGCTGCATGCGAAATCGACAATGCAACCATCCCCGCGAGTAACGTTTTCGCGTTCCTTTTCATCTCTGAATCCCCATTCGTGATGTCGTGTTTATATTTTGTTTTATTCTGGTTAAAAAGCATTCTGTACTTTTAATGCACAACGCTATTTTTACCAGTGCCTTTAATGGTTTAGCGCAGTTTTTTCACAAAAACCAAACTAAAATCTCTATTTTTCAGGCTATTAAGCAAAGATAATATTCTGAATTCAGGCAGAGATAAACAAATAAAAGTGCAGTTTGCAGCATAAAATAACGGTACAAAGCGCCGAATAAATCACTACCATTCAGGTTAAAATTCTGCTTATTTTTCGATCCATGTGTTTTCAAACTGCCCATCGCGTTGCCAAAAAACTAATCACCTGGTTAATGAGAATAAAAAGAGGAAGCCGCTGAGTGAATAAATTGAGTACACTGCCCCTACTCAATTTGATTTGGACAACAAGCTAATGAAACTGACAATCGTTCGTCTGGTGACCTTTAGCGACCAGGATCATATCGACCTGGGCAAGATCTGGCCGGAATATTCCCCTTCGTCACTACGCGTTGACGAGACCCACCGCATTTATGCCGCGCGCTTTAATGAACGTTTGCTGGCTGCAGTTCGCGTGACCCTGAGCGGCACCGAAGGGGCGCTGGATTCACTGCGCGTGCGTGACGTCACCCGTCGTCGCGGTGTGGGGCAGTATTTGATTGAAGAAGTGATCCGCGAAAACCCGAGCGTGACCTCCTGGTGGATGTCCGACGTGGGCGTGGAAGACCGTGGCGTGATGGCGGCATTTATGCAGGCGTTAGGGTTTACGGCGCAGGAGAATGGGTGGGAGAAGAGGCAGGGTTGATGTGTGCGGCCTGATGCCCTCACCTCGGTCCTCTCCCACAGGGGTGAAGGATCCCCATAAAATAATGCCTGCACGGACGACCCCCTCTCCATTGAGGGAGAGGGCTGGGGTGAGGGGGAACATACGGCAGTGGAGGTTATTCCGTTCACTTTACGTTCCTTGCTACTCTGTAAGGACATCACCGGTGAACGTGCCAGGGTGGCTCAATCGCCACCACCCTGGCGACCCGGGCTCCCGGCGGTAAATCGCCGCTTCGCGGTCCCCTCAGCTTATTCCTTCAGGCTATCGGGTCGGGCATGAGCCTGCATCCCTGCAGGCCACGCCATCTCGGCGCATCCCTGCGCCTCGCCCCGGCCTTACGGAAACGCTTCGGCGATTTACAGCCGGACCAGGGCGTCGCTGTAAGCCATTAATTTTACTGATGCAACATTCATCGCTTCAGGTAAAAAATTACTGGGGATTCCTCAGCCCACAGGGAGAGGGAGAAAACATTAAAAAAGGCAACTTACGTTGCCTTTTTGCGGCTTTTCCCAAGCATTTCGTGTTGCAGGAAGGCGGCAAGTTATGAAATCCCCGGGAGCTTACATAAGTAAGTGACCGGGGTTGAATAACGCAGCCAACGCACCTGCGGCGCGAAAGGCGAAGGGAAAATTATTTGGCGTCAGTAGCAGTCCCGTTCGCATGCCAGTCAAACACGCCGAACTCGAAGCCCTTCAGGTCGCCTTTCGCGTCCCAGGAAAGCGGCCCCATCACGGTCTCAACAGTATTCGCTTTCAGCCAGGTGGCAATCTCTGCCGGATCGGCTGACTGGTTCAGGCCTGCCTGCAGAGACTGCAGGGCAGCGTAGGTGGTCCACACGAACGCACCGCTTGGATCCTGTTTCTTCGCCTTGATCGCATCTACGATTGGTTTGTTCGCCGGAACCTGGTCGTAGTTCTTTGGTTTGGTCACCAGCAGGCCTTCAGCGGATTCACCCGCGATGTTAGACAGGGAAACGTTCGCCACCCCTTCCGGACCCATGAACTGGGTTTTCAGACCCGCAGCACGTGCCTGGCGCAGGATCTGCCCCATTTCCGGGTGGTAACCACCGTAGTACACAAAATCAATATTCTCTTTCTTCAGACGCGCCACCAGGGTGGAGAAATCTTTCTCACCAGCGGTGATACCGTCGAAGAACACCACGTCGGCATTCGCTTTCTTGAGGTTGTCCTGCACGGAACGCGCCAGACCTTCACCGTACTGCTGCTTGTCATGAACGATGGCAATGCGCTTCGGCTTCACTTTTTCAACAATGTATTTCGCCGCAGTTGGGCCCTGGTCAGAGTCCAGACCGGTGGTGCGCAGGGTCAGCTTGTAGCCGCGAGAGGTCAGCTCTGGTGCCGTCGCTGCCGGGGTAATCATCAGAATGCCTTCGTCTTCGTAGATGTCAGACGCTGGCTGAGTAGAGGAAGAGCACAGGTGACCGATAACGTATTTGATCCCGTCGTTCACCACTTTGTTCGCAACCGCGACCGCTTGTTTCGGGTCACAGGCATCATCATATTTTACGATCTGCAGTTTTTCGCCCTTAATACCGCCCTTGGCATTAATGTCTGCAACCGCCTGTTCTGCGCCAGTAAATTCCTGGTCACCATACTGTGCTACCGGACCGGACATCGCTCCTACGACAGCCACTTTAATATCTGCCTGTGCCATCGTGCTAAATGCCAACGCGATACATCCTGCCAGTAACGCTTTACCCTTCATGTTCATCCTGAGATTCCCCATTATTATGGTTATTACGATTATTGTGATGTTGTTGTGTAGCGCTTTATTTCAGTTATAGGTATGCCACTCGCGCTTTTTCAGCATACTCTGCTAAAACATACCCCATTTTTATGATTTTGGAATAGCTAATTTGAAATGAATATATGATAAGCCCGGCAGAGATTTCCGCCGGGCATATGGCTTTAACGTGTCAGCGACGCGGAGATAATGTCCAGCGCTTTACGGAACTGCACTTCAGGGATAGTCAGCGGATACAGGAAACGAATGACGTTGCCGTAGACGCCGCAACTCAGAAGAAGTAGCCCTTCCTGCAACGCACGTTCTTGTACCTGACGGGTGAATTCCGGCGACGGGAGCCCTGATTGCGGGTCGTTAAACTCCACCGCCACCATCGAGCCTTGCGCACGAATGTCAGCGATATACGGGCAATGTTCCTTCGCTTTGTTCAGCACTTCTACCAGGTGATGGCCAAGATGGGCCGAGCGCGTGCAGAGGTCCTCTTCATCAATCACGTCCAGCACGGCATGCGCTGCCGCAATCGCCAGCGGGTTACCAGCGTAGGTTCCGCCCAGCCCGCCCGGCGCGGGTGCGTCCATCACCTCCGCACGGCCCGACACCGCCGAGAGCGGCATCCCGCCCGCCAGGCTTTTCGCCATGGTGATCAGATCGGGCTTCACGCAGTGGTGTTCCATCGAGAACAGCTTGCCGGTACGGGCGAAGCCGCTTTGCACCTCGTCGGCAATCAGCAAAATGCCGTGGGTATCGCACAGCGCGCGCAGCGCCTGCATAAAATCAGCAGGCGCAATGTTGAAACCACCTTCCCCCTGAACCGGCTCGAGAATAATAGCCGCGACCTGGTCGGGTGCGATATCCGCTTTAAAGATGCGTTCCAGGCTTTTCAACGCTTCCGCCGTGCTGATGCCGTGCAGTTCATTAGGATATTGCGCGTGGTAAACCGAGCCGGGGAACGGGCCGAAACCCAGTTTGTAGGGTGCCACTTTCCCCGTTAAAGCCATCGTCATAAAGGTGCGGCCGTGGAATGCACCACCGAAGGTGATAAGGCCAGGACGCCTGGTATACGCGCGGGCAATTTTTACGGCGTTTTCGACCGCCTCAGCCCCCGTGGAGAAGAACGCCGTTTTAGCTGGGCCCTCAACGGGCACGCGTTCGTTGAGACGTTCGGCAAGCGCCACGTAGCCTTCGTACGGCACAATCTGGTAGGCCGTGTGGGTAAAGGCATGGAGTTGCTTTTCGATCGCGGAAATGACTTTGGGGTGGCGATGGCCGGTATTCAGTACCGCGATCCCCGCGGCGAAGTCGATGTACTCGTTGCCTTCAACATCCCACACCGTGGCGTTTTCAGCTTTATCGGCATAAAAATTACACATCACGCCGATGCCGCGCGGCGTCGCCTGTAAACGCCGGTCATTCAGTTCGTTATTTTTCACCCTGTCCCCCTGAGAAAGTCGCCTGCTTAGCGCATCAGTAAGTGTTTGCCAGGGGGAGGGAATTCGCCAGAGCGGGCGCTAAAAAAACAAAACCCCCGAATTTGCATTCGAGGGTTCTCGGTGTACTTCGCTTATCTTACGCTTCGATAGCGGCGCGAAGTTTTTTCATGGCGTTCTTCTCAAGCTGACGAACACGTTCAGCGGAAACGCCGTAGCGGTCGGCCAGTTCCTGCAGCGTGGACTTGTTATCTTCGTCCAGCCAGCGGGCGCGGATAATATCCTGGCTACGTTCGTCAAGACCTTCCATTGCATGAGTCAGCTTGTTCGCGGCCTGATCTTCCCAGTTATCCTCTTCAATGCCGTCAGCAAAGTTAGAGGTTTTATCCTGCAGATACAGTACCGGTGCCATCGGCTGGCTGTCAGATGCGTCGTCGTCAGAGGACATATCAAAGGTCATGTCCTGCGCGGCCATACGGGATTCCATCTCACGCACATCTTTGCTGGATACGCCCAGCTCGCGCGCCACCATTTCAACTTCATCCTGATTGAACCAGCCCAGACGCTGCTTGGTTTTACGCAGGTTAAAGAACAGTTTGCGTTGCGCTTTTGTCGTGGCGACTTTCACAATACGCCAGTTACGCAGAACGTATTCGTGAATCTCTGCTTTGATCCAGTGCACGGCGAAGGAGACCAGTCGCACACCCACTTCCGGGTTGAAGCGACGCACAGCCTTCATCAGACCGATGTTACCTTCCTGAATCAAGTCCGCCTGCGGCAGGCCGTAGCCCGCATAATTACGAGCAACGTGAACAACAAAGCGCAGGTGAGACAGGATCAGCGTCTTAGCTGCTTCCAGATCGCCCTGGTAATGCAGCTTTTCAGCAAGCTCCTTTTCTTCCTCGGCCGTTAACATCGGCCAGGTGTTCGCAGCCCGGATGTAAGACTCCAGGTTACCAACAGGGGCTAAAGCTAAAGTTTGCATTTCTTTGGTCATTCATTCCTCTCAATGTTTCTTCTGGTCCAGGTTATCCCCATCAGGCAACAACCATGCCAAAGCGTTTGAGCAACGAGATTAGCATTCACTCTTGTATCAGACAGTGATTTTATCCACAAGTTCCAGGTGCAACGGTGAATAAATTACGCACAAAATGTGACATGAAGATGATAACAGGGGAAGAGACAACAGGGACGCTTTCCCTGCAGAGCGAACATCTCGGTGCAGGGAAAGATTATATCACGCTTTTATTAATCGGGAGTAAAGTGACGTAAATGTTGCACCGTCGCCAGCCATGCAGCAACCCAGCCGATCATGGAGCAAACCAGCAGTAGCAACAGGCACTCATCGAACCCTAAGCCACTGATATCAAACTTCGTTCCAAAAACCTGTGCCACTTCTGTGACTGCCGATGACAGTCGCATCACCAAAATTTCTGACAGTATCAGTGAAAGAAATGCGCCGGAAAAACCGAGCAATGCGCCGCCATAGAGGAACGGACGAAGGATGAAACCATCCGTCGCACCAATCAGTTTCTGCACATTGATGGTATCGCGACGGGCAAAGATGCTCAGGCGAACACTGTTACCGATGACGAGGAAGACTGCTGCCACCATCAGCACGCCAATCATCGCTGCCACACGTCCCACCAGCCCGGTCAGGGCAGAGAGGCGTGCAAACCAGCTGTCATCCATACGCACTTCATCAATACCTTTAATGCGTGTGATGCGATCGCGCAGAGTGTTAAGCGAATCGGTACCCTGGAAATCCAGCTTCGGGATCACCACCGCTACAGCAGGCAGTGGGTTCTCTTCGAGCATATCCAGCGCGCCGCCAAAGCCAGACCAGTTACGGAACTCGCCCAGCGCATCTTCACGTGAGAGATAGTTGACCTTCTCCACGCCCTGCTCGGCCTGAATTTGCCCGACCACCTGCGCTGCGGCGTTATCGTCGAGGGCTTTATCCAGATAAACCGTGATCTGCGGGGACGGATAGTACTGCGAGGCCGCCTGGTTGACGTTTTTATAGACCATATAGCAGACACTTGGCAGCGTCAGGGAGATGGCAATCACCATCACCGTCAGGAACGTCGCCAGCGGTTTGCTTTTCAGATCCTGCAACGCGCCGTGGAAGGCATAACGCACCTGCTCGTTAAACACGTTGGTTTTGCGGGAGGCAGGTTTTGGCGCGGCTTTCTGGCGCTTTGGCGCATTACGATTGCCATCACCACCGCCCTGCGACTTACGGAAACGGTCAAACCGGTTTCCGAACTGTCGAATCTGGTTTATTGCATCACGCTTATTCACCATGGCCTCCGTGCAAATGACCGTCGCTCAGGGTCAGCATGCGGTACGAACGACGGGAAATAAGCCCGATATCGTGCGTCGCCATCAAAACCGTCACCCCTACGCGGTTAAATTCCTCAAACAGACGCAAAATCCCTTCTGACAGGGCGTCGTCCAGGTTACCGGTCGGTTCATCCGCCAGCAGCACCGCAGGCTTGTTCACCACCGCACGGGCAATGCCCACGCGCTGCTGTTCACCGCCGGAGAGCTGGATCGGGAAGTTCTTCGCTTTGTCCAGCAGCCCGACCTTATCCAGCGCTGCAGAGACGCGACGGCGGATATCATCATAGCTGGCACCGGCAATAATCAGCGGAATAGCCACGTTATCGAAAACGGTGCGATCCATCAGCAGGTGGTGGTCCTGGAAAATCATGCCGATCTGACGACGCAGAAACGGCACTTCGCGATTTTTCAGGCGGCTTATCTCATGGCCGCCGAAAAAGATTTTCCCGGCACTTGGCCGTTCGATCCCACAGATAAGCTTGAGCAGGGTACTTTTCCCCGCGCCGGAATGGCCGGTCAGGAATGCCATCTCGCCCGGTTGCAGGTGGAATGTCACCCCCTGCAACGCTTGTCTCCCACCGAGATAGGCCTTGCTGACGTGTTCAAAGCGAATCATTGTTAGTCCTCTCGGGCAAATAGTGCCTCAATAAAGTCGTCCGCCTTAAACGGACGTAAATCTTCAATACGCTCGCCCACACCGATGTAACGGATAGGAATGCCGAACTGATCGGCCACGGAGAAGATCACCCCACCTTTGGCGGTGCCGTCCAGTTTGGTCAGCGTGATCCCCGTCAGTCCTACCGCTTCATGGAACAGTTTTGCCTGACTAATGGCATTCTGTCCGGTGCTGGCATCAATGGTCAGCATAATTTCATGCGGTGCTTCTTCGTCCAGTTTTTTCATCACACGGACGATTTTCTTCAACTCTTCCATCAGGTGCGATTTGTTCTGCAAACGCCCTGCGGTATCGGCAATCAGTACATCCACATTGCGCGCCTTCGCCGCCTGGATGGCGTCAAAAATAACGGAAGCGGAATCCGCGCCGGTATGCTGGGCAATCACCGGGATGTTATTGCGCTGCCCCCAGACCTGGAGCTGCTCAACCGCTGCCGCACGGAAGGTATCGCCCGCCGCCAGCATCACCGATTTACCCTGCTGCTCGAACTGACGTGCCAGCTTGCCGATGGTGGTGGTTTTACCCACGCCGTTCACGCCAACCATCAGAATAACAAATGGCGTTTTGCCTTCAATATTAAGCGGTTCGTCAACTTTTGCGAGAATTTCACCCATCTCATCTTTCAGAAGGCCATACAGCGCTTCGGCGTCGCGCAGTTGTTTGCGGCTCGCCCCTTCGGTCAGGTTGGTGATGATCTTACGGGTGGTTTCCACACCGACGTCGGCGATCAACAGTTGCTCTTCCAGCTCTTCAAACAGATCGTCGTCGATCTTCTTGCCGCGGAAAAGACTGATAAATCCGGAACCTAAGTTTTCTTTGGTTTTAAGCAGGCTGCGTTTCAGGCGAGCGAAGAAACCTTCTTTGGTCGGTTTTTCCTGTTCCTGAATGATCTCCTCTTCGGCCTGCTCTTCCACTGGCACCACGATAACCGCTTCTTCAGCCGCTTCTGCTGCCAGCGCCTGCGCTTCCAGCTCTTCGTCGGTCAGCTCAGGTTCGTTTTCGGCTTCTTCTTCCACCGCCTCAACAATTTCAACGGTTTCCGCTTCGGCCTGCCACTCTTCGGCAGACACCTCTTCGGCTTTTACCTCTTCCGGCAGCGGCAGCTCTTCGTGTTCGATGATGGCCTGCGGCGCTTCGGGAATATCTTCGGCGACAACCGGTTCTGGCTTCTCACTCTCCTGAACCTGTTCAGTGACCTCAACCACCTCTTCAGCGAAAGATTCAATCTCTTCTTTGCTGTGCACCGTCTCTTCCGCTTCGACAACCGCGGCGGTTTCTACAGGCGTTTCAGGCTGCGACTGCTCTTCAACGGCTTGTTGCTCTTCGGTTTTCTGTTCTGTTTCTTGCTCTTTTTCACCGAAGCCCAGCCAGGAAAAGAAGCCACGTTTTTTTTGTTTTGCCATCTGCGACTACACTCCTCGCGGCGCTATATACATGGAAGCTAAAAAAATGATGAAATAGTCTAACACTTTACTTAATTGACATCACCGCCCGCAATCGCAGGCCAATTGTTAACAGAGCTTTCCTGAGATGAAGAAACCCAACCGCGCCCCGGCCGGTCAAATTCGTATTATCGGCGGTCAGTGGCGAGGCCGGAAATTACCGGTGCCGGACAGCCCCGGTTTACGCCCTACTACCGACCGCGTACGCGAGACGCTGTTTAACTGGCTGGCTCCGTCCATGGTAGACGCCCACTGTCTGGACTGTTTCGCCGGAAGCGGCGCACTCGGGCTGGAAGCGCTGTCACGCTATGCCGCCAGCGCCACGCTGCTGGAGATGGAGCGCGGTGTGGCGCAGACGCTGCAGCAAAATCTGGCGACGCTAAAAGCTACCAACGCTAAAGTCGTGAACACCAACACACTGAGTTTTCTTGCGCAGAAAGGTACGCCGCATAACGTGGTGTTTGTCGACCCGCCGTTCCGTAAGGGACTGCTGGAAGAGACGTTATCCCTGCTGGAGCAAAATGGCTGGCTGGCAGATGACGCATTAATTTACGTTGAAAGTGAAGTGGAAAACGGTTTACCGCCAGTTCCCGCTCACTGGGATCTGCACCGTGAAAAAGTCGCAGGTCAGGTCGCTTATCGTCTGTATCATCGTCAGTCACAAGGAGGATCCGATGCCGGTATTGATTAATCTGGGACGTTTGTTGATGCTTGGCGTCTGGGCGTTTTTACTTCTCAACCTGGTGCACCCGTTCCCGCGCCCGATGAATATTTTTGTGAACGTCGCACTGGTTTTCACATCGTTTATGCACGCCCTGCAAATGGTAATGCTGAAAAACGGTCTGCCAAAAGATGGCCCGCAGATGACCGGCTGGCAACAGCTGCGCGTGTTTATTTTCGGCGTGTTTGAACTGCTGGTGTGGATGAAGAAATTTAAGGCGCAGGTGAAGAAGTAAGCGGCCTGATGCCCTCACCCTAACCCTCTCCCCAAGGGAGAGGGAACCGATCGAGCATTATTCAGGCGTAAAACCTTCAAATCGGGACCCTTTATAACTCAGCGTCCCTTTCTCCCCCACCGTCAATTGATGGTACTGCTGCGCCTCCAGGCGGAAGGTCATCTCCAGCCCGCCGGTTTCCGGCTTAAAGCTCGCTTCATAGCGCATTGTAGTACCTGCTGGCGTCACCTGCTGCTGGCGTGAACGGCGGTCGTTAAGCGGTTTTTCGCGTTTGTTCGTCACTACCACGCGCTTTTGCATCAGCGGTGCAGCATCGTTATCCGCCTTCTCGCGGCGCTGTTGCACGAAACGGAACGAGGCGGCAATGACGATAATCGCCACCACGATAATGAAAAATAGCGGCATCTTGCTCATTCTAAAATCCCATCAGATTATGCGGAATTCAGGATACCCTGCCTTCCCCGCCATTGCCAAACGCCCGCCCGCATCACTACACTGGATCAGAAACTGATTATTCAGCCTTAACAGATACAGGGAGTTAATATGCTTTGGTCATTTATCGCTGTCTGTTTTTCCGCATGGCTTTATGTCGATGCGTCGTACCGCGGTCCCACCTGGCAACGCTGGTTGTTTAAACCGGTCACGCTGTTGCTGCTTCTGCTACTTGCCTGGCAAGCGCCGATGTTTAACGCCATAAGCTATCTGGTCCTCGCCGGGCTGTGTGCTTCCCTGATTGGCGATGCCTTAACCCTGCTGCCACGTCAGCGTCTGCTGTATGCCGTGGGGGCATTTTTCCTGTCGCATCTGCTGTATACCATCTATTTTGCCAGCCAGATGACGCTGTCATTCTTCTGGCCGCTGCCGCTGGTGCTGCTGGTGATTGGCGCACTGCTTATCGCGGTGATCTGGTCGCGTCTGGAAGAGATGCGTTTGCCGGTCTGCACCTTTATCGCCATGACACTGGTGATGGTATGGCTGGCAGGCGAACTGTGGTTCTTCCGTCCAACGGCGCCGGCGATGTCGGCGTTCTTCGGTGCAGCATTGCTGTTACTCGGGAATATCGTGTGGCTGGGTAGCCACTATCGCCGTCGTTTCCGGGCGGATAACGCGATTGCCGCCGCCTGCTACTTTGCCGGACACTTCCTGATTGTGCGCTCGCTGTATATTTAAATAAGCCTTGACTCTGGAGTCGACTCCAGAGTGTATGCTGCGGTTAATGAGAAAATTATCATTGCCGGAGACTGCCATGTCGACTCCAGAAACACCAAAAAAAGTCCCACAATTCTCAGCACTTAAGCTCAGTCCGGTTCCGCCGAAGGACGACTGCTGCTGCGAAGGTGTGTGCGAAACACAAACCGAAATACTCCCTGAAAACGGCAACCGCTACAGTTGGGTCGTCAACGGTATGGACTGCGCCGCCTGCGCCCGTAAAGTTGAAAACGCGGTAAAACAGGTGCCGGGAGTGAGTCATGTCCAGGTTCTGTTTGCCACTGAAAAGCTGCTGGTCAGCGCGGATAACGACGTTAGCCAACAGGTTGAAGCTGCCGTAAGTCAGGCGGGTTACAGTCTGCGTAGCGAAAATGCGCCTGCAGAAAAAACCTCTTCCCTGCGAGAAAATCTGCCGCTTATTACCCTCATCATCATGATGGCCCTGAGCTGGGGACTGGAACAGATTAACCATCCGTTTGGCAATCTGGCATTCATCGCCGCCACGCTGGTTGGGCTGTACCCGATTGCCCGCCAGGCATTGCGGCTGATGAAAAGCGGAAGCTGGTTTGCCATCGAAACGCTGATGAGCGTGGCCGCTATTGGTGCACTGTTTATTGGTGCGACAGCAGAAGCGGCGATGGTGCTGCTGCTGTTCTTGATCGGTGAACGTCTTGAGGGCTGGGCCGCCAGCCGCGCGCGTAAAGGAGTCAGCGCGCTAATGGCGCTGAAACCTGAAACCGCCACACGCGTGATCAACGGCAACCGGGAAACCGTCGCCATCAACACACTGCGCCCGGGCGATGTGATTGAAGTCGCCGCAGGCGGGCGTCTGCCTGCAGACGGTGAGTTGCTCACCGCAACAGCAAGCTTCGACGAAAGCGCCCTCACCGGAGAATCCATTCCGGTTGAACGCACAACCGGTGAAAAAGTGCCTGCGGGTGCCACCAGTGTTGATCGTCTGGTACAACTGACAGTGCTTTCCGAACCCGGTGACAGCGCCATCGACCGTATTCTGAAGCTGATTGAGGAAGCCGAAGAGCGTCGCGCGCCAGTTGAGCGGTTTATCGATCGCTTCAGCAGGATTTACACCCCCGCCATCATGCTGGTTGCCCTGCTGGTCACTGTCGTTCCACCGCTGTTCTTCGGCGCTCCGTGGGAAGGCTGGATTTATAAAGGTCTGACGCTGCTGTTGATAGGTTGCCCGTGTGCGCTGGTGATTTCCACCCCGGCGGCCATCACGTCCGGACTGGCGGCGGCGGCACGTCGCGGAGCGCTGATCAAAGGCGGAGCCGCCCTGGAACAGCTAAGCCAGGTTCAGCATATTGCCTTCGATAAAACCGGTACGCTGACCGTAGGTAAACCGCAGGTGACAGGTGTTTATCCGCAGGAAATCAGTGAAAACGAACTGCTGACATTGGCCGCTGCCGTAGAGCAAGGTTCAACCCACCCGCTGGCGCAGGCGATTGTGCGTGAAGCGAAGGCGCGTGAACTCACCATCCCTGCGGCAACTGCCCAGCGGGCACTGATGGGCTCAGGCATTGAGGCCACCGTTGACGGCAAAAAGGTGCTGATTGTCGCGGCTGGCAAGTCTTCTACTCCAGAGGTTGAGGCGTTAGAACAAGCTGGGCAAACGGTCGTTGTCGTCATGCAGGACGGTGTGGCGAAAGGAATGCTGGCATTGCGCGATACCCTGCGTGATGACGCAAGAGAAGCCGTGGCGGCGCTGCATCAACTGGGGGTACAGGGCGTTATTCTTACAGGCGATAACCCTCGTGCGGCGGCAGCGATTGCCGGTGAACTGGGGCTGGAATTTAAAGCCGGGTTGTTGCCTGCGGATAAAGTCAGCGCGGTGACGGAGCTGAACGCTCACGCTCCACTGGCGATGGTCGGTGACGGCATTAACGATGCCCCGGCGATGAAAGCCTCGACCATTGGTATTGCGATGGGCAGCGGTACCGACGTGGCGCTTGAAACGGCTGACGCGGCGCTGACTCACAACCGCCTGACCGGGCTGGCGCAGATGATCGGGCTGGCACGTGCGACGCGGGCCAATATCCGTCAGAACATCGGCATCGCGCTGGGTCTGAAAGGAATTTTCCTGGTGACGACCCTGCTCGGCATGACCGGATTGTGGCTGGCGGTGCTGGCTGATACCGGGGCAACGGTGCTGGTGACGGCGAACGCGCTTCGGCTGCTGCGTCGCCGGTAAAAAAAGCCCGGTGGCGCTAACGCTTACCGGGCCTACACGTCCTGCTAACTCGTAGGTCGGGTAAGGCGAAGCCGCCACCCGACTTTTTTATAAGAAATAGCTCATCGCCAGGCCTAAAAACAGCACCAGACCGACGTAGTTATTATTCATAAACGCCTTGAAGCAGGCTTCACGCTCGCGCTTCGCAATCAACTTTTGCTGGTACGCAAACAGCAAACCCGCCACCAGCACGGACCAGTAAAACTCCCAGTTCAGTCCGTTCATGCGACCAATCGCGACCATCAGTGCCAGTACCGCAACCTGCAGGATACCGATAATCAGCTTGTCCTGACGACCAAAGAGGATGGCGGTGGATTTAATGCCAATTTTCAGGTCATCGTCGCGGTCTACCATCGCGTATTGGGTGTCATATGCCACGGCCCAGAGAATATTCGCCAGGAACATCAGCCAGCAGCTTAGTGGTAAGGACTCACTAACTGCCGCAAACGCCATCGGAATCGACCAGCCAAATGCCGCCCCCAGCACCACCTGAGGCAGATGGGTATAGCGTTTCATAAACGGATACACCCAGGCCAGGGCCAGCGCCGCAACGGAAAGCAGAATGGTCATGGTGTTGAGGGTTAACACCAGCAGAAAAGAGAGCAGCACCAGAATAATAAACAACACGCGGGCTTCTTTCCCGGTGACTTGCCCGCTGGGTAACGGACGACCGGCAGTACGTTTTACATGCCCGTCGAATTTACGATCGGCATAGTCATTGACCACGCAGCCCGCCGCGCGCATCAGCCAGACACCGGCAACAAACACCCCCAGGATCCACAGCGGTGGCACGCCCGGCGTCGCGACCCACAGCGCCCATAAGGTCGGCCACAGCAACAGTAACGCGCCAATCGGTTTATCGGTACGCATTAAGCGGTGATAGGCCAACAGCTTATTCTGCGTCAGGCTCCACTCCATTTTTTCTTCCTCTTAGTACAACGGCGATGCCGGTAAAAAAAGCTCCGTCAGTATTAACGGTTTACCGCTCAGGCGAAGGCGGGAACGACGCCCCCACAGTTCGGCATCACGACCAATCTCAATAAAATCCCGGGTAAGCTCAGACGAGGTGAAAAGGTAACGCCCCAGAGGCGTTTTACCCAACCGTTGCAGCGCCAGCTCGGGCCCGGAAAGGGTGGATTCGGGCACCACCGTCCGCCCGGCAAGCCATGGCTCACCGTCTGCACAGAGTAAAATTTCACGCAGCCAGTAACGTGGCTCTTGCGGCAATAGCGGCAGCTCGGCAGCAATCTCATCGCCAGAGACAAACCCTTCCTGAATCAGGGTCACCGTGACCGTTTTACCCTGTTGTTCAAAACGTTTCGTCATGGAATCTTCCAGCAGCAACCAGTCCAGTTGCTGCGGATCAAGCGCAGGTATTTGGTCGAAATAGCGCAGCGCACGCAGTTGCGTTAGCGCAGGGTGTGACATGCCAGACTCTCCGATACATAACGTGATGGCATTGTATCGCAGAAAAGCAGATTGAGGGCGGCCAAACGTTATTTAACGATCACTATCGCAACAAGAGCGCAACAGCCCGGAGAATACCAAAAAAAGTGCGCCCACTCAGGCGCACCAAACTACTAACAAATCAGCACTGTGGGGAAACGGTTACCCCTTGCCTTTTACACTGCTGATAAAGGTGGAACGGGCAGTGGTTGAACCTAAACGTTCGGCTTCATCAAGCAGTTTCAGCGCTTTATCGACATCGCCGCGCTTCACCGCCTGCTTAATGGCGTTGTTGAAGTATTCTTCGGTGTCGTTCAGTACCGGTTCAGCTTTCTTCGATGGGGCCGGTGCAGCGGCGGCTACCGGTGCGGCAGCGGCTGTGGCGGCTGGAGCGGCATACACAGGCGCGGCTGTATTGCCTACTGTGACAGGGCCAGTACCGGAAGAGCCAAACAGTGGGCCAACCAGCACGCTGGATGCATTGTTTGTTGAGACTTTCAGCTTAAGCAAACCGTCGGTGACGTGACGCGCTAATGGATCCGGAATATCCGGAACCGAGTTGCCGGTGCCTTTCGCATAGGCTTTTGCCGGATCGATAAGCTTAGTGGTCTGCTGCAGATCTTTTTCGGTCGTGAAAACCAGAACATAAATCTTCTGCTGACCCAGGGCAGGCGTCAGGCGCATTTTGCCTTCCAGACGGTCGGCGCTCATCACGCCTGGTTCCTGGTAACTAAAATATTCGCTTGGGAAGAAAGCAGATGGCGTCAGGTTCTGATCCAGAATCAGTACGTTAGGCGCGAAGACGCTGGTTTGCTTGTTCACTTCGCTGGTCAGCGTCAGGGTTAGCTCACCAATGTTGGCCGGCACGCTGTAGGCGGCAACCGGCCCGGTGATCCCCGGCACGTTCAGTTGCTGACCGCCCGTAGAAAGCTGTGTCGACTGCGTTTTGGATTGATCAACTGGCGTCCAGGTCAGTTGCTGGAGCGCCGCCGCCGGGATAGCCGGCGCAGCGCTGGTATTTTGTGGTACGAAATTCACGTCTGCAAAGGAGACCGCCGGAACACAGGCCATCAGCCCCGCAGAGAGGCACAGCGCGACGAGACTTTTCTTCATTTTCATTGTTATTACCTCTGATAGCGTGAGCACTGCGGTGGCCAGGCAATAGCGCGCAGCACCCTAAGGATAGAGGGGCCTGCGCCCCTCTTTTAGGTCATTACGTCAGGTCTAACGAATTACCACCAGATTTCCATCTGGGCACCGAAGGTCCACTCATCGTCGTCGCCACGGCTGAAGGTTTTCGCAGAAGTATCGCTATACGCTACGCCAGAGGTGTAGCCTGTATCGCCATTATTCGCGTAGCCCCATTTCTCATCCCACTTCGCATAGGTTGCAAAGACACGGATAGCCGGACGAGACCAGATGCTGTCGCCAGCCTGCCATTGCTGTGCCAGGGTGATTTTGTACTGGCTGTTTTTCTCATCAGTTTTCTGAGATTTGACGTTGTCGTAGCCTACTTCCAGCAGGGTGCTCATGATTGGCGTCCATTTGAACATCGGACGAACACCTACAGTCCACCACTCGGTACCGTTGTTGTTGTCACGATCGATGTTCTGGTACATACCGACGTACATCAGGTCCCAACGGTCTGCCAGGGTAATTGCACCGTGGTCCAGCACACGCCACATGGAGCCGTCGTTATCAACGCTGCCGCCCTGTGGAATGCCTTTACCGTTAGAGGTCATAGAGTCCGTCGCGTACTGCAGAACGAACTTGTTGAAGCCCTTCATCATGCTCTGGGTGTGTTCAGCAGTGAACATCCAGCCATCTTTAGAGGCGCCTGGCTGCAGGTAGTAGTCGTCAGGAATGTTGGTATGACCGTAATCAACACCCAGTTCCAGCGTACCGCCTGGGTTGATTTCCATGCCCGCTAAACGAACGTCGAAGACGTCGTTTGGTACAACGTTGTCATAAATACGGTCACCGTTCGCATCACGATCGGCGAAGGTCGCTGAACCGCCAGACTCAGAAGAACGGGTGGCTGCCAGAGACAGTTTACCGAAGCCCATGTCGATGTTTTCGATACCCGCACCAGGACCCGAAATATCCCAGTAGTAGAAGTCGATCATGTGAACGTCATGACGCTGATAGAAGCGCTTACCGGCCCAGATAGTGGAGCCTGGCAGCCATTCAATCAGGTTTTTACCCTGCACGTTAGCTTCACGGAAGGCCGGGCTGGTAGATTCCCAGTCGTTCTGCTGAGAGACGGAATACGCAACGTTGGTGTCGAAATAGAAGCTCTTATCGCCTTCTTTCCACACTTCCTGGCCCAGTTTCAATTCCGCATAGGTTTCACATTCGTTACCGAGACGGTATTTACTTTGTGCACCGGTTGCCTGGAAACACTGTTGCTCACCGCCACTCCCGGTCCAGCCAATGCCGGAACGAGCATAACCTTTAAAGTCCACAGCACCCGCCTGGGCAGACAGGATGCCTGCCGCAATGGCGATTGCCAGAGGGACTTGTTTGCGCAGAGTAATCATCATTCTATCTCCTGAGATCATTGCTTTTCTTTGAACACTTCACCTGTCGGTTTCGTGTCTTCTTTTGGGATTGCTTAAACGCCTGGCTCTTTGTGCAACCGACGACATGCAGTGCCATCCTCACGGAACAGATGGCAACGCTCTGGCGGCAAGCCGATAGCGAATGTGGCACCCTCTTCTACCAACACCACGTCATTCTGGCGGTAGACCAGGTTTTGACGGATGGCGGGGATCTGGATATGAATCTGTGTTTCGTGACCAAGCTGTTCGACGACCTGAACTTCACCTTCCAGCGTCACATCAGCGATGTGGCTCGGCAGCAGGTGCTCAGGACGAATACCGAGAGACATGTTTGCCCCTACCTGTACGTTGGCGCTGTCAACAGGCAGCCAGACTTGCTGGCGGTTTGGCAGCTCCACCTGTACCTGTTCAATAGCTGTCGCGGTCACTTTGACGGGCAGGAAGTTCATCTTTGGCGAGCCAATGAAGCCCGCAACAAAGCGGTCTGCCGGGTAGTGATAAAGCTCCAGCGGTTTGCCCACCTGCGCCACGCGACCGGCGTCCAGCACCACAATTTTGTCGGCCAGCGTCATCGCTTCGACCTGATCGTGGGTGACGTAAATCATCGTGCGGCCAAGACGTTTGTGCAGACGGGAGATTTCAATACGCATCTGGACACGCAGAGCGGCATCCAGGTTAGAAAGGGGTTCATCGAGCAGGAACACACGCGGTTCCGCCACCAGCGTACGGCCAATCGCCACACGCTGACGCTGACCACCGGAAAGCGCTTTCGGTTTACGCTCAAGCAGGTGCGCCAGCTGTAACACTTCCGCCACCTGCGTGACGCGCTGGTTAATCACGTCTTTCTTCGCACCCGCCAGTTTCAGGCCAAAGGACATGTTTTCGGCAACAGACAGATGGGGGTAAAGCGCATAAGACTGGAACACCATGCCTACGCCGCGTTCGGCAGGCGGGATGTCGTTCATACGGGTGTCACCAATAAACAAATCGCCACTGGTGATAGTTTCAAGACCGGCAATCATACGCAGCAGAGTAGATTTACCGCAGCCTGATGGGCCGACAAATACCACGAATTCACCTTCGTGGATGTCCAGATTGATGTCTTTCGACACCACAACGTCACCCCAGGCTTTCGTTACATTACGCAGCTGTACGCTCGCCATGCCCTTCTCCCTTCGTTACAACCTGTCACCGACAGAAACATTCAAGATAAGTTCACTATGGGGTATCCATTACTTTCCCGAATCCTCCACCCCCCAGCTTTTTTATGGGGGAGGAGGCGGGAGGATGAGAGAGCAGGCTCTGCGACCGCGGCTGGAGGGCTGAGGCGAAATTCGTGAAGCCACCTGCAAAATTCAGTGTGTTTTTATGTGCGCCAGCACTCATAACTTAAATTTATGTAACGAAGATCACACAAACCGGGGGTGGGGCGTAGGGGTTGGGAGGATGGAAAGAGGATGTCAAATAAGGAGACTGAGTCACGTTGAACCACCTCATTGTATCCACGAGCACATCACCAAAAAAGGATGGCAGATATGAAGATCAAGACTGGCGCACGTGTTTTCGCATTGTCCGCCCTTGCAGCAATGATGATTTCCGCACCGGCTCTCGCCAAAATTGAAGAAGGTAAGCTGGTAATCTGGATTAACGGCGATAAGGGCTATAACGGCCTGGCCGAAGTGGGTAAAAAATTCGAGAAAGACACCGGTATCAAAGTGACCGTAGAACACCCGGATAAGCTGGAAGAGAAATTCCCGCAGGTTGCAGCAACCGGTGACGGCCCGGACATCATCTTCTGGGCGCATGACCGTTTCGGTGGTTACGCGCAGTCTGGTCTGCTGGCAGAAGTCACGCCGGACAAAGCCTTCCAGGACAAACTGTTCCCGTTCACCTGGGACGCCGTTCGCTATAACGGCAAGCTGATTGCTTACCCAATCGCGGTTGAAGCCCTGTCTCTGATTTACAACAAAGACCTGGTACCTAACCCACCGAAAACCTGGGAAGAGATCCCGAAACTGGATAAAGAGCTGAAAGCGAAAGGTAAGAGCGCGCTGATGTTCAACCTGCAGGAACCGTACTTCACCTGGCCGCTGATTGCCGCCGATGGTGGTTATGCGTTCAAGTTTGAAAACGGCAAATATGACGTGAAAGACGTGGGCGTGGACAACGCTGGCGCGAAAGCGGGTCTGACCTTCCTGGTTGACCTCATCAAAAACAAACATATGAACGCGGATACCGATTACTCCATCGCAGAAGCTGCGTTCAACAAAGGCGAAACCGCGATGACCATCAACGGTCCGTGGGCCTGGACCAACATCGACAAGAGCAAAATCAACTACGGCGTGACGCTGCTGCCAACCTTCAAAGGCAAGCCGTCTAAACCGTTCGTTGGTGTACTGAGCGCGGGTATCAACGCAGCAAGCCCGAACAAAGAGCTGGCGAAAGAGTTCCTGGAAAACTACCTGCTGACCGATCAGGGTCTGGATGAAGTGAACAAGGACAAACCGCTGGGTGCCGTTGCGCTGAAATCCTTCCAGGATCATCTGGCAAAAGACCCACGTATTGCGGCCACCATGGATAACGCCCAGAAAGGCGAAATCATGCCGAACATCCCGCAAATGGCAGCGTTCTGGTACGCCACCCGTACTGCGGTCATCAATGCGGCAAGCGGTCGTCAGACTGTTGATGCCGCGCTGAAAGATGCTCAGGGTCGTATTACTAAGTAAGTCTGAAAAATGGCGGGTGGCGCATGCGCTTACCCGCCCTACGACTACGGCACGATCCGTAGGTCAGGTAAGCGCAGCGCCACCTGACGATAAGTATCCACCGTTGTAGAGGAATAACCCCATGGATGTCATTAAAAAGAAACACTGGTGGCAAAGCGACGCGCTGAAATGGTCAGTGATGGGTCTGCTGTGTCTGCTGGTGGGTTACCTTGTTGTTTTAATGTACGTACAAGGGGAATATCTGTTTGCCATCATGACGCTGATTTTAAGTTCTGTTGGCCTGTATATTTTCGCCAACCGTAAAGCCTATGCATGGCGCTATGTCTACCCTGGCGTCGCCGGGATGGGGCTGTTTGTTCTCTTCCCACTGATTTGTACTATCGCCATTGCGTTTACCAACTACAGCAGTACCAACCAGCTGGCGCAAGAACGCGCAACGCAGGTGCTTCTGGATCGCTCGTATCAGGCAGGCAAGACCTTTAACTTCGGCTTGTATCCTGCGGGGAACGAGTGGAAGTTAGCGCTTACTGACGAAGCAAGCAACAAATACTATGTCTCCGACGCGTTCAAATTTGGCGGCGAGCAGAAGCTGGCCTTAAAAGAGGCCGTAGCGCTGCCGGAAGGTGAACGTGCCAACCTGCGCGTTATAACCCAGAACCGTCAGGCACTGACCCAGCTCACCGCCGTACTGCCAGACGAAAGCAAAGTGACCATGAGCTCACTGCGCCAGTTCTCCGGCACGCAGCCTCTCTACACGCTGGCGGATGACGGCACGCTGACCAACAACCAGAGCGGCGTGAAATATCGTCCGAACAACGACATTGGTTTCTATCAGTCCATTACTGCCGATGGCAAATGGGGTGATGATAAGCTCAGCCCTGGCTATACCGTCACCATCGGCTGGGACAACTTTACTCGCGTGTTCACCGACGAAGGCATTCAGAAACCGTTCTTCGCCATCTTCGTCTGGACGGTGGTCTTCTCGGTTCTGACCGTGATCCTGACCGTGGCAGTGGGCATGGTTCTGGCCTGTCTCGTGCAATGGGAAGCCCTGAAAGGCAAAGCGATTTACCGCGTGCTGCTGATTCTGCCGTACGCCGTGCCATCGTTTATCTCGATTCTGATTTTCAAAGGGCTGTTTAACCAGAGCTTCGGTGAAATCAACATGATGTTGAGCGCACTGTTTGGTATCAAACCGGCCTGGTTCAGCGACCCGACGACTGCCCGTTCGATGATTATCATCGTCAACACCTGGCTGGGTTATCCGTACATGATGATCCTATGCATGGGGCTGCTGAAGGCTATCCCGGACGATCTGTACGAAGCCTCGGCGATGGACGGCGCGGGTCCGTTCCAGAACTTCTTTAAGATTACGCTGCCGCTGCTCATTAAGCCGCTTACGCCGCTGATGATTGCCAGCTTCGCCTTCAACTTTAACAACTTCGTGCTGATTCAACTGTTGACCAACGGCGGCCCTGACCGTCTTGGCACCACCACGCCAGCAGGCTATACCGACCTGCTCGTAAGCTACACCTACCGTATCGCCTTTGAAGGCGGCGGCGGTCAGGACTTCGGTCTGGCGGCGGCGATTGCCACCCTGATCTTCCTGCTGGTTGGCGCACTGGCGATTGTGAACCTGAAAGCCACACGAATGAAATTTGACTAAGGAGGGCATCGATCATGGCTATGGTACAACCCAAATCTCAGAAACTGCGCCTCCTGGCGACGCATTTAGGCCTGCTGATTTTTATCGCGGCGATCATGTTCCCGCTGCTGATGGTCATCGCCATCTCCCTGCGTTCGGGTAACTTCGCCACCGGGAGCCTGATCCCGGACGAAATCTCCTGGGAGCACTGGAAGCTCGCACTGGGCTTCAGCGTGGAACACGCAGATGGTCGCGTCACACCGCCGCCGTTCCCGGTGCTGTTATGGCTGTGGAACTCGGTGAAAATCGCCGGGATCACTGCGATAGGTATCGTGACGCTCTCCACCACATGTGCGTACGCTTTCGCCCGTATGAAGTTCCCGGGCAAGGCCTCACTGCTGAAAGGGATGCTGATTTTCCAGATGTTCCCGGCGGTACTGTCGCTGGTCGCGTTGTATGCCTTGTTTGACCGTCTGGGCCAGTATGTGCCGTTCATCGGCCTGAACACCCACGGTGGCGTAATCTTCGCCTATCTTGGCGGTATCGCACTGCATGTGTGGACCATTAAAGGGTATTTCGAAACCATCGACGGCTCGCTGGAAGAAGCTGCGGCACTGGATGGTGCAACCCCGTGGCAGGCGTTCCGGCTGGTTCTGCTGCCGCTGTCGGTACCTATCCTGGCAGTGGTGTTTATCCTGTCGTTTATCGCCGCCATCACCGAAGTACCCGTCGCCTCTCTGTTACTGCGCGATGTAAATAGCTACACCCTGGCCGTCGGTATGCAGCAATACCTCAACCCGCAAAACTACCTGTGGGGCGACTTTGCGGCGGCGGCGGTGCTCTCCGCCATCCCGATTACCGTGGTATTCCTGCTGGCACAACGCTGGCTGGTGAATGGCCTGACGGCTGGCGGTGTGAAAGGTTAAGTTTCATTTTGTTATGCCACTGCAACCCTCAACTTTAGACGTATTGTATTGACCCAACTTGTGACTGTTGTTAGGCGGCCTCCGGGCCGCCATTTTTTTATTCGCGTTTCAGCCGCTTCGAATTACACAGCCAGAGGGTGATCACCAGCAGCAGGATCGCCGCCGAGTAGATCAGCACATCCAGCGGGGATTTATGATCGACGATGATCAACCGCACTATCGCGGTGATCCCAATGTAGACGAAATAACGCAGCGGGAAGTGAAAGCCGGACTGAAAGTACTTCACAATCAGGGCGATAAATTCAAAGTAGAGAAAGTAGACTACCAGTCCTTCCACCAGCGCATATTTGCTGGTTTGTTCAGGGGCGAACAGCACATCTGCCAGATGCACCGTCTCTTTACCCAAAAAGACGACCAGTATCAGTCCAAGGCTCAACAGACCGAGGTTCAGCACGGTCTGGAGGATAGTTGAGATAAACTCAACGCGCGGGCGAGTCAGGGATGTCATACAGCACCTCATTCTCCAGGGCGAGATTCCTGTATAACGCAAAAATGTGACGGGGATCTATATTTTTTGTTTATATTTGGCGTATCCGCCCGGTGGCGAAGTGCCACCGGGTAGGCCAGGTATCAACGGAAGTTAATGTTCTTATCGCTGGTCATATCATACAGCTGGAACTTACGACCCAACTGCTGACCCCCGTCGCGCGTCAGCGGTGTCCAGCCAATGGCCGCACGGCTGCGGGTTGGGCCTGACGAGAACAGATCCAGCGGAATCGACACGTATACGCCTTTGGTAAAGTCCCCTTCCCCGTACTCGTCCGGGGAGACGTTGGTGATGGTGGCGTAACCGCCCACCACTACGCCACTGTCGAAGTGTTTAGAGATATCCAGCGTGCCGCCCTTATCGCCCGCCAGGTACTGGCCGACGCTGGCTTTCACCAACACGTCAGGGGCAAACGACGGTGTCCAGTAGGCCGTCAGGTGGCCCGTTTTGACGCTATAGTCGGTGAATTTCATCATGTCCTGCGCGCTGCGCCAGTCACGTTGTTTGACGTAGTTAGCATCAATACCGAATGCCCAGTTGCTGTCTACCGGACGGTACAGCACTTCCGCCCCCGCCCCGCCGAACATGGTTTCCAGATACCCACCGTAAACCTGGCCGTAGAAACCGTTGCCGAAGTACTGGAAGTAGTTGGCCTGCAGGTTGTTCACATAGACATCATTCTGCACATACTCACGCACACGGGTGCGCACGCGCGGCAGCGTCGAGTCATTTGGCGGATTGGTGTAGTTGAACTTGTCGTAGTTGTTAGCAATGTTGCCAAACAGGCTACCGGTGGTCAGCAGGTGGTCGGTGAGCCACAGATCCGCTGTCGCCATCACACCCAGCTGATACATGTAGAAGTTCTCTGGCCCGCCGACGGACTGATTCAGCACCGGATCGATATGGAAATCGAAGCGGGATTTGTCGATATACCAGCCCTGCTCGGTGGTTTCTGGCACGATCGGCTCTACGCGTTTTTGCACCAGCTCGGTTTCATGCCCGAGCGGTTCACCTTCCAGATGGCGCTTGAGGCTTGCGACGTCCGTTTCTGTCGTCACCTGCGGCAGGTTGAGACGGTTCTCCGTCACGCGGATCGTGCGGATCCCATCCGGGAGATCGTTCATGACGATCCGGTTGGCGCGTTCGATCCCTTCACGCAAGTCGCGGTATTTCACCTGCTCGCCGGTAACGTACAGCGTATCGCCTTTTACCTGAATTTTCGGATCCGCCAGGCCAGCATTATATTTCAGCAACGTCAGCTGGTTTGCCACCACCGAGTGCTGCAGGATGGCGTCCTGCGGCTCCGGCTGGTATGCAGGCCGTGCGTTATCATTGTAGTGCGGGCGCATGTCGTTGAAGTTAGTGCGCAGCGTGAAGCCAAACATGAAGGTATTGCCACGCTCGTAGCTGAGGTTAACGTCGGCCCAATCGGTGACGCGATAAATGGCGCCGACGTTAAACTTGCTCTTCTGTTCAATCTTGCCAGCAAAATCCTGCGAGTAGTCATTCCCTTCATACTCCAGCTTCAGGCGCAACGGCTGCCAGGGTGTCTGGTATTCAACACCACCAAACAGCGACGCCGGTCCGTGGAACATCTGGTCGCCGTTGATCGAACCCGCTTTCTGGTAGCTATTATCGCGGTAGCAATATTTATCGCTGTAGGAGCAAAACGGGTTTTTGACGTTGCCGCTGGTACCGAGATAACCCCAGCCCAGACCGAGTGAGAAATCAAACGGTCCCCAGGCTTTACTGGCAACGATGTATTCCGCATCAAACAGACCGGTACCGCCGATATCTTTTGCGCCGACGGAGACCTGCGGCATCCAGTAACTCTCTTCCCACAGACGTACTTTGAGGTCGAAGGCTTTATCTTTGTAGGTCTGATCACCGGAGAACGCCTCGACGCTGCTGTACTGTTTCGTACGCACATCGGTATAGCGCAGCGTGGTTTCGAGCCACGGAAACAGTTGCACCGACGCGGAGTAGTAGCGGTATTGATCGTTATCACGATAGTTAAGGCTCAACTCACCCTCACGCGCCATACGCGCGGTGGGTGTTTGCAGTAAACCGACACCACCGAAGTCTGACTGAGACGGACCAATGGGTGCCGGATACGTTTCTGCATGGCAGGCGGCACTCACACAAAGTGCCAGCATGCTGTAGAGATAGGTTCTTTTCATTATTCCGGTATCCGCTGGATCAGGGAGCGAAGGATATCGGCGTTAAGCCCGTCATACGCTTTCGTCCAGAAATGGTCGGCAAAACCGACAAAAATGATGCTGCCAGGAGCGGGTTCGATATGGCGTTTGTTCCAGTAGGCCACTGGCGCTTTTTGTGTGTGCCCGTCAGGGTAAACCACCCAGGCATAGCTGTTATCCGCACCGCTTAACAGGCTCTGCTCATCGAGATAGCTCGCCACATCGCGGCCTGGCGTAAAGGGTTTTTTACCGGGGTGGCTGATAAGACCAAAGACGGTGATAGTAGAGGGTTGTGCAGGTAGCCAGAGCGTGTATTCCCCTTCCAGAGCCGGGTTACCGTTCTCCGCCACGCGCACGTCATCTGGATCGAGGTTCACTGGTAACCGACCGATGATTTTCAGTGCCTGAACCTGCTGGCGAACGCTGTTAATCGCCGCCGCATCGTCACCCTCTTCCTGCTCCGCTAACCCCGTCAGCCTGGCGAGGAGCGCCTTGTTCTGTTGTTCCGCTTCAGCGGTCTTCTGGCGTTCAGCGATCACCGCGCCAGGCCACCAGCTGTTCGCCAGTCTGGGCTGGCCGACGAGATCGATCAGATGTCCGGCGTTGGTCAGTGTTTTGGGTTGCGTGCTGTCCGGGGTATAGACCTTCACCGTTCCGGCAGACCAGGCAAGCGGCGTGGCAAAACTGGCGATCAGCGCAACGCGAATAAGTGTTTTCATGATTTCGCGGCCTTGATAAGCGTAGTTTTAACCGGGAAGAATCCGGCACCGAGATACTGCAGGGACTGACGGATTTGTCCGTCATCGTCGATCCAGAAGCGGTTATGCCACGTGGCCTGGTCGGTGATCACTTCTTCATCGAGCACACGAACCTGGGTTTCGTCGCTGCCGACTTTTACGCTGTCGAGGCCGTCCCAGCGGAAGGTAGAGCGTGCGGTGGCGTAACGCACCTGTTTATGCTCGGTCCAGCCCATCATGCGCGTCCAGCTTGCGCCGTCGGTGATCTGGTTTGGTTTGATAAGCGGGTCGGCAGCGATATTGTTCACCTCAAGCAGGTTGTCTCCGCCCAACAGGGTTTTCACGAGACGTCCATGCTGCGTCACGATGGTGGCCTGATCCTGCGTCACCCATTTCTGCTGCCCGTTTTCATCGAAAGCGAGCACCACAAACAGTTGCGGGCCATCGTTTAACTGCATGTACTGGCTGGCATACGGCATGTTCTGAAGTTCATCATCGGTCAGATGTACACCCGGTGTGCCGAACATACTGTCCCACAGTGAGTTCCCCAGCCCTTTGGTGGTGGCTGAGCACGCCTGCAAGAGCAGGCAAATCATGATGATTGCAGGTCGCTTCACGACTCTTCTCCGAAGGGCGAAATAACCACACCGAAGTGTGGTTATGATTAAAACACCCGTAATTACCGGGTGCTGGTCGTTGTGGTGGTCGTGGTTCCGGTATTGGAGCCATCACCGCCACCGGTTGCCGCCAGCGCGACACCCACGGCTGAACTTACGGTGCTGGCGCTGGCTGCGGTAGAAATCCCCGCAGACGCAGACGTCGCAGCCGACCCTGCTGCTTCCCCGACCTGAACCGGAGCTGCATAGACAGATGTCGCCGCAAGCGCAGATATGGCAAAAATGCCATACAGTACTTTCTTCATAACAATTTCCCTTCAATGAATGAATGGAGATTTGCCCGATAAGAATTTCGGGCGGATTCGAGTATACACAACTACTGCAGAGGGTTTGCCGCAAGGGTAAATAGGGAGAGGGTTTTCAGACTAATGGATAAAACCGGAATGTAAGAAAAATAAGATTAATATATAATTGAACAAAATCAACAAGATAAAATAAACACACTAAAATTAATTATCCGTATACTCCTAAAATAAACCGCAGCGATTAACGTGTTAATGGATTTTTTCAGATAAAACTCAGTAGAAGAATTTGAGCGAGATAATAGACATCAGGAATTATCCGATAAAAAAATGCCGGCATATCGCCGGCATTTTTCATGACATTTTAATTACGCACGCCATGCTTTATAACGGTTGATCAAACCATTTGTCGAACTGTCATGGCTGGCAATTGCTTTATCGTCACCCAATTCTGGCAGGATACGGTTTGCCAGTTGTTTACCCAACTCAACGCCCCACTGGTCAAAGGTGAAGATGTTCAGGATCGCGCCCTGGGTGAAGATCTTGTGCTCATACAGGGCAATCAGCGCACCCAGACTGAACGGCGTGATTTCGCGCAGCAGGATGGAGTTGGTTGGGCGGTTGCCTTCGAACACTTTGAACGGCACAACGTGGTCCAGGGTTGCCGGATCTTTACCTTGGTCACGGTATTCCTGCTCTACCACCTCGCGGGATTTACCAAATGCCAGCGCTTCGGTCTGGGCGAAGAAGTTAGACAGCAACTTCGGATGGTGGTCGGACAGTGGGTTATGGGTGATAGCCGGGGCGATGAAATCGCACGGTACCATTTTGGTGCCCTGGTGAATCAGCTGGTAGAACGCGTGCTGACCGTTCGTGCCCGGCTCACCCCAGATGATTGGGCCGGTCTGGTAATCCACGGCGTTGCCGTTACGGTCAACGTATTTACCGTTGGATTCCATGTTGCCCTGCTGGAAGTAGGCCGCGAAACGGTGCATGTACTGATCGTATGGCAGGATCGCTTCGGTTTCAGCGCCGAAGAAATTGTTGTACCAGATACCAATCAGCGCCAGCAGCACAGGCAGGTTTTTCTCTGGTGCGGTGCTGGAGAAGTGTTTATCCATCGCATGCGCGCCTGAGAGCAGCTCAACGAAGTTGTCGAAGCCGACAGACAGGATGATGGACAGACCGATTGCAGACCACAGAGAGTAACGGCCGCCAACCCAGTCCCAGAACTCAAACATGTTCGCGGTATCAATCCCGAACTCGCCAACTGCCTTGCCGTTGGTGGACAGCGCCGCGAAGTGTTTCGCCACGTGCTTGTTGTCACCAGCAGTCTTCAGGAACCAGTCGCGCGCACTGTGGGCGTTGGTCATGGTTTCCTGAGTGGTGAAGGTTTTAGATGCGACCAGGAACAGAGTCGTTTCCGGGTTCACGTTCTTCAGCACTTCAGCGATGTGGGTACCATCGACGTTAGAGACAAAGTGCATGTTGAGGTGGTTTTTATATGGACGCAGCGCTTCGGTCACCATGAATGGGCCGAGGTCAGAACCACCGATACCGATGTTAACCACGTCGGTGATGGCTTTGCCGGTGTAACCTTTCCAGCTACCAGAGATGATCGCTTCGGAGAAGGCTTTCATCTTTTCCAGCACCGCGTTCACTTCCGGCATCACATCTTTGCCATCAACGATGATTGGCGTATTGCTACGATTACGCAGCGCCACGTGCAGCACAGCACGGTCTTCGGTACGGTTGATCTTCTCACCGGAGAACATGGATTTGATGGCATCGGCAAGCTGAGTCTCTTTTGCCAGATCCTGCAGTTTCGCCAGCGTCTCTTCGGTAATGCGGTTTTTGGAGAAATCCACCAGCATCAGGTCATCAAAGGTCGCGGAGAATTTGTTGAAACGATCGGCATCTTTCGCGAACAGCTCCGCGATAGTGACGTCTTTCATTTCATCAAAATGTTTTTGTAGTGCCTGCCAGGAAGCGGTCTGCGTTGGGTTGATGTTTTTCATTAGCAATACTCTTCTGATTTGAGAATTGTGACTGCGGTCGATTGTAGCGCCTGCAAATAAAAATTGTGATGGTTTTTATGCCATTGCCCTGGCCTGCATCAAACGCAGGTGAAAAGACCCGAAAAGTATAGCTGCTGGCGAGCGCTCCTGAGGGGGCGAAATGTCGGTCAAAACCGGGTAAAATGAAGCATAAAATATGGCCCTGTTATAAGTCCTGTTTCTCAGGGGTACCCCCCCATGAAAAATCCGCATAATCCCGGCATTGACAGGACCTCCCCCGCATTTTATTTATAGGGCCGTATTTTGCGCCTGCACCTGTTTTCGTTTCATTCTTGTGCCAAGGTCGCTTTATTCATTCCCTGACACGAGGTTGTTATGACGAGTTTTGTGGTCGCCAAATTTGGCGGCACCAGTGTGGCCGATTACGATGCCATGAACCGCAGCGCCGATGTGGTGCTAGCCGATCCGAATACCCGCCTGGTGGTGCTTTCTGCCTCTGCTGGCGTGACGAACCTGCTGGTTTCTCTGTCTGAAGGACTGGAAGCGACCGAGCGTTTCGTTAAGCTGGATGCACTGCGCAAAATTCAGTTCGACATCCTTGAACGTCTGCAGAACCCGAATGTCATCCGCGAAGAAGTGGAACGCCTGCTGGAAAATATTACCACGCTGGCTGAAGCGGCTTCTCTGGCCACCTCCACCGCCCTGACCGATGAACTGGTCAGCCATGGCGAACTGATGTCGACTCTGCTGTTTGTGGAAATCATGCGCGAGCGTAACATTCAGGCGCAGTGGTTTGACGTGCGTAAAGTGATGCGTACCAGTGATCGCTTTGGCCGCGCCGAGCCGGACGTTGAAGCGCTGGCGGAGCTGACCAATCAGCAGCTGGCTCCCCGTCTGGCAGACGGTATCGTGATCACCCAGGGCTTTATCGGCAGTGAAGCGAAAGGCCGCACCACCACGCTTGGCCGTGGCGGCAGCGATTACACCGCCGCACTGTTGGGCGAAGCCCTGCATGCAACGCGCGTGGATATCTGGACTGACGTTCCAGGCATTTACACCACCGACCCGCGCGTTGTTTCTGCGGCTAAACGTATTGATGTGATCGCTTTTGAAGAAGCGGCAGAAATGGCCACCTTCGGTGCGAAAGTGCTGCACCCGGCAACGTTGCTGCCTGCCGTACGCAGCGATATTCCGGTCTTCGTCGGTTCCAGTAAAGACCCGAAAGCAGGCGGCACGCTGGTCTGCAAGAAAACAGAAAATCCACCACTGTTCCGCGCGTTGGCTCTGCGCCGTCGCCAGACGCTGGTCACGCTGCACAGCCACAATATGCTGCACTCCCGTGGCTTCCTGGCGGAAGTGTTTGGCATTCTGGCGCGCCATAACATCTCTGTAGACTTGATCACCACCTCCGAAGTGAGCATCGCGCTGACACTGGATACTACCGGTTCCACCTCCACCGGTGACACCCTGCTGACCCAGTCACTGCTGATTGAGCTTTCTGAACTGTGCCGCGTGGAAGTAGAAGAAAATCTGGCGCTGGTTGCCATCATCGGCAACAAGCTGTCGCGTGCCTGCGGTGTAGGGAAAGAGGTCTTCGGCGTACTCGACCCGTTCAACATCCGTATGATTTGTTACGGTGCATCCAGCTATAACCTCTGCTTCCTGGTCCCTGCCGATCAGGCGGAACAGGTGGTGCAGAAACTTCATCAGAATTTGTTTGAATAAAATTCGTTAGCACGATAAACAATACCTATAAGCCGGGCACAGACCCGGCTTTTTCATAACTAAACACAACACAATCGCAAGGAAATACCTATGTTATCCGCCATCACACGGCTGTTCCCGTTATGGGCGCTGCTGCTCTCCATAGTCGCGTATTACACGCCCACTACGTTCACCGGCATTGGTCCGTGGGTCACCACTCTGCTGATGCTGATCATGCTCGGCATGGGTGTACACCTGAAAATCGACGACTTTAAACGTGTGCTGTCGCGCCCGGCTCCTGTCGCTGCAGGCATATTCCTGCACTACCTGGTGATGCCGCTCGCCGCGTGGCTTCTGGCAATGGCCTTTAAGATGCCGCCCGATCTCTCCGCCGGGATGGTGCTGGTGGGCAGCGTGGCCAGCGGTACAGCATCCAACGTAATGATCTATCTTGCGAAAGGCGATGTGGCACTCTCCGTCACTATCTCTTCCGTTTCCACGCTGGTTGGCGTAATTGCCACCCCGCTGTTAACGCGCCTGTATGTGGACGCACATATTCAGGTGGACGTCATGGGCATGCTGCTTAGCATTCTGCAAATCGTGGTGATCCCGATTGCGCTGGGACTGGTCATTCACCATCTTTTCCCGCGCGTGGTGAAAGCCGTTGAGCCGTACCTGCCAGCGTTTTCGATGGTCTGCATTCTGGCGATCATCAGCGCCGTGGTGGCCGGTTCGGCGTCACACATTGCTTCTGTAGGCTTTGTGGTGATCATCGCGGTGGTGCTGCATAACACCATTGGATTACTCGGTGGTTACTGGGGCGGGAAGCTGTTTGGCTTTGACGAGTCCACCTGTCGCACGCTGGCAATCGAGGTGGGAATGCAGAACTCCGGTCTGGCGGCAGCACTCGGTAAGATTTACTTTTCACCACTGGCGGCCCTACCTGGCGCACTGTTCTCCGTCTGGCATAACCTGTCCGGTTCGCTGCTGGCGGGTTACTGGTCCGGTAAGCCGATTGATGAACAACCCAAAAAAGATGCGGTGAAGCAGAGTTAATTTACGCTGCTTGCTTTACACTGAAGCCTCCCCATCAGGAGGCTTCAGCAATGGCTACACCACGACTGACCCAGAAAGACATGACGGAAGCCGAGCAGCGCGAACTGAAAACGCTTCTTGACCGCGCCCGTATCGCACATGGCCGTACGCTGACGAACGCCGAAACGAATCAGGTTAAAAAAGAGTACATCGATAAATTGATGACACAGCGTGAGGCTGAGGCGAAAAAAGCCCGCAAACTGAAAAAGCAGCAGGCTTATAAACCCGATGCGGAGGCGACCTTCTCGTGGTCTGCCAACACATCGACTCGTGGAAGGCGCTGATTAGCGCCCTTTCTTTTTACGGCCAGGCTGGGTAAAGCGTTTCCCGTTGGCCGGTTTGCCTCGTCCCTTCTCTTCCGCTTGCGGCGCCTTCACCACCGGGCGCTTAATCGCCTGGGTTTTAGGTTTAGCTTTGGCCTTCGGCTTTGCTTCGGATGAAGAATTCTCAATAAGTTTGAACAGCTCGATCAACTCATCATCCGTTAAATCACGCCATTCACCCAGCGGGATCCCGGATAAGCTGACGTTCATGATGCGCGTGCGTTCCAGCTTCGTCACTTCATAACCGAAATGCTCACACATACGGCGGATCTGGCGGTTTAAACCCTGGACCAGCGTAATGCGAAACGCGAACGGTGCTTCTTTCTTCACCTTACACTTCTTCGTAACGGTGCCCAGAATTGGCACGCCCGCCCCCATCCCACGGATAAACTCATCCGTCACAGGCTTATTCACCGTGACGATGTACTCTTTCTCATGGTCGTTTCCGGCGCGTAGAATTTTGTTCACCAGGTCGCCGTGGTTGGTGAGGAAAATCAGCCCCTGGGAGTCTTTATCCAGTCGACCAATCGGGAAGATACGGCTGCTGTGGTTCACGAAATCAACGATGTTGTCCCGCTCGCCATCTTCCGTGGTACTGACGATACCAACCGGTTTATTCAACGCGATAAACACCAGGTCTTCGGCATCGCGGGGTTCGATGACCTGACCATTCACTTTAACCACATCACCAGGGACGACCTGGTCGCCAATGGTGGCGCGTTTGCCGTTGAGGAACACATTACCCTGTTCAATGTAACGGTCAGCCTCGCGACGTGAGCAGATCCCGCTCTCGCTAATGTATTTGTTTAATCGGGTTGATTGAGTTGGCAGCATAGTTTCTCCTGTGAAGGGCGAAATATACCTTACCTTGCGGCTGACAAAAAAGTGTTAGTAACCGTTGATCAAAAAATCGAGTGCATCCCGTAATGAAGTACGGTTTTGCGTAAGATCGGCGACACGTTCGCCTAACTCTTTTGGCGATATGCCTGCCATCATGTGCATCATGACCACGCAAGGCTTACCCGCTATCTCAACGACAGGGCATACTTTCGCAGGCGGTTGAATGTCTCCCAGGTGGCTAAGTTCAACTGCGGGGGCGACCAGGACATGCTTCATCACGTTGGCCACGGGATGCTGCATATTGATTAACCAGGGATAGGTAGTTTTCCCCTTACCTTCATTCTCATAAGCAAAATATTGCTCCATCAGAACGACCTCTGAAAGTCACTAAAAGAGCCGTTTTCATCAACCCACTGGTTAATGGCCTCAATAGAAGCTTTGTTTTCTGCTAACCACTCGGCGCGCTGATGCGCACGAAACTGCTCCTGCAGTGCAGCCGTGAGTACAGCGGATAGATTAAGTTTAAGCCGTCGCGCCTCTTCAAGAATTTCTGGTGCTAACGACACATTAACTGATTTTTTAATGCCTTGAGTAGTGCGCATGAGAGCCCCCATCGGAATGCGCATGAATTGGCGAAGTGTAGCGTAATAAACGAGCATTTTCTATTCCCTTAAAAATGTAAGGTCTGAAGAGTAAATGGCGCTTTATAAGGTGTCACGCCTCGCAAAACAGTTTTGCGAGGCGCTTTCAGAGATTAATACTCGTCCCGCTCGTCGTCTTCATCCGGCTGTTCCATCACGCTGTACGCTACCGCACAGAACAACGAGTTAAGGCGTTTCATATCCCCCAGCAGTCCCAGGTGTAGAGAGCTGGTTTCGATACTCTGCACATTCTGCTGGTGTAGACGCTCAACGTGGGCGTGTGAATAGCGGCGGTTGAGGATGCGGAAACGATGCTTGTTACGGCGCAAACGGCGTGCGCTCGGCACGTCGCTTGAGAAGAAGACCAGCATCGCCAGCTTCAGGTTACTGAGAAGCTGTTCATGCAGTGCTTCGAGTTCTTTCAAGCCTTCAATAGAGAACGCCCGACGCGCAGCCAGCGATTTATCGGCAATTTCACTCCCCATACGCTCAACAATATCTGAGGCCTGTTCCAGGTTAAGCGACATCTCGATAATTTCCGCCCAGCGGCGGGACTCCTCCTCCGCCAGTTCATCCTGCGGAATGCGCGCCAGATAGAGCTTGATGGCGGTATAAAGCACGTTGATATCGTCCGCCAGTCTGCGCAGCTCTTTCTCTTCACGTGGCTCACCGTGCATCACCTTTTGTAGCCCTTCGAGCATGGTTTCCATCGCATCGCCTATACGCAGCGTCTCACGAGCGGCATTCGCCAGTGCCAGCGCCGGGGTATCCAGCGCGGACGTATCCAGATGCTTCGGTTTCAGACGCGCATCCAGCTCCGGTTCATCCTGAATAAGTCGTTCACAGAAACGGGCCATCGGCTCAGCAAAAGGCACCATCGCCAGGCAGCGCACCAGGTTATAGAACACGTGGAAATAGATCACCAGCTCCGCCTTCGGCAGAGGAAGGTTGTCCATCAGGTTCGCCAGCGGGTGGATAAAGGGCAGGATAATCAGGCTGCCCACCAACTTAAACAGCAAGCTGCCGAGGGCTACGCGGCGGGCGGCAGCATTAGCGGCACTGTTGTTGAGCATCGCCAGCAGGCCAGAACCGAGGTTAGCCCCGATCACCAGACATAACGCGACCGGGAAGGAGATCACCCCTGCAGCGGTGAGTGTTGCTGTCAGCAGTACCGCAGCCAGACTCGAGTAACTGACGATGGCAAACACTGCACCGATAAGCGCGTCCAGCATGATGTCGCCGGTCAGCGAAGCGAAGATGACCTGAACACCATTAGCCTCGGTAATGGGAGTAACCGCCTGCACAATCAGTTCCAGCGCCAGCAGGATAAGCCCCAGGCCAATCCCTACGCGTCCGAGCTGTCCGGCTCGCGTTTGTTTGCGGCCGAGGAAGAAGATGACGCCAATAAAAAGCAGCAACGGCGACAGCCAGGAAAGATCAAAGGTCAGGATACGCGCCATCAACGCGGTACCTACATCAGCACCCAGTACAATCACCAGCGCCGGGGCCAGCGCCACCAGATCTTGCGCCACAAACGAGGTGACAAGCAGAGTCGTGGCGTTGCTGCTCTGAACCAGTGCCGTCACGCCAATACCCGCACAGAAGGCGAGCGGTTTCTTCTCAACGCTGCTGCTGAGAACGGTACGTAAACGGGCACCAAATACGCGCATCACGCCGGTACGGACAATATGGGTGCCCCATACCAGCAGTGCGACTGCGGAGAGCAGATGTAACAGAGTCAGCACGGAAGATGTTCCTCCTTATCGTTATTCGTTTTCCTTTGGTTCAGTATAAGGGTTTAAACGTCATAAAGAGACAGGGCGCCCAATGAGCGCCCTGTTTGTTGTAAGGAAAAGTGACGTCAGTCCGCGTCGTAGCCTAAATTCGGTGCCAGCCAGCGTTCCACTTCAGAGACACTCATACCTTTGCGCAGGGCGTAATCTTCGATCTGATCGCGTTGCAGCTGCGCCACAGCGAAGTACTTGCTGTCAGGATGGCTGAAATACCAGCCGGAAACGGATGCCCCTGGCCACATGGCGAACGACTCGGTGAGTTTCATCCCTGTATGCGCTTCAACATCCAGCAGCTTCCAGATAGTGCCCTTTTCGGTGTGTTCCGGACAGGCCGGGTAGCCAGGTGCCGGACGAATCCCCTGATAGTTTTCGCGGATCAGTTCCTCGTTGCTGAGGTTCTCATTGGCCGCGTAGCCCCAAAGTACCTTACGTACGCGCTCGTGCAGGTACTCGGCGAAGGCTTCCGCCAGACGGTCGGCAATCGCTTTGACCATGATTTTGTTGTAATCATCGTGCTGCGCTTCGAACGCATCCGCAAGGGCATCTTCTTCCAGACCGCCGGTCACAGCAAAAGCGCCGATGTAATCGGCTTTACCGGAGAGCTTCGGTGCAACGAAATCGGCCAGACAGTAGTTCGCGAAACCCACTTTCTCGGTTTGCTGACGCAGATGATGGCTCACTGCCAGTACATGAGTGCGGGTTTCATCGCGATAAATTTCAACATCATCGCCCACGCGGTTCGCCGGGAACAGCCCCACCACGCCACGCGGGTTGAGGGTTTTCTCCGCACTCAGTTTGTCGAGCATTTCGTTGGCATCTTTAAACAGGCGCTGTGCTTCTTCACCGACTACTTCGTCTTCGAGGATGCGCGGATATTTGCCCGCCAGCGACCAGGTCATAAAGAACGGCGTCCAGTCGATGTAGTTGCGCAGCGTCTCGATGCTGGCAGTTACATCCTGCACGCCCAGACGATGCGCGACAGGTGGCGTATAGCTCGACCAGTCAAACGCCAGATCGTTATCGCGGGCCGCCTGCAACGTGACAGGCGGTGTGCGCGGTTTCTTGCGACCATGCTGAATACGGACGGTTTCGTACTCTTTGCGGGTGCGCGTAACAAACTCGTCGCGCTGGGTGTCAGAGAGCAGCGCGGACACCACGCCTACCGTTCGCGAGGCATTTTGCACGTAGACCGTTGGGCCACTATAGTTCTGCTCGATTTTCACCGCCGTGTGCGCTTTTGAGGTGGTCGCCCCGCCAATCAGCAGCGGAATGGTAAAGCCCTGACGCTCCATCTCTTTCGCCACGTTGACCATCTCGTCAAGCGACGGGGTGATCAGCCCGGAGAGGCCAATCAGGTCGGCATTCACTTCACGTGCGGTTTTAAGGATTTTGTCCGCAGGTACCATCACGCCAAGATCGATAATCTCGTAGTTATTACACTGCAGCACCACACCAACGATATTCTTGCCGATGTCGTGAACATCGCCTTTCACGGTGGCGATAACCATTTTCCCGTTGCTGGAGCCTTTCTCTTTGCTGGCTTCGATAAACGGTTCAAGGTAGGCCACCGCCTGCTTCATCACGCGAGCGGATTTCACTACCTGCGGCAGGAACATTTTGCCCTCACCGAACAGATCGCCAACCACGTTCATGCCGTCCATCAGTGGCCCTTCGATCACTTCAATCGGACGTGCGGACTGAAGACGCGCTTCTTCGGTATCCTGTTCGATAAACTCGGTAATACCTTTCACCAGCGAATATTCCAGACGCTTTTTCACATCCCAGGAACGCCACTCGGCCTGCTGAACGTTGGCTGCTTCATCCGATTTACTGCCACGATATTTCTCCGCCAGATCCAGCATCCGCTCGGTAGCATCGTCACGACGGTTCAGGATCACATCTTCTACCGCGTCGCGCAGTTCTGCCGGTAGGTCGTCGTAAATCGCGAGCTGTCCGGCGTTAACGATCCCCATATCCATCCCGTTACGGATGGCGTAGTAGAGGAATACAGCGTGGATAGCTTCACGCACCGGGTCGTTACCACGGAACGAGAACGATACGTTCGATACACCACCGGAGATCAACGCATGTGGCAGCTCGCGTTTGATGTCTTCACACGCGCCGATAAAGTCCTGGGCGTAGTTGTTGTGCTCCTCAATCCCGGTCGCCACTGCGAAAATGTTCGGGTCAAAGATGATGTCTTCCGGCGGGAAGCCTACCTCTTCGGTCAAAATTTTGTACGCGCGGCGGCAAATCTCAATCTTGCGCTCGCGGGTGTCTGCCTGGCCCACTTCATCAAAGGCCATGACCACCACGGCCGCGCCGTAACGGCGTACCAGCTTCGCGTGATGGATAAAGATATCAACGCCTTCTTTCATCGAGATGGAGTTAACGATGCCTTTACCCTGAATGCATTTCAGCCCTTTCTCGATGACTTCCCACTTAGAGGAGTCAATCATGATCGGCACGCGGGCGATGTCCGGTTCACCGGCAATCAGGTTGAGGAAACGCACCATCGCCGCTTCGGCGTCGAGCATCCCCTCATCCATGTTGATATCAATAATTTGAGCACCGCTCTCAACCTGCTGGCGGGCGACGTCCAGCGCTTCGCTGTACTTCTCTTCTTTAATCAGACGTTTGAACTTTGCTGAACCGGTGACGTTAGTACGCTCACCCACGTTCACAAACAGGCTGTCGTCACCGATGGTCAACGGCTCAAGGCCGGAGAGTCGACAGGCAACAGGCAGCTCAGGTAATTTTCGCGGCGGCAGCCCGGCCACTGCATTGCTCATGGCCGCGATATGCTCAGGCGTCGTGCCGCAGCAACCACCGACGATGTTCAGGAAACCAGACTCGGCCCACTCGCGGATTTGCGCCGCCATGATGTTGGCATCGAGATCGTATTCACCAAACGCGTTCGGCAGACCGGCGTTCGGGTGGGCGGTGACGTAACATTCCGCAATACGTGAGAGTTCCTGCACATACTGACGCAATTCATCTGGCCCCAGTGCGCAGTTCAGGCCGAAGGAGAGCGCTTCGGCGTGGCGCAGTGAGTTATAAAAGGCTTCGGTTGTCTGGCCGGATAAGGTACGGCCGGAGGCGTCGGTAATGGTGCCGGAAATCATGATCGGCAGGTCAACGCCCAGCGCCTCGAACTCCTCTTTCACCGCGTAAATCGCGGCTTTGGCGTTGAGGGTATCGAACACGGTTTCAATCAGGATCAGATCGGAACCGCCTTCCACCAGCGCTTTGGTCGATTCGCGGTAGGCCGCGACCAGCTGGTCAAAGGTGATGTTACGAAACGCCGGGTCGTTCACGTCCGGTGAAATCGACGCGGTGCGGTTGGTAGGGCCAAGCACCCCGGCCACGTAGCGCGGCTTGTCCGGCGTGCGGGCCGTCCACTCGTCGGCACAGGCGCGCGCCAGCTTCGCGGCTTCAAAGTTGATCTCCGCCGACAGGGATTCCATCTGGTAATCCGCCATGGCGATGGTTGTCGAGTTGAAGGTGTTGGTTTCAACGATATCTGCACCCGCTTCGAAGTACGCGTTGTGGATATCGGTAATGACTTGCGGCTTGCTCAGCACCAGCAGGTCGTTGTTACCCTTCAGATCGCATGGCCAGTCGGCAAAGCGCTCGCCGCGGAAATCGTCTTCGCTCAGACGATAGCCCTGGATCATGGTGCCCATGCCGCCGTCCAGCACCAGAATTCGTTCATTTAACTGCGCACGCAGTTGCTCTACTTTGCTGCTCACACTTGCTCCCGACAACGCTCAACAAGGCCAAAAGGCTGCATTCCATACTGGCATAATCTCGCAGGGTGGAAAAGTCACACAGGGGTAACATGAGACATGTTCACTATCACTCCTCCGATCAGTCAGGATAACGGTTGCAAATTCACCAAATAAAACGAAAATGATTTCCACGATACAGAAAAAGGAGATCGTCATGGTCGCGACCGTTCCCGCTAAACGCGGCAGAAAACCTGCTGCTACCACCGCCGCACAACAGGGCGGACAGGTTCAATCGCTCACGCGCGGTTTGAAGCTGCTGGAGTGGATAGCCGAGTCGCATAACAGCGTGGCCCTGACGGAGCTGGCCCAGCAGGCTGGCCTGCCGAACTCCACAACACATCGACTACTGACCACCATGCAGCAACTGGGCTTTGTCCGTCAGGTGGGTGAGCTGGGACACTGGGCTGTAGGCGCGCATGCGTTTATCGTCGGCAGCAGCTTCCTGCAAAGCCGTAATCTGCTGGCGATTGTGCACCCGATCCTGCGCAAGCTGATGGAAGATTCCGGCGAGACGGTAAACCTGGCGGTACTCGACCAGAGCGACCATCAGGCGATCATCATCGACCAGGTACAGTGTACGCAGCTGATGCGTATGTCGGCCCCCATTGGCGGCAAGCTCCCTATGCACGCCTCCGGGGCGGGGAAAGCGTTTCTGTCACAACTGAGCGAAGAGCAGGTGACGGGGCTATTGCACCGTAAAGGGTTGCACGCCTACACCCACGCGACGCTGGTTTCGCCGGTGCATCTTAAAGAGGATCTGGCTCTGACCCGCAAACGCGGCTATTCGTTTGATGACGAGGAACATGCTCTGGGCCTGCGCTGCATTGCAGCCTGTATCTTTGACGAACACCGCGAGCCGTTTGCCGCCATCTCCATCTCCGGGCCGATTTCACGCATGACCGATGATCGCGTGACCGAACTGGGTGCGCTGGTGATTAAGGCGGCGAAAGAGGTGACGCTGGCGTATGGTGGGATTCGTTAAACCGCACGCAAAACCGCTGCTTACGACGATAGGCGTATACATCTTCCACATGCCCATTCTTAATTCGCGTTTGCAATCCACGCCAGTAGCTGGCGTGGAACAGATCGTCGTGCATCTCTTCGAATAATGGTCCAATTCGCGGGTCAGCGCACAGCCAGTGACGGAACTCCTCCGGAAACACATCGCCCGGCGAGACGCTGTACCACGGTTCACCGGAGAGTTCATCTTCCGGATAGCGGGGCTGCGGGATGTCGCGGAAATTCACCTCGGTCATGTAGCAAATTTCATCGTAATCGTAGAACACGACGCGTCCGTGACGGGTAACACCAAAGTTCTTAAACAGCATATCACCCGGGAAAATATTAGCAGCGGCGAGCTGGCGAATCGCATTGCCATACTCCTCAATGGCATCGCGAAGCGCCTGACCTTCGGACTGCTCCAGCCAGATGTTCAGCGGCACCATACGGCGTTCAATGTAGAGATGGCTAATCACGATTTTATCACCAAGATCGGTGACTTTACCGGATGCTTCTTGCATTAAAAGCGCCATTAGCGCCGGATCGATCTGCTGCTTATCCAGCACAAAGTTTTCGAATTCCTGAGTATCGGCCATGCGTCCAACGCGATCGTGCTCTTTTACCAGTTGGTAGCAGGCGCGTACATGTGCAGCCGTCATCTCTTTTTGCGGTGCGAATCGGTCTTTAATCACCTTAAAGACACGGTCAAAACCCGGAAGCGTAAAGACCAGCATCACCATACCGCGAATGCCAGGTGCTTCAATAAACTGCTCATCCGCCGTGGTGACATAGCGCAAATACTCCCGATAGCTTTCCGTTTTGGCATGCTTCTGACAGCCAATCGCCATATACAGTTCGGCGGTGGTTTTACCCGGCAGGATCTCGCGCAACCATTCCACGAGCGCGGCAGGTAACGGGGCATAGACCATAAAGTAGGAACGGGCGAAGCCAAACACGATGCTGGCCTCCGCGCTGGTAGTCAGGCAGGTATCGACAAACAGTTCGCCGTCGTCGGTACGGTGGATCGGTAACAGGAACGGCACGATGGCTGTCGGCGTAATCAGTTTTCCCACCAACCAGGCGGCTTTATTGCGATAGAACAGTTCATTGGCGACCTGCAAATGGCTGTGCCCAAGAACGTCCTCGCCGAAGGTTTCAGTGAGATGCGCGTGGATATAACCGATATCCCGGGTTTTATTCTCCCAGGGTAAACGCAGCGGCAAATCCGTTAACACGCGGTGCAGGAGCTTTTCCCACCCGCGATCGGGAAAGAAATCTTTCGCCAGCGGACGCGGAATAGTACGAAAACGCCGCTCGGGCTGGGAGCTGAAAATAAATAACCGCTCAGGAGATAATGAGCGGTGGTCAAATAACCGACAATAGACGGAGTTAAAGAAGCTCTCCGCAATCTCGAAGCGCGGGTAATCGGGTAACAAACGGGTGTAGTGCTCTTTCACGCGCAGTAAAAATTCCGCGTCTGGGCTTTTACCGTCAGTGATACAGCGCAACTGTTCCACCACCAGACCCACATGGTGGTCATAGAGATGGATACGCTGCTTCATGGCCTGCTGAACCGCATGCCAGTCTGCATGTTCGAAGCGCTGCTGCGCGCCGGAGGTCACTTCCAGAAAACGGCCATACTGGGCATCGAAGCCCTGCAGAATAGTTTGGGCAATCAGTAATTCCAGACCACGCGACATATATCCCCCTCACCCAACCCTCTCCCCGAGGGGGGAGAGGGGGAAAAGTTTAGAACTGTGCTTCTTCGGTTGATCCCGTCAAAGCGGTGACGGAGGAGGTGCCGCCCTGAATAATCGTGGTCACATTATCAAAATAGCCGGTTCCCACCTCCTGCTGGTGAGACACGAAGGTGTAACCGTCTTTACCCGCGGCAAATTCCGGCTGCTGCACCTTCTCTACGTAGTGCTTCATACCCTCACCCTGCGCATAGGCATGCGCCAGGTCGAACATGTTGAACCACATGCTATGGATACCCGCCAGGGTAATGAACTGGTATTTGTAGCCCATGTCAGATAGCTGCTGCTGGAAACTGGCGATCGTTTTGTCGTCCAGCTTTTTCTGCCAGTTGAAGGACGGCGAGCAGTTATAGGCCAGCAGTTTGCCCGGGTACTTCGCGTGAATAGCATCGGCAAAGCGTTTTGCCAGAGCCAGATCCGGCGTGGAGGTTTCGCACCAGACCAGGTCCGCATACGGGGCATATGCCAGGCCACGGCTGATCGCCTGCTCAATACCCGCATGGGTACGATAGAAGCCTTCGCTGGTACGTTCGCCGGTAATGAACTCGCTGTCGTACGGGTCGCAATCTGAGGTGATCAGGTCAGCTGCATCCGCATCAGTACGGGCAATGACCAATGTCGGCACACCGAGCACGTCCGCAGCCAGACGCGCCGCAACCAATTTCTGAATCGCCTCCTGAGTCGGGACCAGTACTTTGCCGCCCATATGTCCGCACTTCTTCACTGACGCCAGCTGGTCTTCGAAGTGAACGGCCGCTGCACCGGCCTCAATCATCGATTTCATCAGCTCGAAGGCGTTCAGCACGCCACCGAAGCCCGCTTCCGCATCCGCAACGATCGGCAGGAAGTAATCAATAAAGCGCGGATCGTTGGGCTCAATGCCTGCCGCCCACTGGATCTGATCCGCTCGGCGGAAGGTGTTGTTGATCCGATCCACGACCGACGGCACCGAGTTCGCCGGATAGAGCGACTGATCCGGGTACATGCTGGAGGCCAGGTTGGCGTCCGCCGCGACCTGCCAGCCGGACAGGTAAATGGCTTCAATCCCCGCCTTAGCCTGCTGGAGTGCCTGACCGCCCGTCAGCGCGCCAAGGCTGTTGATATAACCTTTTTTGGAACCACCGTGCAGCAGTTTCCACATTTTCGCTGCGCCATTTTGCGCCAGCGTGCATTCCGGATTGACCGAGCCGCGTAATTTCACCACTTCCTCCGCGCTGTACGGACGGCGGATGCCTTCCCAGCGAGGTTGTGTCCACTCTTTCTTTAACTCTTCGATTTGTTGGGTACGGGTTTTCATGTGCAGATGCTCCATATTGTTATGTGGTGAGTTACGCCAGGAAGCGGTAGCCCGGCAGGGTCAGGAAGTCGATTAAGTCATCTGATGTGGTGATTTGCTCCATCAGGCGTGCAGCGTCGTCAAAACGTCCACTGCTGAAGCGGTGCTCACCCAGCTCGTCCTGGATCACCCGCATCTCTTCAGCCAGCATCTGACGGAACAGGGATTTGGTTACCGGTTTACCGTTGCTGAGCGTTTTTTGATGGTGGATCCACTGCCAGATTGAAGTACGGGAGATCTCTGCCGTCGCGGCATCTTCCATCAGGCCGTAGATCGGCACACAGCCGTTACCGGAGATCCACGCTTCAATGTACTGTACGGCGACACGGATATTGGCACGCATACCCTCTTCGGTACGTTCACCCGCACACGGTGCCAGCAGTTGTTCTTCGGCTGTTGGCGCATCCTCTTCGCGCGTGACAAACAGCTGGTTTTTATTGTCCCCGAGTACGCGGTTAAAGACTTCCATTGCCGTATCCGCCAGGCCCGGATGCGCGATCCACGTCCCGTCATGACCATTGCGTGCTTCAAGTTCTTTATCGGCTTTCACCTTGTTGAGTACCTGGCTATTACGCTCCGCATCTTTGCTTGGAATAAACGCTGCCATGCCGCCCATCGCAAAGGCACCACGCTTATGGCAGGTTTTGATCAGCAGACGCGAGTAAGCGCTCAGGAACGGTTTATCCATGGTGACAACCTGACGATCCGGCAGTACGCGATCGGGATAATTCTTCAGGGTCTTGATGTAGCTGAAAATGTAGTCCCAGCGCCCGCAGTTCAGGCCGACAATGTGATCGCGCAGGGCATGCAGAATTTCATTCATCTGGAACACGGCGGGCAGCGTTTCAATCAGCAGCGTGGCTTTGATGGTGCCACGCGGCAGGTTGAAACGATCTTCTGCATAACTAAATACCTCGCTCCACCAAGCCGCTTCCTGCCAGGATTGGGTTTTAGGCAAATAGAAGTAAGGGCCGCTACCTTTTGCCAGCAGCTTTTTGTGGTTGTGGAAGAAATAGAGAGCAAAATCAAACAGGCTGCCCGGAATGGCTTCACCACGCCAGGTGACATGTTTTTCGGGCAGATGAAGCCCGCGTACACGACAGATCAGAACCGCCGGGTTTGGTTTGAGTTGATAAATTTTACCGGCTTCGTTGGTGTAGCTGATGGTGCCGTTAACAGCGTCGCGCAGATTGATCTGCCCCTCAATGACCTTACGCCAGTCCGGTGCCAGAGAATCTTCAAAATCAGCCATAAAGACTTTAACGTTCGCGTTCATGGCGTTGATCACCATTTTGCGCTCTACCGGCCCTGTGATCTCAACGCGGCGATCCTGTAAATCTTCGGGAATGCCACGGATTTTCCACTCGCCACGGCGAATGGAAGCGGTTTCCGAAATAAAACCAGGCAACTTGCCATCGTCAATTTCCTGCTGCTGATGAATGCGCGCTGCCAGCAGCTTATTACGCTGTGGTGTAAAGCGCGTCACCAGCTCAGTCAGAAATTCTACCGCTTCCGCCGTCAAAACTTGCTGTTCTTGCTCGCCATACGGCTGGGTAAAGGCCAGTTCATCGACCGTCGTTGCCTGTTGAGTCATCACTCTGCTCCTCATCAAAGATCCAAATTCACATCCCCAGTGCGAACGAAAGATCGTTGGGTAGTTTTCGCTCAGCAGAATTAAGACTATCTATATTTTTTCCAAAATCAAAAACAATTTCCATTTTAATTTGTTATTGATAGCAATTTATTGATTTAATTGAAATTAAAGTTTTATTGCACGGTGAGTGGTATTTCGGAAATAAAAAAGGCACCCGAAGGTGCCTGATCTGAATAGCTGAAACGCTTTAGGATCGTTGAATGCAGAAGATTACTCCAGCGTCGGATTCATGTGACGCAGATCGTATGGTGTAATTTGGTAGACGTAATAGTTGAGCCAGTTCGTAAACAGCAAATTCCCGTGGCTGCGCCAGGTTGCTCTCGGTTTGTTTTGCGGATCGTTTTTCGGGAAATAGTTGTACGGAACATCCGGATTCAGACCCGCTTCGACGTCACGGAAAAACTCCGCCGCGAGGGTGTTTGGGTCATACTCGGGATGCCCGGTGACAAAAGCAATACGCTTATCTTTGCTGGCAAACAGGTAGGCATCTCCGTCTTCCGTTTCAGCCAGGATCTCCAGATCGGTGTAATCGCGGATCAGCTGTGCCGGGAAATCGGCATAGCGAGAGTGAGGGGCAAGGAAAGTGTCATCAAATCCGCGTGTCAGTAATGCGTGTGGATGCAAAATATGGTGTTCATATACGCCAGAGAGCTTTTCAGTGCGGGTTTGCTTTGGAATGCCATAAAGGATATTCAGTGCCGCCTGTACCGCCCAACAGACAAAGAGCGTGGAGGTGACGTGATCTTTTGCCCACTCCAGCACCTGTTTTATCTGTGGCCAGTAGGCAACATCATTGAATTCAACCAGGCCCAGCGGTGCTCCCGTTACAATCAGTCCATCGAAGTTTTCATCGCGGATGTCATCGAAGTTACAGTAGAAATTGTTCAGATGCTCAGAAGGTGTATTCCGCGACTCACGGGCATCAATACGTAGCAGCTGGATATCAACCTGCAGCGGGGAGTTCGAAAGCAGACGAAGAAACTGGTTTTCTGTTTCGATCTTTTTTGGCATCAGATTGAGAATAAGCACCTTCAGCGGGCGAATTTCCTGACCTGTAGCGCGTGAAGCCGTCATGACAAAGACATTTTCTTCACGTAAGAAATTGACGGCTGGTAGCTCGTCCTGCACCCGAATCGGCATAACCTTATATCCTCACAGCATACGTATAAACGTTTAGACATCCAGACAGCCAACAATAACCAGAAATGATCTGAATGTCGAGTCTGCAAGTGAAAGGTGAGAAAGTTTCAAGGAGAGAACGTGCAAGATCCAAAGCAAAAAACCCCGCACCTTTCGGTACGGGGTTCTTCTTGATTGATGCCTGGCAGTTCCCTACTCTCACATGGGGAGACCCCACACTACCATCGGCGCTACGGCGTTTCACTTCTGA